>NZ_JBHYJI010000051.1:0-71232 GCF_042740435.1 Streptomyces sp. NPDC059002 | reverse complement strand
CACCGGTCAGCCGCAGGGAAAACGCGCCGTTGTAGGTCGGCGACGGGCCTTCGAAGCGGTCCACGAACCAGAGTCGACGCTGTGCGAACGATAACGGGATCATTGTGTCTCCAAATCGGCGGAACCATCGGCAGTTCCATCGGCAGATCCATCGGTAGTTCCATCGGTAGGACATGGGGGGAGCGCCTCGGCGCTCGGAGCAGGTGGAGCGGAGTGCTCGGCTCGGGTGGGGCAGAGCGTTTGCCCGGGCGACGCCGATCGCCCGACCGGGCAGCCGGGTGGCCGTCGCTGCCGTCCCGTTTCGGTCAGCGTGCGGGTTCCGCCGTACGTCAACCCGGAAGAACCCGACCGGTGTTCAGCCCGCCGCCATGCCCTCCCGCAGGCTCTTCGGGCGCGAGTCGGTCCACTTCCGCTCCGCGTACGCCAGGCGTTCGGCCCTGGCCGCCTGTCTGAAGTCGAAGTGGTTCGTGCCCAACTGCCACCGTCCTTAGGCGTTGCGGGGTGACGTGAAAGGGGAGATCGCCAGGCCAGGCGCCGGAACGGCACCGGGCGGAGGTGCGCCGATCGCTGCCGTCCTGCCGACAGGACACCCGGCGGACACCCGGCGCGCGAGGCGATCTTCGGAACGAGACGCCACCGTAGGAGCCGATCGACAAACGCCGCAAGTGTGGAGGAATCACTGGGCTGGCGACCCGGTCGAACGCCGGGAAGCGCCCGGCCCACCGTGATGGACGCATCCACCTCCATCCCGCCTGTCTGGGTGCTGGCCATGGTGGTGCGACCGGTGCGCGCGGTGGGCTATAGTGGATCTTGAGCGGTCGCCGGAACTCCCGGTGGCTGAGCATGCGTTGGTGGTCCAAGGAAAGACGCCCCGCTTCCTGCGGGGAAATGCAGGTGCAAGGCCTGCCCGGCGCTCCGAACCGAGTCCCCACCCCGTGAAGTCGGGGTGGGGACTCGTGCGTTGTGCGGTGCGCCCTGGAGCGGGCTCCCGCAGAGGGCCGAGGGCCGAGCCGGTCTACACCGCGCGGGCCGCCGCGTCCTCCCGCTGTCCCGGTCCGCCTCCCGGCCCGAGGCGGAGTTCGCGGCCCTCCCATCGTCGGCGCAGCCAGCGGTCGTGGCTCGCGAGGACGATCGCGCCCGGTCCGCCGCCCAGGGCCTCCTCCAACTCGTCGCACAGGCGCGGGGAAAGATGGTTGGTCGGCTCGTCGAGCAGCAGCAGGTGGGGCGGGCGGGCCATCAGGAGGGCGAGTGCGAGCCGTCGGCGCTGCCCGACGGAGAGTCGGCCGACGGGCTTCTCCAGGTCCGCCGTGTGCAGCAGGCCGAGCGAGCTCAGGGGCACCTCCTCGGCCCGTGCCGGGCCCAGCGCCAGCACATAGGTGTCATGGACCGTGCGGTCGGGCCGGTCGAACACGGTGTCCTGGGCGAGCAGCCCCACGGTGAGACGACGCCGCCTGCGCACCACGCCCTCGGCGGCGAGCCGTCCGGCGAGCACGGAAAGCAGTGTCGACTTGCCGACGCCGTTGCCGCCCGTGACCAGGAGCCGGTCGGTCGCCGACACGTCCAGAGCGTCGAGAGCGAGTCGGTCAGGTACGCGTACGTCCCGCAACGAGACCAGGGGCCGAGGGTCTGTCTCCGCCGTCGACGCCAGGGCCCCGGTGGCGAACCGCAGCGGGCTCGGCGGCTCGGCGACCCGGACGCGCTCCAGCTCGTCGAGGCGCCGGGTGGCGTTGCGTACGCGGCGGGAGATCTGGTTCTGGACCCGGCCCGCACGGTGGCCGTAGCCCATCTTCTCGTTGTCGCGCCGCCCGCGGTCCGGCGCGACCAGGCGTGCGGTCACGCCCGCCGCGTGACGCAGTTCTGCCAGCTCCGCCTGCTCCTCCGCGTACCGCCGTTCCCAGCGCTCGCGTTCGGCGCGCTTCTCGCCCAGGTAGGCGCTGTAGTTGCCGCCATGGCGGACCGGACCGTCCGCCGACGGGTCGAGGTCGATCAGGTCGGTGCAGACGGCGTCGAGGAACGTCCGGTCGTGGCTGGCGGCCACCACGGTTCCGGGCAGCTCGCGGATCTGCTGTTCCAGGAAGGCGGCGGCATTGTCGTCGAGGTGGTTGGTCGGCTCGTCGAGGAGCAGCGCCGAAGGACGCCGGACCAGCAGCGCGGCCAGGGCGAGGCGGCCGCGCTGCCCGCCGGACAGCGAGCCGAGCGTACGGTCGTGTCCGAGCGCGCCCAGGCCCAGGCCGTCGAGGACCAGGGCCGCGCGGCGGTCGGCGTCCCAGGACTCACGGTCCTGGGCCTGTTCGAGACGCCTGCCGTAGGCGGCGAGGAGTTCGTGGTGGTCGGGGGTGTCCTCGGGGACGCGGGCGAGTTCGGCGCCGAGCCGTTCGAGCTGTGCGAGGTCCTCGCGGGCCTCGCACAGCGTGTCGTCCAGCACCGTGGCGATGGTCGACGCCTCGTCGAAGGGCATCTCCTGGTGCAGGAATCCGAGGTCGCCGGGGCGGGAGACGCTTCCCGCGTCGGGTTCGTCCGCACCGGCGAGCACCCTCAGCAGGGTGGACTTGCCGACGCCGTTCTCCCCGATCAGGCCGATGCGGTGGCCGGGGGACGCGGTCAGGGAGACACCGTCGAGGACACGTCGGCCACCGAGGTTGCGGACGAGGCCGTGGGCGAGCAGAGCGGGTACGGGCATGGGAATCCGTCCAACGTGATCGGTCGATCGGGCGATTGAGCGCGGCGGTCGGCCCGCCGGGCGCACGGCCTCGGCGGGCCACTTCGCACGTCGGCGGATCACACCGCGGGAGCCCCGGTCTCCTCGAGCACTCCGTCGGCGAGCCGCAGCCAGCGGTTCACGCCGATCTCGGCGAGGAACCGCTCGTCGTGGCTGATCACCACGAAGGCGCCCTGGTAGGAATTGAGCGCGCTCTCCAGCTGGCCCGCGCTGACCAGGTCGAGATTGTTGGTCGGCTCGTCGAGCAGGAGCAGATGGGGCGCCGGTTCGGCGCACAGCACGCACGCCAGGGTGGCGCGCAGCCGCTCGCCGCCGGAGAGCACCCCGACGGGAAGGTGCGCCCGCGCGCCCCGGAAGAGGAAGCGGGCGAGCAGGTTCATCCGCTCCGCCTCGGGCCGCTCCGGCGCGAACGAGGCGAAGTTCTCCGCCACGGTGCGGTCCAGGTCCAACAGGTCGAGGCGCTGCGAGAGATGGGCGATCCTGCCGTGGCCGCGCCTGACCTCGCCGCCGCCCGGGGCGAGGTCGCCGGTGACCAGTCGCAGGAGGGTGGTCTTGCCCGCGCCGTTGGGTCCGGTCAGCGCGATGCGCTCGGGGCCGCGGATGTTCAGGTCGACGCCGCCGTCGGTGAACACGGCGCGTCCGGCATGGTGGACCTGCATGCCCTCGCCGAGGAAGAGGTTGCGCCCGGCGGGCACCTGTGTGTCGGGCAGTTCGAGGGTGATGCGCTGCTCCTCGCGCAGCGCCCGCCCGGCCTCGTCGAGCCGCGCCTTGGCCTCGCCGACCCGGGCCGAGTGCAGCTGCCCCGCCCGGCCGGCGGACTCCTGCGCGCCGCGCTTCATGGTGCCGGCGAAGATGCGGGGGAGACCGGCGTTCTTGAGGTTGCGGGCGGCGTTGCTCTGCCGCCGCTCGGCACGTTCGCGGGCCTGCTGCATTTCGCGCTTCTCGCGCTTCAGCTCCTGCTCGGCGTTGCGGACGTTCTTCTCGGCGACCTCCTGCTCGGCGCGTACGGCCTCTTCGTACGCCGTGAAGTTGCCTCCGTGGAAGCGCAGTTCGCCGCTGCCGAGTTCGGCGATGCGGTCCATGCGGTCGAGCAGCGCGCGATCGTGGCTGACCAGGAGCAGGCAGCCGTGGAAGTCCGAAAGGACGTCGTAGAGCTTGTGCCGGGCGGCCGCGTCGAGGTTGTTGGTCGGCTCGTCGAGCAGCAGGACGTCGGGTCGCCCGAGCAGCTGGGCGGCGAGTCCCAGGGACACGATCTGGCCGCCGCTGAGCGTGCTGAGGCTGCGGTCGAGGGTGAGGTCGGCAAGGCCGAGGCGGTCGAGCTGGGCGCGGGTGCGTTCCTCGATGTCCCAGTCGTCGCCGATGGTGGTGAAGTGCTCCTCACTCACGTCACCGGACTCGACGGCGTCGATCGCGCGGACCACCGCGGCGATGCCGAGCACCTCGGCGACCGTGAGATTCCCGGTCAGCGGGAGGCTCTGGGGGAGGTACCCGAGCGTGCCGTCGACCGTCAACGAGCCGGTGGCGGGCGTGAGGTGACCGGCGATCAGCTTGAGCAGCGTGCTCTTTCCGGAGCCGTTGGGAGCCACGAGACCGGTACGTCCGGTGGCCACGGTGAAGGACAGGTCGTCGAAGACCGGGGTGTCGTCGGGCCAGGCGAAGAAGAGATTCGAGCAGACGACAGCGGCGTCGGACATGGGGAATGACCTCGCGAGGATCGAGGGCAGACAGAGTTCTGCCCCGGGAAGTGTGGGAGAAGGGGGTACGACAAAGCGGCCTCGGCACCGGCGCTCTCACAGCGCCGTCCGACGGCCGTCACAACCGGGTCTCACCCGGAGATGTCGTCTTCACCCGCCACGTCTGCGACTCCTCGCTCAACAGTTCAGTTCGTGCGCAGCCTAACAGGCGTCACGTTGCGCCTGATCGGGGTCGGGCGCAGCGTGACACATGCCGCTTGGCGGTGTGGGGGATGCCAGGCAGTCAGGAGGTCTTCGATGCAAGGCTCAGGGACCCCGGTGATGCGGGGGCCGGGGTGTCCGGTGCCAGCGGGGTCGCCGTCGCGAAGTAGTGCGCTCCGGTCTCGTGATTGTCGAGGTGGAGGTAGAAACCGCGGCGAGAGCGGAATTCATACGTGGTCGGCTCCGGCTCGGGAGGCGTGAGCACACCCGCGGCGAGCCGCTCGTACGAGGCCATGACGTCGAACGGAAACTTCGCCGGGTCCTTGAGCACATACTCGTCGCCGCTCTCGTCGACGCGCCAGGCATCGGGCACGCTCGCCCCCGGCGGCTGGTAGACGGGGCGGGAGTGGCGTTCGAAGCGATACAGGTGCGGACCGAACTCGGCCCATTCGGCCGGGAATCGGGAAACGACCCGTTCGTTCCACCAGCGTTCGATCTCCGCGTCGAGTTCCGGATCGGAGTACAGCATCCGATGCCCGGCGGCGACGGCCGGCGATTCGGCGAGCACGGGAAACGTCTCGCCGAACGCCACCACGGACGGATGGTCGGAGGCCTCGATCCACTCCATCAACGAGCGGATGACGTGGGACTGAGGCATTCCCGCGAGGAGCCTCGCCGGATGCCACAGCCGCTTGAAGTACTGGTTCTCGCCCAGGATGCGGGCCAGGAACATGAAGCGCTGCATCGCGAAGTTCTCGGCGAGGGTGGCACTGCGGCTGGCCAGCACGTACTCGAAGTCGTCCGACTCCCCGCGCACGGTGACGAAGCCGTGGAGCTCCCGTTTCTCGCTGTAGTCCGTGTTGGGCAGCAGGAGCAGCGGATAGACGGCGATGCGGGGCACCTTCTCGGCGATGCGGTCGTAGCCGTCGAGGAACGAATCGACGGTTTCACCGGGGGCGCCCCAGATCAGCTCGACGAAGGATTCCATGCCCTCGGCGGCGAGCCATTCGGCGAGGTCCTGCCACTGGTTGAGCTTCATGTTGCGCCGCCGCATGTCGGTGAGCGCCTCGTCGGAGAGGGTCTGCAGGGCGAGCGTGAAGGAACTCTTCAAGCCGTTCTGTTTCAGGGTGCGTACGATGCGGTGGAAGCGCTGCGACTTGTTCTTGGCCCAGTTGGCCTCCAGCGAGGTCGGAAACCCGTACTTCTCGCGGATCTTCAGCAGGTCCTCGGTGAACTCCTCGTCGGCTTCGAGCATTCCGAAGTTCGCGTCGCACAGGAACACGGTGGGGACCTGGTGGTATCCGAACAGGTCCAGTTCGGCGGCAAGCCGGTCCCGGGAGAAGGAGCGCACCCGCTGACCGGTCGCCCCGCCCCAGTAGCAGAAGGAACAGCGGTACGGGCAGCCCCGGTTGGTCTCCATCAGGGCGAACTCGTAAGGGAAGTGGCCGTTCTTGTCGAGCAGCGGGATCGTTCCGGTGAGGAACGGCGAAGGGATGATGTCGAGGTCGTCGATCCTGTCCCGGTCGGGCGTGGTGGAGAAGTCCTTGTCGGGCGTGCGGAACGAGAGTCCTGACACGGTCGAGAGATCGGGGGAGTGCCGGTCGGCGAGGACGGCCGCGATCAGTTCGCGGAATGTCAGCTCACCCTCGCCGTTCACCACGATGTCCACGTCGGGGCATTCCCGGAACACCTTCTGGGCCTGGTGGCTCACGTGATTTCCGCCGAAGACGGTGAACCCGTCGGGCTTCAACTGCTTGTGCACTTCGGCCAGCAGGGAGAAGTTCCGGTAGTTCCAGCCCACCACGGAGAACGCGAGGACGTCAGGGACGTCCTCGTGGAAGATGGCCCGCGTCATCTCGTTCACGGGCCATCCACCGCGCATGTTGTGGATGCGTATGTCGACTTCGGGACCTATGTCGGGATCGGCGTCGAGCACTGCCTTGAGATAGCCGGCCGCCAGGGGCATCGAGTCGACGGGAAGGTCCCAGGCGCTCTGCTGTACCAAGCCGATCTTGAGCATGTGCGGTTGCCTCCATGGCTGAAGTCCGTGAGATGTCGCCGGGGCGTGCGAGGCGCAGGCAGAAGCCCTCTGTGATGCAGCTCAGGCGTTCTTGGTGGCACGCAGGCACCGACAGGCGATCGGCAGATCGATCGTCCGGTCCCCGGACAGATCCAGTTCCTCTCGCACGTACGCAGCCACCTGCTCGTCCACGGCGCTCCGGGCGTCGACCGGCAGCGCGATCGCGCTGGCGTCGGTGCCCAGGAGCCCCACGATCTCCTCCGCGGTCACCGGCTGCGACCAGGTCATACGCATCTCGGTGAGTGCGGAGAACAGCGATCCGGTCGGCGGATCCACGGCCTCCCTGGTCGGCGCCGCGGTGGTGCCCGCGGGGCCGTCGGCGAGAGCGCGGGCCCGCAGCGCACGGGTGAAGCGGTCGAGTTCGGCCACCCAGGGAACGGAGACGTCCCGGTGGTTCCACGCCACACCGAACGTCCCGCCGGCGCGGAGCACCCGCGCGATCTCCGGGACGGCCCGCTGCGGATCCATCCAGTGCCAGGCCATGGAGATCAGTACGGCGTCGGCCTGCCCGTCGGGCAGCGGGATCTGCTCGCCGGTCCCCGAAAGGGCCCTGGCCGCCGGGCAGTTGCGGCCGAGGGTCTCCAGCATCCGGGGGTCGGGTTCCACCGCGACGACGTGTTCCACGCGATCCACGAGGCTCCGGGTCAGCGCACCGGTGCCCGCGGCGAGGTCGACCACCGTCCCGCAGCCGTCGGGGACGAGCCAGTCCACGGCCGCCTCGGGCAGGCCGGGCCGAAACCTATCGTAACGATCGACGATTTCGCCGAACGACAATCCTCTGGTCGCGTGTTCCGGAGACGCATTCACTCCGCAGTCCAGACGTGCAGCATTCTGGCTCCTCTCCGATTTCCTCGCACGCTTTTCGTGCCCTGTGCACCCATTGCTCCGAAACTGCTTATTCAGTATCGTCGAGGGGTGTCGGGAACGGTGTCGCAGACCAACTCACGCCCAAGAACGGGCCGTTGCTGCCAGATTAATAGTCCATGGTGACCCTTCCCCCTGCCTATTGGCTCTTCAGCCACGGGGAACCGGCCGCCGTCAGTTGACCGACCCGACTCCCACCGGGCACGCCAGGAGTTTCGGAGCGATAATCGCCGAGCCTGTTTCTCCGATTGCCTTCACAACTCGGATCACGATCGGGCCGGGCTGTCCTACACTGAGCGAACTGCCGAACATCCCGCCGCTCGACGATGGTGAGCGCCCCCGTTATTGAGCGGTGCGGAGAGGGAGAGATGAAGTGAAAGCTTTGGTTCTCGCCGGAGGTTCCGGAACCCGCCTACGGCCGATCACCCACACCTCCGCCAAACAACTGGTGCCGGTGGCGAACAAACCCGTGCTCTTCTACGGCCTGGAGGCGATCGCCGAGGCGGGGATCACCGACGTCGGCATCGTGGTGGGCGACACCGCGCAGGCGATCAAGGACGCCGTCGGGGACGGATCGGCCTTCGGCCTCGACGTCACCTACCTGCCCCAGGCGGCCCCGCTCGGCCTGGCGCACGCGGTGCTGATCGCCCGCGAGTACCTGGGCGACGACGACTTCGTCATGTACCTCGGCGACAACTTCCTCATCGGCGGCATCTCGGAGCTGGTGGAGCGGTTCCGCACGGAGCGCCCCGCGGCGCAGATCATGCTGACCAAGGTCGCCGACCCCCGTCCGTTCGGCGTGGCCGAACTCGACGCCGAGGGACGGCTGATCGGCCTGGAGGAGAAGCCCGAGAAGCCCAAGAGCGACCTGGCGCTGGTCGGCGTCTTCCTGTTCACCGCGGCGGTGCATCCGATCGTGGCCGGTCTGACCCCCTCGGACCGGGGTGAGCTGGAGATCAGCAAGGCCATCTCCGGCCTGGTCGACGCCGGTCATCCGGTGGCGACGACGATCACCGAGGGCTACTGGAAGGACACCGGCAACGTCGCCGACATGCTGGAGGTGAACCGGCTCGTCCTGGAGGCGATGGAACCCGAACTCGCCGGTGTGGTCCGCGACTCGGAGCTGATCGGCCGGGTGACCGTGGCGCCCGGCGCCGTGGTCCGCAATTCGCGCATCGTGGGCCCGGCCGTCGTCGGACCCGGCAGCGTGGTGAAGGACTCCTACCTGGGGCCGTTCACCTCGGTCGCGGAGGACTGCCAGATCATCGACAGCGAACTGGAGTACTCCGTCGTCCTGCGGGGGGCCGTGATCCGCGGCGTGCGGCGCATCGAGGCATCCCTCATCGGCCACGAGGTGGAGGTGACCCCGGCGCCGCGGACGCCACGGGCACATCGGCTGGTCCTCGGCGATCACAGCAAGGTGCAGATATGCGCGTACTCGTGACCGGCGGCGCGGGCTTCATCGGATCGGCCTATGTGCGCGAGCTGCTCTCCGGCGCCTACCCGGCCTGGCGGAGCGCCCAGGTGACCGTGCTCGACCTGCTCACCTACGCGGGCAACCTCGCCAACCTGGCGCCGGTGGACAGGCGGTTCACCTTCGTGCACGGCGACATCGGCGACCGTGCCCTCCTCGAGCGGGTGGTGCCGGGGCACGACGTGGTGGTGAGCTTCGCGGCCGAGTCCCACGTGGACCGCTCGATCGCCGGAGCCGCCGACTTCATGCGCACCAACGTGCTCGGTGTGCAGCGGCTCTTCGACGCCTGCCTGGAGGCCGGTGTCGCTCGCGTCGTGCACGTCTCCACCGACGAGGTGTACGGCTCCATCGGCTCCGGATCCTGGGACGAGACCGCGCCGCTCGCCCCCAACTCGCCGTACGCGGCATCGAAGGCGGGCAGTGATCTGCTCGCGCGCGCCTATCACGTCACCCACGGGCTGCCCGTGGTCATCACCCGTTGCGGCAACAACTACGGGCCGTACCAGCACCCGGAGAAGGCCATCCCGAGGTTCGTGACCCGGCTGCTCACCGGAGGCACGGTGCCGCTCTACGGCGACGGCGGCAACGTACGGGACTGGATCCACGTCACCGACCACTGCTGGGGCATCCAGATCGCCGCCGAGCGGGGGGAGGTCGGCGAGGTGTACCACGTCGCCGGTACCCACGAGCTGACCAACGTCGAGCTGACGGACCGGCTCCTCGCCGCCTGCGGGGCGGGCTGGGACCGGGTGGAGAAGGTGCCGGACCGTCTCGGCCACGACCGGCGGTACTCCCTGACCGACGCGAAACTGCGGGCACTTGGCTACGCCCCCCGGGTCCCGTTCGAGGAAGGCCTTGCCAAGACCGTCCGCTGGTACGCCGAGAACGCCATCTGGTGGCAGGAGACGGGACCGTGCTGAACACGCCTCCCGACGCACCGTCCAACACCCCGTCCGTACGCAGTAGTTGCACGATTCACGCTGTTGCGGCGACGCCACTATGGTTGCTGCTGTGACGGAAACTGAAAACGACATCACCGCGGATCTGATCGCGGAGTTACTCCGCGAACAGCACCCCGACCTGGCCGACTTACCGCTGACGTTCGGTGCCCGCGGGTGGGACAACCAGCTGTGGCGGCTCGGTGAGGACCTTGCGGTCCGGCTGCCCTGGGCCACTCAGGAGGCGGACGATCTGCTCCTCAAGGAGCAGGCCGTGCTCCCGGCCATCGCGCCCCAACTCCCCTTGCCCGTACCTGTTCCACAGCGTCTGGGGCAGCCTTCCGAGCGGTTCCCGCGCCACTGGATCGTGACCACCTGGGTCCACGGCGAACCCGCCGACCGCACCCCCGCGACGCGCGGAGCCGAGGCGGCCGACACCTTGGCGGCCTTCCTGGCGGCCCTGCACCGGCCCGCGCCCGACGACGCGCCCGCCGGCCGGCACGGCCGGGGCGGTCCGCTGGCCGGTGCCGAGGAAGGCTTTGCGTATTTCCTCAAGGAGGCCATGAACCACGGGTTGATTCCCGACCCGGACGCCGTGCGCGAGATCTGGGACGACGCGCTGGCCGCGCCCGCCTGGACAGGTCCGTCGGTGTGGCTGCACGGAGACCTGCACGCGGCCAATGTCCTGACGAGGGACGGCACTTTCTGTGGCGTGATCGACTTCGGCGACATGTGCGCGGGGGACCCGGCCCTCGACCTGGCCGCCTGCTGGACGCTGCTGCCGGACGGGGCCGTCGACCGCTTCCACCAGAGCTACGCGCCGGACATCGACGCGGCCACGCTGCGCCGCGCCCGCGGCTGGGCGGTGGCCAAGGCGCTCGGCTGCCTGCTGGTGGGCGATGCCGGAGTCCACGGCCGCACGGGCGGCAAGGCCACGTGGGGACCGCCGGCGGAAGCAGCCCTGCGACGCCTCATCGCGACGCACCCCTAGGGGTACGGCGGGTCCGGGCCATCGCGCGCGGGGATGCTTCGGCGCGAGGATCCCGGACCCGCCCCCGTCAGGCCAGGCTGTCCCGCCACGCCTGATGCAGCTCGGCGAAGCGGCCACGCCCGGCCACGAGTTCGGCCGGGGTGCCGTCCTCCACGATCCGGCCGTCGGCCATCACGAGGACCCGGTCGGCGATCTCCACCGTGGACAGACGGTGCGCGATGACCACCGCCGTACGGCCGTGCAGCACGGTCCGCATGGCACGCTGCACGGCCCGCTCGCCGGGGATGTCGAGCGAACTCGTCGCCTCGTCCAGGATCAGCACGCCGGGGTCGGCCAGCAGGGCGCGCGCCAGGGTGACCAGCTGACGCTGGCCCGCCGAGATCCGCCCGCCCCGTTTGCGTACGTCGGTGTCGTACCCGGCAGGAAGCGCCGCGATGAAGTCATGGGCGCCGATCGCCTTCGCGGCATGCTCGATCTCCTCCCGGGTGGCCTCCGGGCGGCCGATCGCGATGTTCTCCGCGACCGTGCCGGAGAACAGGAACGCCTCCTGGGTGACCATGACCACGCCGCGGCGCAGCTCGGCGCCGGACAGCTCGCGCAGGTCGACGCCGTCGAGCAGGACCCGGCCGCCGGTGGGGTCGTAGAAGCGGGCAAGGAGTTTGGCGAGGGTGGACTTGCCCGCGCCGGTGGGGCCCACGACGGCCACCGTGCGGCCCGCCGCGAGCGTCAGGCTGAAGCGCGGCAGGACCTCGCCGCCGGTGCGGTAGGCGAAGTGCACGGAGTCCAGGACCACCTCCCGGCCGGGGCCCGCACCGCCTGGCGCGGGCAGTGTGACGGGCGCCTTTGCCTCGGGGACCCCCGGGCGCTGGGTGAGCAGCCCGGCGATCTTCTCCAGGGAGGCGGCCGCCGACTGGTAGGTGTTGAGCAGCAGCCCCAGCCGGTCGATGGGGTCGTAAAGGCGTCGCAGATACAGCGCCACCCCGACGAGCCCGCCCAGCGCCAGGGCGCCGGTGGCCACCCGGTAGGCGCTCCACACCATGAGCGCGGCCACCGCGGTGTTGGCGACAAGGCGGGAGGAGGCCACGTAGCGCGCCATCTCCAGGGTCGCGTCGCCGCTGACCCGTTCGTGCCGCTTGTTGAGCGCGGCGAACGCCTCGTCGTTGGCCGGTTCCCGGCGGAACGCCCGCACCGGCCGGATGCCGTTGAGGGTTTCGGCGAACTTCACGACGACGGCCGCGGTGGCCGTGGACTTCCTGCGGTAGGCGCGCATCGAACGCCGCTGGAGGGAGCGCACGAGGAGGGCGAGCGGTGGGGTGGCGACGAGCGCGGCGACCCCGAGGCCCCAGTCCAGGTACAGCAGCATCGCCGTGATGTAGACCGTGGACAGGCCGATCCCGATCAGCTCCTGCAGGCCGTTGCCGTTGTTGAGCAGCCCGCGCAGGTTCTCGACGTCGTTGGTGGCCCGGGAGAGCAGCCGGCCCGAGGTGTAGCGCTCGTGGAAGTCCAGGCTGAGGGCCTGCGAGTGCCGGAAGATGCGGCTGCGCAGCTCAAGGAGCACGTTCTGGCTGAGGCGCCCGGAGAGCTGGACGAAGCCGTACTGCAGAGCGCCCGCGGCCGCCGCGCACAGCAGATACGCCGTCGCCACGGCCAGCAGCGGCCCCGAGTCGTCGCGCCGGAGGGCGGGCACGGCGCGGTCGATGGCGACCGCGACGAGGAGCGGGCCCGTCTGCATGGCCGCCTGCTGCAAGAGGATCAGCAGGGCCGCCACCCACACCTGGCGGGAGTGCGGGCGCAGCAGCGAGCCCAGCAGGGAGCGGGAGGCGCCCTTGGGCGTGGGGAGCGCGTCCTGGTCGAAGGGATCGGGCTCGGGTGCGGAGTCCGCGGCGGTGCTGTCAGGGGAGGCGTCGGTGCTGGTTCCGGTGTCGGCGGGGCCGGTGTCCGTGTCACGCCTGTGCGGGCCGTCCTGTCCGTCCGCCTGCCCGGTGGTCGCGCTCGTGGTCATCGGACGCCGTCCCCCTCCTCACCTCGTGTGCCGGTACGGGCCCCGGGACCGGCCGGCGCGGTGCGGGCAGCCGCGGGCTCCGCGGGGCCGCCCGCCATCAGGGCCGCGTACTCGGCGTTGTCCCGCAGCAGTTCGTGATGGGTGCCGACCGCGGTGATCCGGCCCCCGGACAGCAGCGCCACCCGGTCGGCGAGCAGGACCGTGGACGGGCGGTGCGCCACGACCAGGGCGGTGGTGTCCGCAAGGACGCGCCGCAGCGCCTCCTCGACCATCGCCTCGGTCCGGATGTCCAGGGCGGAGAGGGGATCGTCCAGGATCAGATAGCGCGGCCGTGCGGCGACCGCGCGGGCCAGCGCGAGCCGCTGCCGCTGCCCGCCCGACAGGCTCAGCCCCTGCTCGCCGACCTCGGTCCGCGGGCCGTGCGGGAGCGCGGACACGAACTCATGGGCCTGGGCGACCTCCAGGGCCCGCAGCAGATCCGTGTCCGTGAGCCCGTCCCCGCCCATCAGGACGTTCTCGGCCACGGTCGTGGAGAACAGCGTCGCTTCCTCGAAGGCGACGCCGACCAGCGTCCGCAGTTCCTCCCAGGTCAGCGATGCGGTGTCCTGGCCGTCGAGCAGGATCCGGCCGCCGGTGGGCTCGTACAGGCGGGGGACCAGCGCGGTGAGGGTCGTCTTGCCGCTGCCCGTGGCGCCGACCAGGGCCATGGTTTCACCGGGCCTGATCCGCAGATCGATGCCGCGCAGGGTGGCCGGGGCGTCCTGTGGCGCGTCCGGGTAGCGGAACTCCAGGCCGTCGAAGACCAGTTCACCGGACCCGGTTCCGCCGCGCGCGCCGAACGTCTTCACCACGTCCGCCGCGTCGCGCGCCACTCCTTGCGTTGCCGCTCCCGCTTCCGCCTCTTCCCGTTCCGTACGCCGGTCCATCACCTCGAAGTAGCGCTCGGTGGCCGCGGCCGCTTCGTTGCTCATCGCCAGCAGGGAACCGATCGACTCCGTCGGCCAGCGCAGCGCGAGCACCGTGGACAGGAACGCGACCATCGTGCCCGCCGAGAGCGCGCCGTCGGCCACCTGCATCGTGCCGAGCACCAGCGCCACTCCGACGGCGAGTTCCGGGAGCACGGAGCTGACCACCCAGATCGCGGCCATCAGCCGCGTCTTGCGCAGCTCGCTCGACCGCACCCGCCGGGCCAGCGCGGTGAAGGAGCGGGCCTGGCTGCGGTGGCGGCCGAAGCCCTTGATGATCCGGATGCCGAGGACCGACTCCTCCACCAGCGTGGTCAGATCGCCCAGTTGGTCCTGGGCCTGGCGCGAGGCGACCCGATAGCGCGCCTCGAAGACCGAGCACAGCACGAGCAGCGGCGGCACCGGAGTCAGCAGGACAAGGCCCAGGGTCCAGCTCTGCCCGAGCAGGATCACATAGCCGATGAGGATGGTCAGGCCGTTGACCACCAGGAACGTCAGCGGGAACGTCAGGAACATCCGGATCAGATTGAGGTCCGTCGTGCCCCGGGAGAGCAGCTGGCCCGAGGACCAGGAGTCGTGGAAGGACATCGGAAGCCGCTGTACGCGCCGGTACAGTGCGTCGCGCATCGACGCCTCGACCGCGGCCAGCGGGCGCGCCACCAGCCAGCGCCGCAGCCCCGACAGTCCGGCCTCGGCGACCCCGAGCAGCAGCAGATAGGCGCCGCCCAGCCAGATGCCGGCCGAATCCCCCTCGGCGACGGGGCCGTCCACCATCCACTTGAGCACCAGGGGAATGACAAGGCCGGTGCAGGCGGCGAGCACGGCGACGAGCACCGTGGTCAACAGCCGCGCACGCACCGGCCGGACGAACGGCCACAGGCGTAACAGGGTCCGTACGGCGGATCGTTGGGACGAGGAACTCTCGGGAGGCGCCGCGGCCTCGGCCGTACCGGTCATGAGGGGCGCTCCGTCCCGGCCGCGGCGAGGACGGCGCGGCACGTCAACACCCGTGCCAGATGGGCCCGGTACTCGGGCGGCGGGCCCCCGTCCGACGCCGTCGGCGAGATGTCCTCGGTCACGGCTTCGACGGTCCGCGCGACGGCCTCGGGGGTGGCGTCCGCACCGGCCAGGGCCGCCTCGGCCGTGGCTGCCCGCAGCGGGGTTTCCCCCATGTTGGCCAGCGCGACACGCGCCTCGGCGATACGGCCGCCCTCGCGGCGCACCGCCACGGCGACGCCGACCAGCGTGGGGGACTGCGCGGAGAGGTGGAACTTCTCGTAGTGGAAGCCCCAGCCCCGCGCCGACTTGGGCACCCGGATCTCGACGAGCAGTTCGTCGGGTCCGAGCGCGTTGGTCAGGCGGTCGACGAAGAATTCGGCGGCCGGGATGACGCGCCGCCCGCGCGGGCCCTGCGCCACCAGCTCGCCGTTCAGCGCGAGGACCGCCGGCGGCAGGTCCCCGGCCGGGTCGGCGTGGGCGAGGGAGCCGCCGAGGGTGCCGCGGTGACGTACGGCCGGGTCGCCGACCGTCTTCGTCGCGGCGGCCAGCAGCGGGGCATGACGGTGGATCAATTCATCGTGGATGACGTCGTGTTGGGTGGTCATAGCGCCGATGACGAGCGAGCCTTTCTCCTCCTGGACGCCGCGGAGCCGCGGCACCCGGTTGACGTCGACCACCAACTTCGGGGAGGCGCGCCGCAGTCGCAGCATCGGCAGCAGGCTCTGGCCACCGGCCAGCACCTTCGCCTCCTCGCCCCTCTCGGTCAGGATGCGGATGGCCTCCCCAACGGTATCCGGGCGCGCGTAGTCGAATGCCGCGGGGATCACGCCGCCCCACCGCTCGCGGCCGGTTCCGCCCCCGCGTCCTGCCGGGCCGCCGCGGCGAGCACGGCCTTGACGATGTTCTGGTAGCCGGTGCAACGGCAGAGGTTGCCCTTCAGCGCGCGCCGGATCTCCGCCGGACCGGGGTCGGGATTCCGGCGCAGCAGATCGCGGGCCGCCATGATCATTCCAGGGGTGCAGAAGCCGCACTGCAGGGCGTGATCCTCGTGGAACGACCGCTGCAGCGGATGCCACTCGCCGTCCTGCGCGAGCCCTTCGACGGTGGTCACCTCGCCGTCGTCCGCCTGGACCGCGAGGACCGAGCAGCTCTTGACGCTCACCCCGTCCAGATCGACGGTGCACGCCCCGCAGTTCCCGGTGTCACAGCCGATCGTGGTGGCGGTCAGGCCCAGTCTCTCCCGCAGATAGTGGACGAGGAGGAGTCGGGGTTCCACCTCGTCCTCGTACGTCGTGCCGTCCACGCGCACCGAGATGCGGTTCATGTGATCTCCCTCGATGCGCCCGGCGGGCGACGTGCGCCCGGCTGAAGCGGAACAACTGCCCGTCAATGCTCGGAGCCGGCGCTCGGGGCCCTGAAGATGCCGTCGATCATCAGCATCTGACCGGTCGTGTCGTCGCCGCTGTGGTTCTGTTCCAGGGCGACCACGGAGAATCCCCGAGCGTCCAGGAAGCTGAGCACGTCACCGAACGGCGGTGCCTCGTGGTGCATGTCGACCAACGACAGTTCGAGTTCGAGCAGCGTGATGCGGTCGAGGATCGGACCCGCACCCTCCAGGACGGACAGTTCGGCGCCCTCCACGTCCAGCTTCAGATACACCCGGCGCCCGTCGCAGCCCAGCTCATGCCAGAGTGAGCGGAGCGAGCGCATCGGGACCAACTCCGTACCGGCCGCTACGTCGTTGGGCCATACGCGGGAGTGCAGATCGGTCCGCCGGAAGATCGACGAGCCGAGCGACGTACGCGTCAGGTGCAGCCGGACCTCGCCGTCCTCCGGCCCGAGCGCCACGTTGTGGCAGTGCCAGTCGTCATCCTGCAGGGCGGCATCGGACAGCACACCGAACGTCTCGGACGCGGGCTCGAACGAGATGATCTGCCCCTGAAAACCGCACTGGCGCATCCACTTCGCGTACTGACCGCCGTTCGCGCCGCCGTCGATCACCACATCGATGTCCTGCAGAAGAATGCGTCGCCTTTCCTGAGAGGTCATCAAGTTCTCGGTGTGCGGCGGGAGATCCCGGACACCGTGTGGTGCTGGACGAATCACGACAGCCTCGCTCTCGGCATGCGGATGGGTGGGTCGGTACGTTCAACGCCGGGACCGGCGTGCGGCGCCCGCGTCCCTGATCGCCGCCCAGACGCGGCCCGGCGTCAACGGCAGGTCGATGTGCCGGACCCCGAGGTGGGCGAGCGCGTCGACGACCGCGTTCTGCACCGCGGGAGTGGCACCGATCGTCCCCGATTCGCCGACTCCCTTGACGCCGAGGGGATTCACGTCCGTGGGGGTCTCGCCGGACTCCAGCTCGAAGTCCGGCAGATCGGCGGCGGCGACGGTCCCGTACTGCGCGAGGGTCGCGTTGAGCGGGCTGCCGTCCTCGGCGAGGCGCACCTCCTCGTACAACGCCTGGGCGATGCCTTGCGCGATGCCGCCGTGGCGCTGGCCCTCCGCGAGGACCGGGGTGAGGATCGGGCCCGCGTCGTCGAGGGTGATGTGGCGGAGCGGTGTGGTCAGCCCCGTCCCGGTGTCGACCTCGACGACCGAGAGGTGCGCACCGAACGGGAACGTCGGCTGATCCGAGGCGAATTCGACGTCGGCGCTGAGGTCCGTCTCGGCGTGCTTGACGAGTTGGGCCCAGGTCAGGGACCGGTCGGGGCTGTCCGCCGGGTGCCAGGTGCCGGAGCCGGGGTTGAGGACGACGTCGGGCTCACGGACGCCGAGGAGGTCGGCGGCGTGCCGCCGGGCCTGGTTCCTGACGTCGGCGGCGGCCTTGAGGACCGCGGAACCGCCGAGCTGCAGGGACCGGCTCGAATAGGTGCCGACGCCCTTCGGGATGAGGTCGGTGTCCCCGTGCACGACGGTGATCAGGTCCATCGGGATGCCGAGTTCGGCCTCGACCAGCACGGACCAGGCGGTGTGATGGCCCTGCCCCTGCGCCGAGCTGCCCGTCAGGACAGTCGCCTGTCCCTTGCCGTCCACGATCACCTTGGCGGTCTCACCCCCGCCACCGGTCATCTCCACGTAGACGCAGATGCCGATGCCGAGCAGACGCACGCACCCGTTGGCCCTGCGGGCGGCCTGCTCGGCCCTGAGCCGGGGGTAGTCGGCGGCCTTGAGGACCTTGTCGAGGGCCGCCTCGTACGCACCGGAGTCGTAGCGGACCCCCGTTCGGGTGCGGAAGGGGAACGCGTCCGCGGCGATGACGTTGCGGCGGCGGACCTCGGCCGGGTCCATGCCGATCTCGGCGGCGAACAGGTCCACCGCCCGCTCGATGGCGGCCGTGGCCTCCGGGCGGCCCGCGCCGCGGTACTTGTTGACGGGGGTCGCGTTCGTGAGGACGACGCGGAAACCGGTCTGCACGTGCGGGATGTCGTATACGCCCGGGGCCATCGTGCAGGTCACGGGGGCGAGGGTGCCGGTGCGCGGATAGGCGCCCGCGTCCTGGACGACATCGAGGCGGTACGCCGTGATCGTGCCGTCACGGCGACCGCCGAGCTTGACGCGGTTGAGCTGGGCACGGCCCTGCGTCATGGCGACGAGGTTCTCGGCACGGCTCTCCGCCCAGCGCACCGCGGATCTGGACTTCCAGGCGGCCCAGGCGACGACGATCGAGTCCCGGTCGATGCCGATCTTCGCGCCGAACCCGCCGCCGACATCGGGGACGACCACGCGGATCGCATCGGGGGAGATGCCCAGGGACGCGGCGAGGGTGCCGCGGCAGCGCTGGGCGTTCTGGCTGCTGTGCCAGACCGTGAGCCGTGTGCCGTCGAAGGCCGCCGCGGTGGCACGGCACTCCATCGGGACGCAGGCCACGCGCTGGTTCACGATCTCTCGCTCGACGACGACGTCCGCGTCGGCGAACACGGCGTCGTCGTAGGTGTCGCGGTTCCGGTGGTCGGCGACGTTGGTCCCGGCCTCCTCGAACAGGAGGGTGTCGTCGAGCATCGCCTGGGCGGGACCCACGACCGCGGGGAGCTGCTCGTACGCCACGTCGACGAGGTCCGCGGCGTCCTGTCCTTCGTACAGCCCGTCGGTGAGCACGACCGCGACCGGCTCGCCCACGAACCTGACCTTCTCCCCGGCGAGCAGGGGCTCGGCGAAGAATCCGCCGCCGTTCTCCGGCTGCTGGAAGGGCTGCGGTGGAGGGATGTCGGTCAGGTCCGCCGCCGTGTAGACGGCCACCACGCCGGGGTGGGCCGCCGCCCGGGACGTGTCGATGCCGGTGATGACCGCATGCGCGACAGGGGAACGCACAAAGGTCACGTACGCCGCCCCCACGAGCTCGGGGACCCGCAGGTCGTCGACGTAGACGCCGCCCGAGGTGAGCAGCCGCCGGTCCTCCACCCGGTTCACCCGGGTACCGAAGACGCTCGCGCCACCGGCCATGCCCACCACCCTTCTCGGCGCCCGCGGCTCTCAGTCGGGACGTGCCGCGTTCTTGTCGACCTTCTCCTTGACCTCGTGCTGCAGATCGAGGCCGGTCATCTCGGCGATGCTCGACACGTAGAGCACGATGTCGGCCAGCTCTTCCCCAAGAATCTCCTTTCCCCTCCGCCAGGCGGTGAAGGAGGCGGCCGCCTTTTCCTGGAGCATGCAGAACTCCAGCGGCAGGTCGGTGGTGTTGTAGCCCTTCAGCACCTTGTTGTCCCAGGCGATTCGCTGCAGGGAACCTATGTCCATGTATTTCTCCCAGAGGACGGGCGCGCTCTGCTCATCGGAATGCGAAGCAATAGTCCCTTCGATCCTTCGCCGTGCCTATTGGCCCTTCGGCCACGGGACATCGGCCAGGCCCGGTCCCGCGGGCGTGGGAGCGGTGGCCAGACCCCGTCGACCGGGCGTGCCGGGCCGATCCGCCAATGACGAAGAGTCGGTAGACGCATGGTCGCGG
Source organism: Streptomyces sp. NPDC059002 (assembly GCF_042740435.1). Classification (NCBI taxonomy): domain Bacteria; kingdom Bacillati; phylum Actinomycetota; class Actinomycetes; order Kitasatosporales; family Streptomycetaceae; genus Streptomyces; species Streptomyces sp. NPDC059002. The sequence goes on along the minus strand of NZ_JBHYJI010000051.1, from coordinate 51,360 downwards.
GCCCCCGCACACTAAAGATTCCACGAAACACAGACGTACGTTATTGCTCCGCACTCCTGGGATTCCACCAATGAATGCGACGCGCAGAGTCAGACGTTTGCGAGTGGCCCAGGAAAGGTCGGTGTCCAGGCAGCCGGCCATGAGACCCACGGAACTTCGAAAACCCACACAGGCAGACTTTCGGGATCCAGGGGATGACTGACATCAGAGAGCTCCGCAAGGTCGTAGATCGATTCCGTTCCCAGGAGAGGAAGGCGGACGCCGCCGTCAATCTCGTGCCGAGCGAGAACAAGCTGTCGCCGCTGGCCCAACTGCCGCTCAGCACCGACTACTACAACCGGTACTTCTTCAACGACGCGCTCGACCCTGGCTTCTGGCAGTTCCGCGGCGGCCAGGAAGTGGCCGAGATCGAGACGGATCTCGCCCGCGGCCAGCTGCGCGAGCTCGCCCGCGCCCCGCACGTCAACGAACGGCCCATATCCGGGCTTTCGGCCATGATGATGGCGATGGCGGGGCTCGGCGGAGAACCGGGCGGGACGGTCGTCTCCATCGACGCCGCGTCCGGCGGGCACTACGCCACCGCCGACCTGGCGCGCCGGCTCGGCTTCGCGTCGGCCACCGTTCCCGTCGCCCGCGGCCGGGTCGACGAGGAACGGCTCGGACAGGTCCTGCGCGAGCGCGCACCCGAACTGGTCTATCTGGACCTGCAGAACAGCCGCCACGAGCTGGAGGTGTCGCGTGTCGCGGACCTCATCAAGACGTACTCCCCGCGCACGCTCCTGCACGTCGACTGCAGCCACACGATGGGACTGATCCTCGGGTCCGCCCTGGGCAACCCGCTCGACGCCGGTGCCGACACGATGGGTGGCTCCACGCACAAGAGCTTCCCCGGGCCGCACAAGGGAGTCCTGTTCACCCGCAACCCCGAACTGCACCAGCGGCTGAAGGACGCGCAGTTCACGATGCTCAGCAGCCATCACTTCGCCGAGACGCTCGCGCTGGGGCTCGCCGCCGCGGAGTTCCGCCACTTCGGCCAGGCCTACGCGGAACAGGTGATCGGCAACGCGCGCCTGTTCAGCAAGCTCCTCGCGGCGGACGGGTTCGACGTCGCCGCGGACGAGAACGGCCACGCGACGAGCACCCACCAGGTCTGGGTGAAGATCGGGGACGCGGAGCGGACCGACCGCTTCTCGGAGTCCCTGTACGACCACGGGATCCGGGTCAACGTCCAGGTGGACCTGCCCGGCCTGCCGGGCCCGGTGCTCCGCCTGGGGGTCAACGAACTCACCTTCATCGGGGGACGCGAGGCCGCCGTGCACGCGCTGGCCGAGGAGTTCGGCAACGCGCGGGCCGGTGTCCGCCGGGACGGCGCGGGAAGCCGGCGCGTCCGCGAACAGTGCGGCCCACCCTTCTACTTCGCCGACATCTCCTGACTGGACGGTGCTCGCAGCGCAATGACCGACCAACCAATCGTCGTCGTCGACGCAGGTGCCTACTCCCTGTCCGAGACCTCCATCGCCGGCGCGGCCCAGCGCCTGGCGGAGATCGCCCAAGTCCTCAGCCGCCGGTACACGGTGCACGTGATCACCCGACCCGCCACCGACATCGTCGACCTCGGTGCGGCGCGGGTGGTGGCGCCGGGCGAGGACGCGGCGCGGGCCATCGCGGCGGCCGATGCCGTCATGTTCTTCGACACCCCGGACCGGCGCCGCATCGAACTCGCCGTCGCCCACCGCAAGTTGATCATCAGCGAATGCCGGGCGCCCATCGAGCACATGAGCTACCCGTCGGTGCTCGGCTGCGCCGACCCGACCGGCGAGCACCAGCGCTTCCTCGGCACCTACCGGCGCCTGCTGCAGGTCACGCACCACTTCCTCTGCCGCTCCCAGGTCGAGCGTGCGGCGCTCCTGTCGACGCTGTGCGCGTTCGGCAGGACCACGCCCGACGACATCGCGCGGTCCTGGACCCTCGACCACCTGATCACCACCGTGCCGGTCGGGTTCAGCAGGGCCGGGCTCGAGGAGGCCGACGCCACCGACCCGGTCCACCTGGCCGACTTCCTCTGGACCGGCGGCATCTGGGCCTTCTTCGAGCCGCTCATGCTGGTGGAGGCCATGGCGATCCTCCGCGACCGCGGCGTGGACGCCAGCGCCGCCTTCCTGCACGCGACGCCGACCGAGGACACCCGGTCCACCATCGCCGATGTCGGCAGGGCGATCGACGACCTCGGGCTCGGCGATCGCGTCCACCTGAACACGGAGCCCCTCGCCCTGTCCGAGCGCGTCAAGTACGTGAAGGCCGCCGAGGCCTATGTCTGCATCGCGCGACCGGGCGCCGAGAACGAGACCGGCACCCGGCTGCGGCTGCGCGACACCTGGCTGCACGGCATCCCCACGATCATCGACCCGCACGGGATCTCCGGCGATCTGGTCGCCCGCGAAAACCTGGGAGTCGTCCTGCACGAGCCCAGTGCCAAGAGCCTCGCCGACGCGCTGCAGCAGGTGAAGTCCGGCGAGGTCGGCAGACCCATGCGGCGCATGGAGCGGCTCTACGAGAACAGCACGGCCGCATTCCTGACCTGGCTGGACAAGGAATTGCGCGGTGAATGAGTTGGAATTCCACCCACATGTCGACAGGCGAACAGGGAGCACATGATGGAATATCAGGACCTCAATGTCGCGCCCATCGTCAGCGCACAGGCCAACTCGACCCCGCTGGGCGGCTGCACGCTCAGCGACGGCGTCATCGCGGCCATGGGGAACGCCGCACGGTCCCACGTCGACGTCGACCAGTTCTGGCGGGCCGCGGGCGGCTTCCTCGCCGATGTCACCGGCAGCGAGGACGCCTGTCCGGTCACCGGCGCGGCCGCAGGCATGGCGATCGCGGTGGCCGCCTGCGTCGCCGGGACGGACGCACTGCGCGTACAACGCCTGCCCGACCCCGGCGACCGACCCCACGAGATCGTCCTGCAGAAGGGCCACTCCATCAGCTACGGGGGCGCGCCCATCGCACAGATGATCGCGATGGGCGGCGGCCGCACCGTCGAGGTGGGCGCCGTGAACGAGACGCTGCGCAGCCACGTCGTCAGCGCCGTCACCGAGCGGACCGCGGCACTGGTGTACGTCACCTCCCGCACCCACGCGGTCCACCGCAAGGGAGTCCCGCTCGACGAACTGGTCGCCATCGGCCGTGAGCGCGGTGTCCCCGTGATCGTGGACGCCGCGGGCGAAGGGGATCTGCGGCGCTGGGTGGCGAGCGGGGCCGACCTGGTGATCTACAGCGGTCCCAAGATGCTGGGCGCGCCCACCTCCGGTTTCATCTGCGGGGGCAGGGACCTGGTCGCGGCATGCCGGGCGCAGTACTCCGGCATCGCCCGGCCCATGAAGGTCGGCAAGGAGAACCTGCTGGGCCTGCTCCAGGCCGTCCGCGAGTACACCGCCGTCACCGACGAAGAGCGTGCCGCGGAGCAGCGCGAGCGGATGACCAAGCTCGCGGCCCGCCTTGAGAAGCTCCCCGGCCTCTCCACCCAGGTCGCCCAGGACGACTCCGGGCGCGCGATCTACCGCGTCCTGCTGACGATCGACCCCGCATCGGCAGGGCGCAGCGCCGCCACCCTCGCCGAGGAGATGACGGCGGGCGTTCCGTCCATCCATCTCCGGGACTTCAAGCTGCACCTGGGCCAACTGGAGGTCGATCCGCGCGCGCTCAGCGCCGACGGAGAGGAAGCGGTGGTGCGTCGGCTGGCGGAACTCCTTGCGGACCGCGGTGACGCACGGACCGGCACGGAGGCCGCGCGATGAAACGGATCACGCTGATCGGCGCGGGCTTCCTGGGAAGCGCACTCGCCCTGGGCGCGGCGCACCGCGGCTGGAGCACCACCGTGATCAGTCGTTCCGACCCCTTCGCCACCCGGGACGCGGATCCCGGGCCGGGGGAGATCCGGCTGATCTCCGGCGAGGGCGCCGACTGTCTGCCCCAGACGCTGGACCAGGGCACGGACGCGATCGTCGTCGCCGCGGGCGGCCGGTTTCCCGTGCCGTCGGCGGCGGCGCCGGCGGCCGACGCCATCGGGACGCTCTCGCTGGTGATCCCGCTCTGTGAGGCCGTCCGCTCGCTCAGCCCCCGCACGAGGATCGTCTTCCTGTCGTCCGCCGGTGCCGTGTACGCGCCCGGCGACGAACTGAAGCGCGAATCGGATCCCGGGGAACCCACATCGCCGTACGGAATGTCGCGCCGCATGGGCGAGGAGTACATGGACTACTACAGAAGGGTCCATGGCCTGTCCACCCACTCTCTGCGCTGCGTGAATGTCTACGGCCGTCTGCTGCCGCAGTCGCGCGGGCAGGGTGTGGTGTCCTCGGCATTCTGGAGCGCCCTGACCGGGAATCCCTTCACGCTCCACGGCGATGGGCGACAGGCCAGGGACTTCCTCCACGTCGACGATTTTGTGACGGCGACGCTCGACCTGCTCGCGTCCGGCCGCGACCTCCCCGGAACGGTCAACGTCGGTACCGGCACAGGCAAATCCATCGCCGACGTCCTCGCCGCGGTCAGTGCCGCCACGGGGTCCCCGATCGTGACGACTCCCGGCCCCGACGCGCACACCGACACCGGAAAGCTGGCCGTCGATCTGTCGGTGCTCCGGAGCGTCATCGACTTCGAACCCCTCGGCCTCGATGCCGGCATCGAGCTCATGGCCCGGGAAGTCGCGGCCGCCGGTGCCCTCCAAACCCTGTGACATCGCGGCGCACCGCATCGACGTAGCGTGGAGGAGAGCTGCCTCATGTCAAGCAAGGTGAGTCGTTCCGGCGGATTCCTGGCCTCGTCCATGGTCTTGAGCACCGCGGAGACCCCGGACGCCGACGCCTTCCTGGAGAAGCGGTCGGCGTGCTCCAGCTACCGGGTCGAGCACGTTCCGCTGACCACGCTGCCCGACTGGCATATCGACGACCGTCTCCAGCACGCGTCCGGCCGGTTCTTCGCGGTGGAAGGACTGTCGGTCCGTACGGACTTCGGGCCGAACCCCCGGTGGAGCCAGCCGATCATCGTCCAGCCGGAGATCGGCATCCTCGGGATCCTCGTCAAGCGCATCAACGGAGTCCACCACTTCCTGATGCAGGCGAAGATGGAGCCGGGGAACAGCAGCCTGGTGCAGTACGCCGCGACCGTGCAGGCGACCCCCAGCAACTACCAACGCGTGCACGGCGGCCGGCCCACCCCGTACCTGGAGTACTTCCAGGAGCACGCCGGACGACGCATCCTCTTCGACCAGCTCCTCTCGGAGCACGCGTCCTGGTACCTGCACAAACGCAACCGCAACATGATCGTCGAGATCCCCGAGGACGAAGACGTCGCGGTGGCCGACGAGTTCGCTTGGCTGACGCTCGGCCAGCTGCGGAACCAGCTCGCACAGGGCAACCGCGTGAACATGAACGCGCGCACGGTCCTCTCCGGCATCTCGTACGCCGGAGAGGACGCCCCGGACTTCTCCGCCGACATCCGGGACCCGTTCCAACGCCAGACGGTCGAGTCCCACGACGCGGGCCGCTCGGACGCCGACGTGATGGCCGCGATGACCTGGCTCATCGACCAGAAGGCGAAGTTCAGCCTGGACGTCAGGCGGATCAGCCTGCGCGACATGGGCGAGTGGGTGTGCGACGAGGACAGCATCCGCCACCGCGACGGCCGCTACTTCCAGATCATCGGCCTCTCGGTCGCGGCGACGAGCCGGGAGGTCGACACGTGGTGGCAGCCCATGCTCGAGCCGACCCCCGGCAACGTCGTGGCCCTGATCTGCCAACGCCGTGCCGGAGTCCTGCACTTCCTCGTCCAGGCCATGGTCCAGCCCGGCCTCACGGACCGCCTGGAGCTCGCCGCGACGGTGCAGCTGACGCCGGGCAGCTACCGGGGCCCCGAGGAGGTCCCGCCGCTCGCGGAGTACCTCGACGCGCCCGAATCCTGGATCCGCCACCAGACCGTGCAGTCGGAGGACGGCGGGCGCTTCTCCCGCGCCGACACGACGCACGTCGTCGTCGAGGTCCCGGAAGGGCACACGGTCGACGCCCCGGAGAACTACCGGTGGATGACCCTGGGCCTGCTCAACCGCCTGATCCAGTCCGGCTATTACGTCAACGTCGAGGCGCGCAGCCTCCTCGCCTGCCTGCTCTGAATCGCACCACGCCGAAAGGAGATCCGCACCGTGTCTTCCTCGACCATCGACTGCGCCCCGTACCAGGAAGAACTGCTCGACCTCGCCTCGACCCTGCCGAAAGTGCCACGGGCCGACCTGTACGCGTTCTTCGAGGACTCGAAGCGGCTGGCGGAGCGTCTGCCGCGGGAACTGCGCGAGGGTCTCGACGAGTTCAACGCCCACGGCAACGCGGACGGCTATCTGCTGCTGCGAGGGCTGCCCGTCGAGCCGGACGACGAGCTGCCGCGCACCCCTGAGTCCAGCCCGCCGCCGGAGGACCGGCGACTGCTGAACATGGAGGCCATGCTCAGCATCGTCGGCGGCAGGCTGGGCCTCCTCACCGCCTACGACCAGGGCTACGGGAACCGCCGCTCCATCACGGTCCTCCACGAGCTGTACCCGGCACGCGAAGCGCACCGTCTGTCCGGGGGAACCTCCAAGACCCAGTTGGAGTTCCACACGGACCTCTCGCACCACGCCCGGCAGCCGAACTACATCATCCTGTCCTGCTCGCGCGGCGACCACGAGGGCAAGGCCGCGACCCTCGTCGGCTCGATCCGCAAGGCGCTCCCGCTGCTCAGCGACGACGTGCGCAAGCACCTGTTCGACCGTGTGTTCACGCGGGGCTTCGACGCCGCGGACCCCGAAGCCATCGCCCGCGTCAAGCCGTTGTACGGCGACAAGGACGACCCGTACGTCAGCTTCAACCGGTCGTTCCTCACCGCCGAGACCCCGGAGGACATCGCGGCCCTCGACGCGCTCTCGGCGGCCCTGACGGCGGCCACCGAGGCGGTGCTGCTGACCCGGGGCGACCTGCTGATCATCGACAACTTCCGGGTCGCCCACGGGCGGGCCCCGTTCACCGCGCGCTGGGACGGCAAGGACCGCTGGCTGCACCGCGCGTACGTCCGCACCGACCGGAACGGCCAGCTCACGGGCGGCGAACGTGCGGGCGACATCGTCTCCTTCACCCCGCGCCGCTGACTCCCTCCAACCCCTTCGAGGCCATGGAACTCCTGCTGATCGGCATGTCACGGTTCGCCGAGCGCCGCGTGCTGCCGGCCGCCGCGTCCATCCCCGAGATCGAGACGATTCACGTCGTCAGTGCGCACGCCGACGCCGAGGCGCTCGGGCGGGTGCCGAAGCTCGGCACGGTCCACACCGACTGGAAGGAGGCACTGACCGTCACCCGCCCCGGCCTGGTGTACGTCTCGCTGGTCAACAACGACCACGCCCAGGTGGTGCGTTGCGCACTCGACCACGGCCACCACGTGGTGGCCGACAAACCGGGCCTGCCGGACCCGCACACCGCCGAGGAGCTGGTGGCGCGGGCCCGGTCGGCATCGCTCGTCATCGCGGAGGCCACCTGCTACGCGTTCCACCCGCTGTTCGCGGCGATCGAGTCGGTCCTCGCGGACCTCGACGCGCAGGTCACCAAGGCGCTCGCGGTGTTCACTCCGCCGGTCCCGTCCGACGACTGGCGGTTCGACCGGGCCAAGGGCGGCGGGGCACTGCGGGACACCGGCCCCTACGCGGTGTCCCTCGGCCGGGTGCTGTGGGGCGTCGAACCCGAGCGGGTCGAGGCCGTCGTGGGCGATCGCACCGCCGACGGGCTCGACACGTCGTACAGCATGCTCGCGGGCTATCCCGGTGGCCGGACCGTCATCGGCCAGTTCGGCTTCACGACCGCCTACCAGAACATGGTCCGGCTGATGGGGAAGGGGTTCACGATCGAGGTCGAGCGGCCCTTCTCGGCCCTGCCGGGGATGACGGTCGACCTGCGGGTCCAGGACGGCGACCGGACGTACGTGCACAGCGTGGCGCCCGCCGACAGCATGCGGCTCTTCCTGTCCGAGGTCCTCGTGGCGGCGCAGAAGGGTTCGCAGGACCTCGCTGTCCCTCTGCTCAGCGATGCCCGGGTGCTCGCTCGTCTCACGCGAGCAGCAGCGGCCTCATAGCCGAGTTTCTCCCCCACGCGCCAGAAGTTCGGTCTGCCGTCAACGTGAAGGGAAGGACATTCATGATCATATGTGGTGTCAAATTAACGCACGACGGTGCGGTCGCGGTCATCGAGGACGGTCGCCTGCGATTCAGCATCGAGGCGGAGAAGATAGAGAACGGTGCCCGCTACAGCGCGCTGGGCAGCCTGCAACGCGTGCTCGACATCCTGGCCCACGAGGGACTGTCGCCCGCCGATGTCGACCAGTTCGTGATCGACGGCTGGTACACGACCGGCGCGAGCGGCACCCCCGCCATCACGCTCGACAACGACGGCCTGCCGGTGGAACTCGCCGTCGCGCCCTACATGGAAGGCCCCGACGGCGAAGGGCCGCTGCGGCGGTACGGCTTCGACGGCGCCAGTTTCGTCGGCGGCTCCGGCTATGCCAGCTACCACCACGTGGCCCAGCACCTTCTCGGCGCCTACTGCCCGAGCCCGTACGCCGCACGCGGCGAGGACGCGCTCGCCCTGGTGTGGGACGGCGGTATCGAGCCGCGGCTCTACCAGGTGCGGGCCGACACCCGCGAGGCGACGCTGATCTCCGTCCTGCTGCCCGTCACCGGAAACAGCTTCGCGAACTTCAGCGGGGAGTTCAGCCCGTACGCGGCCGACCTCAGCGGCATGACGCGGGACGAGGTGCTCCGCCATCGGCTGTCCGTCGCGGGCAAGGCGATGGCGTACTCCGCGCTGGGAAAGACGGAGCCGGACGCCTTCCCCCTCTTCGACGGCCTCATCGCCGAATTCCCCAGCGCCCAGATGGAGAACGCCCGGATCATGGGGGCGAAGGTCGCGTCGAACCGGGACGAACTGCTGCCCGGCATGTCCGACGCGGACATCATCGCCACGTTCCAGGACTACCTGGGCAGGCGTCTCCTAGAGCGGCTCACCGAGGTCGTGACCCGCAGGTTCCCCGGTCAGCGACCCAACCTGGTGCTCGGCGGCGGCTGCGCGCTCAACATCAAGTGGAATACGTTGATTCGTTCGAGCGGGCTCTTCCGGTCCGTGTTCGCACCGCCGTTCCCCAACGACGCCGGAGCGGCCATCGGCACGGCGGTGTGCGAGTCGTTCCACCGCGGGAACCTCGCGCTGGACTGGAACGTCTACAGCGGCCCTTCGGTGGTGGCAGGACCGGTCCCCGACGGGTGGCGGGCGCGGCCCTGCGACGAGGCGCAGCTGGCACGGCTGATGCACACCGAGGGCGAACCGGTGGTCGTCCTGTCGGGCCATGCCGAGCTGGGCCCGCGCGCCCTGGGAAACCGGAGCATCCTGGCCCCCGCCAACGATCCCGGGATGAAGGCACGGCTCAACGCGATCAAGAACCGGGCCGACTACCGGCCGGTCGCTCCGATCTGCCTGGAAGCCCGCGCACCCGAGGTGTTCACCCCCGGCACCCCGGACCCCTACATGCTGTTCGAGCACCGCATGAGGCCCGGCTGGGCCGAGCGCGTCCCTGCCGTCGTCCACCTGGACGGCACCGCAAGGCTGCAGACCATCGACGCGCACAGCCGGTCGGCCACCGCACGCATTCTCGCCGCGTACGAGGAGGTCAGCGGCATCCCCGTGCTCTGCAACACCAGCGCGAACTTCGAGGGACGAGGCTTCTTCCCCGACGTGGCATCGGCCGCCCGATGGGGAGGCACGCGCCACATCTGGTCGGAGGGCGTGCTGTACACCAACTCGACGGCCGACTGACGGGCGGTGACAGCGTGCAACAGTTGCAAGCCGACTTCAGGGATCCACGGTGCGCGGAGCCCGTGGACTTCGCGGAGCACGACGCCCCGGACCAACTCGTGCACATCCTCGAAGAACGCGGTTTCGCCGTGGTCAGGGTGGCCGAGCCGGGGCCGCCCGACGCCAAGGTCACCTCACTGGCCGCGGCACTGCGACTCGGCAATCCCTACATACCCGCCCTGTACCGCTACGCGGAGACGAAGGACTACTCCGCGGCCTACAGCGACATCCGCAGCGACACGAAGGACCGGCACCCGGGCTTCAGCACCACAACGGGCCAGGCATGGCACGTGGACGGTCTCCTCGACGACATCGGCGACATCAGGACCACCATCCTCTACTGCGTCCGCGCCGCCCACCGGGGCGGTGACACCCTGCTCTTCAACTCGCTGGCCGCCTTCGCCGAACTCCGCGAGACGGACCCGGCCGCGGCGGAAGCACTCCTCGACCCCAAGGCGCTGAGCCGCCGCTCCACTCTGCCCGACATCGACGTGAGCAACACAGGCCCCGTGTTCGCGGTGGACGAAGCGGGCAACCTCGCCACCCGCTACACGGACAACGACACCTGTACGTGGAACTTCTCGGTCGGCCCGCCCGGCGGCCTGCACCGCGCACTGGCCTTCCTCCGCGCGGCGTCCGACAACCCGCGCTACCGACTGGCCGTACGCCTGGCTCCCGGCGAAGCCCTGATCTTCCGCAACGACCGTCTCTCGCACGGCCGACACCCCTACAAGGACCGGCCGAACGCCCGCCGCCACCTGGTCAGGGCGCTGTATGCCAACGTCCCGACCCGCGGCCAGGAGGGTTAGGCGAGGAACACGTATCTGCCCGGCCGGTGACGACAGCCAAGTCACCGGCCGGGCAGGTGTGCTGAGGCGTGCGGGTGGCGCAGGGGCGCGCCGGTCTCAGTCGTCGATCGCCTGGTAGGCGGCCGTCCAGAAGTCGAGGAGGGCGGGCAGTTCGAGCCCCTCCGACCGCTGGATCATGAGGATCAACGTCATGTCCTCGGACGGGTCGTTGCACCAGGCGGTGCCGTACTTGCCGTACCACCCGTAACTCCCGACCGAGGGGCCGAGGTTGATGCGCCGGGTGCGGACCTCCATCCCGAAGCCCCAGCCGAAGTCCGCGAAGTGGTCCATCGGCCAGAACCACCGGGAGACCGCCTTCTGCGTCCGCGTCAGGTGGTCGCTCGTCATCATCGTCACCGACGGCCGGGACAGCACCCGTCGGCCGCGGTGGGTACCGCCGCCGAGCAGGGCCGAGGTGAAGGCGAGCCAGTCGGCGGCGGTCGAGACGAGCCCGCTGGCCGCCTCCTTGTACGTCGGCGGTCGGCTCCAGGGCCCGTCGGGGCTTTCGGCGGTGAGTTCGCCGGTGGCTTCGTTGTGCACGTACGCGGTCGCAAGCCGGTCGACTCCCTCCCCGCTCAGGCGGAGGGTGGTGTCCTTCATCCCGAGCGGCTCGCAGATCCGCTCGCGCAGCGCGTCGTCGAGGGAGAGGCCGGTGGCGCGGGTGATGAGCAGGCCCGTCAGGGTGGGGCCGGTGTTGTACATCCAGCGCTCACCCGGCTGATGGACGAGCGGGAGCTTGCCGAGCCGGCGGACCCACTCGTCCGTCGACGGCTCGGGATCGTCCGGGTGACCCCCTTCCGTGATCGCGTTCAGCGCGTCGGCGATCGGGATCGTTCCCGGCTCGGTGATGATCGCGCCGGTGCCGAGGCGGCAGGTGAGCAGATCGCGCAGTGTGATCGGGCGTTTCATCGGGACGGTGTCGTCCAGCGGCCCGTTCGGATCGGCGAGCACGGTCATGCCCGACAGCTCCGGCAGGAGTGCGTCGACCGGGTCGTTGAGGCGGAGCGTGCAGTCCTCGACGAGCGTCATCGCGCAGGCGGCGACGATCGACTTGGTCATCGATGCGACGCGGCAGATCGTGTCCGCTGCCATCGGCGTCCGCGCGCCCGGGCCCTCGAAGGCGAGGTTGCCCAGGGCCTCGACGTGGACCTCGCCGTGGCGGGCGACGACGGCGACCACCCCCGGGCTGTGGCCGGCGTCGACGCGACGCTCGAGCACGTCTCGCACGCGGGTCAGCCGTTTCGCCGAGAAGCCACTTCTGATCACTTCGTCCCCTTACCCATGAAGGTGTTTCGAGTTGCTCATGAAGGTGTTTCGAGCCGGGCCCCGGCTGTTTGCCCCGCCGCGCCTGCGACGTCCTCCCGCCCTCACCAGGGGAATGTCCCGGCGATCGCCTTGTCGATCAGGCCGGAGAAGTGACGCGTCACCTCGGTGGCGGTCGCGACGTCCATGCGCGTGCGGTCGTACTCGAACACCCCGGCGAGGCTCTTGTCCGCCATGAACCCGACGGACAACGCCGCCGGGAACAGACCGCACACGGGGCTGTCGAATTCCAGAATCGGATCAGTGGCGGGAAACCCTGACGGCCTGGGCATCGACCGCTGGACTCCGGCGAGTTCACCGGCGCCCATGGAGGTGTTCTGCAGCGCGAACAGCGCACTCGCCATGGGCAGTTCGGGAAGAATGTCCAGCAGATCGCTGCGCGGCACGTCCTGGCGGTCGAACGCCTCGATGCACCCCTGCCGCAACGCCTCGATCGACGTCTCGCCTTCGGCCGGGCATGCGAGCGAACCGAAGACCGGGACCAGGTTCATGAACAGGCCGACACTCCGGCCGAGAGAACCCGATGTCCGGCCGGACATCGGAGTCCAGACAGGGGCGTCCCGCGACAGGAGACCCTTCGCCTCAAGAGCGGAACGGTAGGCCGCGAGAAACACCATGTACAAGGTCAGCCCTTGCTCATCCGCACTCGCCGCAAGCGCCGTTCTCTCGTCGCTTCCCCAGCGAAGGGTGATCCCGCCGAGGTCCACGTCGTGCGGACGTTCACGTGCGACGGCAGGAGCGTCGAGGGCTTTCGGGTACCGCGCACGAATGGTGAGCGCGGCCTCCTTCGCCCGCGCGATGCGGTACGTCGACTGACGCCGGGCGAATTCCCCCTGCTGTATCGGTTCGGGAGCGCGTCCAGGGTCGTTGTACGCCTGACACAGGTCGTCCCACAGCACGCCGAGTGAGTAGCCGTCGACGACGGAGTGATGCCATGACAGGACGAGGATGTGCGTGTTCTCGCGGCCGAGCACGAGCTCGGCGCGGGCCAGGGGGCCATTCACGAGGTCGAAGCCTTCGGCCCGATGCCGACCGACCGTCTCGGTCATCGCATGCTCATCGATCGTGGCACCGCGAATGACGAGCTCACTCGTGCGCTCGGTGACTTTCTGGCGCCACTGATCGCCCGCCTCGCCAAAGGTCGTGCGCAGCGCGTCATGCCTGACCTGCAGCTTGCGCCACGCGGATCGCAACCGTGCCGCGTCCACGGGGCCCTTGAGCACGAAGAGCTGGTGGATTCCCGCGCAACGGCTGTGCGGGTGGGCGTCCGCGACCTCGAGAACTTCTTCCTGAAACGCGATGGTCGGGAGCCACGCGTCCTGGTCGGACCCGTCACCCCGTGTCAAGGCTTCCAGTAGCTGCTGTCCTTCTTGCAGGGAGAGTTCGTTGAGAATGCTCTCGATCTCTGCATCGGAATCGCGATCGATGTCGCGCGCATCCTGCGGTCCGGTCACGCTTCTTCTCCTAGTCAGGCTCATTCACCCAGTCAGGCTTCTTCTCCTGGTCAGGACGAGGAGTCGACGTCGGGCGACGCGATCGTCGAATCGGCGGCACGGTCGACCTGTACGGCGAGGGCGCGAATCGACGAGTTCTTGAAGAAGTCGACGAGGGGCAGCCGTACGCCGAACTCCTCAAGGATTCCCCCGACGATTTGAGTGACCTGAAGGGAGTTGCCGCCGAGCTCGAAGAACCGAGCGTCAGGGTCGGGCGTACGTATGCCGAGAGCGGGCCCGATCAACTTCTCGGCCAGACGGCGCTCGGTGGACGACAGGACAGGCTCGGCCGCACCGACGACATCGGCGTCCTGACTGGCGAGGACTTCCTCGAGCGCCGATCGGTCGACCTTGCCGTTCGGCGTGAGAGGCACCGCGGGGAGAGGGACGAACCTACGCGGGACCGCATAGTCGGGAAGCCGCTTCACGGCGTCCTGCCGTAACGCCGTCGCATCAGGCACCGCCTCTTCCGCGACAGGGACGATGAAGGCGATCAGGCACTGGCCGAGGGCGTGATGGTCGAGGAACTCCACGCGTACCTGGTCGATGCCGTCGATGGTGCCCAGGATCTGCTCGATCTCGGACAGCTCGACACGGAATCCGTTGACCTGGACCTGGCGGTCGTTGCGACCGTAGAAGTCGAGGTTGCGGTCCGGCCGCCACCGCACAAGGTCACCGGTCTTGTAGATGCGTTCGTCGATGTCGGGCACGAAGCAGAAGCTGCGGGCAGTGAGTTCCGGTTCGCCGAGATAGCCGTCGGCGAGGCTGGGGCCCGCGATGCAGAGTTCGCCGATCGCTGTCGGCGGCAGCAACTGCCCGTGCGCGTCCAGGACGTAGGCGCGCAGTCCGGGCAGGGGCCGTCCGATGGGCGGCGAGGTGAGCCACTGCCCTTCGCAGCGCATCAGGGTGACTCCGACGGTCGTCTCGGTCGGACCGTAGCCGTTCCAGAACTCCTGACCGTCCCGCGCCCACTCCTCGACGAGCGAGCCGGGGAACGCTTCGCCGCCGACCGAGACGATGCGCAGGTCGGGATAGTCACCTTCGAGCCGCGGCATGAGGGCAGGGGGCAGCTCCGCGACCGAGACGCGTTCGTGCCGCATGAAGTCCGCGAGGAGTTGAGGGTCGCGGCGCTGTTCGACGGCGGCGATACAGATCGTGCCGCCGGCGTAGAGGGTCGCGAGAACCTCGAGCACGGAGACGTCGAAGCTCGGTCGGGCGAAGGCCAGGACCCGGTCGTCGGACTGCATGGCGAAGGCGGCGACGAACTCGTTGCAGAAGTGCAGGAGCGAGCGCTGGCTGACCACCACCCCCTTCGGCGCCCCTGTGCTGCCGGAGGTGAAGATGACGTAGGCGGTGTCATCCGGCGTGGGCAGAGTCTGGGTCGCCGAGGCCATGCCCGCGCGTGGAGCACGTATCTCTGCTCGGGGATCAATGACGCCGATCTCTGCTTGCTCTGCCTGCTCTGCCTGCGGATCAATGATCGGGATGGTGTCACCGACCAGCTCGCGGGCCTGCTCGCGGTGCGCGTCCGCACCGATCACCAGGGCCGCGGCGCCGGTGCTCCCGACGATCGAGGAGAGGCGCGCCGCGGGCGCTTCGACATCGAGCGGAACGTACGCGGCGCCCAGCATGGACGTCGCGAGCACCGTGCTGACGGCGACCGGACTCTGCCTGCTCAGGAGCAGCACACGTGCACCCGGGCCGACGCCGTGCGCACCGAGGGCGTCAGCGATCGCTCGCGCGTCGGTGAGGATCTCTGCGTAGGTGTGACTGCGACCGTCGTAGTGGACTGCCTCGCTGTCCGGCCTGCTCGCGGCGTGCTTGTAGACCGCCTCAAGGACGGTGTCGCAAGCGGCGGGGGTCGAGATCCCACCGTTTCCCAGGTCGGCCAGCGCAGCGCGCTGACGGTCGGTCACGATGCCGAGTCGGCCGAGAGGTGTTCCGTCGTCCTGAGTGGCGGAGCGGAGCAGTTCACCGAGTGACTCGACGAAATTCTCCAGGCTCGCTCGATCGAACAGATCATCACGGTAGGAAGTCGTGAGCTCCAAGCCGCCCTCGCGTTCCCGCACAACGAAGGACACATCTACGTCCATGGCACCGGGATACGCCTCCGCCAGGGCCATCCGGCATCCCCCGAGGTCGATAGAGGGAACGGCCGCCTCGCTGTTCTCGAATCCGTACTTGAGATTGATGACGGTGTTGCGCCCTGGCTCACCGGGGTTCATGGCGCTCGCGATCTGCGCGAGCGGAAGGTCGCCGTGTTCAACGGCTTGAGAAATTCCGGTACTTACGGTCGAGAGCAACGTCGGCAGATCTGCCGCAGGATCGATGCCGACCGTGACGGGAAGCACATTCGAGAAGGAGCCGATCACGTCATCGAACTGTTCCTTCGGTCGAGTATCACCGGTCCAGCCCATGGTGACTTCGTCCTGGTAGTTCCAGCGGGAGACCAAGAGAGTGAGCAGCCCGAAGACGACGGTCGGCAATTCCGCACCCACGGCACGCCCGATTTCAGCGAGCGCAGACGTGACGCCGCTGCTGGCGACGTCAGCGCTCATCTGGACAGGGGTGACATTGCGGAGTCGGCCGTCGTTGTCTCGTCGAGGGTGATCCAGCGGCAGCGACACACCGCGATAGTCGGTCGCCGACCACCACTGCCGGAGATCGTCACCGCGGCGACTGAGCATCTCGTACTGCCAGTGGCTGAAGTCGGAGTAGGTGAGCTTAAGGTCTTCCACCACCCCCGCCACCCCCGTCGCTGCCTCATAGGCGGCTTCTGTCTCGCGCATAAAAATGGCGACGGACGGGGTGTCCCAGGCAGCTTGGTGAACTGTCCACAGGAGGAGATGCTCGTCCTGAGAGAAATGCACGAGGGTTGCGCGTGCGAGGACTCGATTCTCCAGCGACAGGGGGTCCGCTGCTTCGGCTCGGAGCAGCTCGCCGAGTACGTCGTCCGGTGTCGAGTCGGTGGCTGCAACAACGCGCACCGGTAAGTCAGTGCGCGTATCGGTTTCGTTCCAGCCTGTCGGTGCAGAGAGGGCGGACTGCCTCCTGACCGTTTCCCGCAGCGCCGTCACGAGCCTGTCGTCGTCGACTCGGCCGTGCAGGGTGAACCGGTACATGAGGTTGTGCTCGGATGGATCGCCACCTGTCTGTTCCAAGAACAGCATCTGTTCTTGCTGGGCGGACCATCGCAGCTGGCCAGGCGGTGCGGCGGCCACCGGTGGTACTTCGGTCGCGTCGCCGCGGAGTTGTGCCGCGAGGAGCTTTCGCATTTCAGGGGACAAGTTGGCCAATTTATCGGACAGATTGGACAAAGTATTCCTCCTGAATGCGGTGAAGAGGTCGGCGCGGTGTGCGTGGCGGAGGGCCAGACGGCGGTGGCCGGCCGACCCGTCCAACGGGGCTTCCTCGATCAACCGGAACGGGTCTGGGCGTCGTCCTCCCGCTCCGCCCGCATGATCGCGGCATCGACGACGGCTTGAGACCAGTCGATCTGACCCTGTGTCCCGAGTTCGTCGAGAATCGCGCAATGCAGCCGGGGCCACATGCCCGCCTCGGTCCACTGCCAAAACCGGCGTTGCGCGGCCTGGAACGCCACACCGAACGACGGCGGCAAGTCCTGCCAGGCGCATCCGCTGGTCACCACATACACCATCGCGGTGAACACCGCCCGCGCCTCGGCGGGAGTCGTCCCCGCTATCTGCGGACGCGCCCGAATGCGTGGAATTAATGGTTCCACAAGCACCCATAACTCATCCGGAACCAACCGCTGCGACAGCTGGTCTATCTCCCCGTCCTGCCAACCCGCGCCACCGGACGAGGCGCCCTCGAACCTCCATTTGGTGGCGATGACGGCGATTTCGACCCGGGAGCCCACGCCAAGCTTGAGCATGATCCGCGCAACGTGTTCTCGCGCCGTCCTTTCGGAGATTCCCAGCTCCATGCCGATGCTGCAATTGGTCTTGCCGGTGGCGACCAGATGGAGAACCTCGACCTCACGCGCGCTCAAGTTGGAAAGCCCGCGGTGCAGCTCGACTATCTCACCACCCGGTTCGAAGTCGGTGCGGGTCAACGTGGTCGCGCCATCACGTAAATGCCGTGTCATGGGAGTGTCGTACATCCTTTCCCCTCGCGGTATGGATAATCGTCGACCACTTCTCATGCTGTGGCCGATCCCATTCCTGACCGGGATCACAAACGTCGCAAGCGAGGGAAACAACCGCGTTATCAAGCTCGACGCGTGATGCGCCTTCGACTACCGCAAACGTGCCAACAAATGCCCACGGAAGACCCCGATGGGGTTTCCGGGGTTTCCGTGGTGCATGGACTCTCGGCTCTTGGTGATGTATTAGCTTGACGTTTTCAACCGTACGGATTCATACGTTCCCGCGGCAACCCTGCATATGCGTCCGAGGGTGGCGGATGGCAAATTCTCGGTCAAGCAAGGTGTGCAACATGAGCCAGCGCGTGGGGCTCTGGACGCGGGGCGATCAGTGCCGCGGCGGCCCCACCGCGGCAGGGGCGCGGGTCTCCGCTTCCTGCTGGTCATGCATGTGTCATACATGCATCGAGTCTGGGTGGGTGACCCCCCAGAGGGCCGCCGAGCAGGCACTTACTGGAGTGGCTGGGACTTGGCGATGAGGCGTGATCACGTCACTGGGGCAGACGGAGATCTGGCTGAATCAGATCCAGGGGGGAGGGTGATGTCAACTGATGTGGCTGAAGGGTGAGTTGGGGCCTCGATGTGCTCGGCTCCGTCCTCGGATCCGCAGCCGTGTCGTCGGAGCGGCGAGCCCTCGTCGCCGCCCGCAGTTGCCGGTTGAACGACCGTGGCTTGATGGCGCCCTTGACCGTGACGAATCGTCACAGAGAGCCTGTTCGGGGACTGAAGTCCCAGAAACATACTCCAGTTTCGTGTTCCACTCGCGCATGGAGGTTCCATGGACATCGAGATGAACACCGAGGTCGACAGCGACCTCGGCGAACTTGAGGTACTTGAGATGGATGAACTGCAAGTCAGCGGTTCGTCCACGGCCTACAACTACATCGCCAAGAACGCGGACCGTTCCTCGGACGTCTCGGCGGGCTGACCGGCCTGATCCGCCTGATCCGCCTGATCGGTCTGACCGGTTTGATCGGTCTGACGGGCAGGACCGAATCGCTTCCTGGGGGAGCTCGCAAGATCTTCTGCGTTCTCGGGCGTCCCGCACATCGCCGGAGCGCCGTCCGCTTGTGAGCTCCTTCGGTTCCCTCTGCCGCCGACCGATACCGACTTCCAGCACCTCGCGCACCCGGTCGGTTCCACCGTCCGGATCAGGACGGATGGCATGGACCTCTTGCTGCTCTTTCCGCCGCTGACGGAGGCGACCCTCTTTCCGTATCTGAGCCTGCCCTATCTCGCCGGTCACGTGCGCCGGTTCGGCCACAGCGCGCATCAGGTCGATCTGAGCATCGAGTTGGTCCACCGGCTGCTGGACGGCCCGGCGCTCGCGCGGGAGGCCCTCGGCCTGGACGAGGCGCGGGACCTTCCCGCCTGGTACCGAGCGGTGGTGGCCGACGCGGCCCTGCAGCATCTCGACGAGATGCGTGACTTCGTCCTGACGAAGAACCCGGCGCCCCGCCTCGGTCCGGTGCGCGCGGTGCGACTGGCCCGCCGGGCCACCCAACTGATGCTGCGCGGCTCGGAGTTGTCGCAGGTGTGGGACGACTTCGCATCGCTTGACCAGGCGGTGCTTCAGTTGTCCGCATCGCGGGTCGGTTCTCTCGACTTCGCGACCCGGACTCTGCACGGTCTGCTGACGGAGGCTCTAGAGGAGTCCGCGCCGCGGGTGGTCGGCATATCCGTCGCCTTCTTCAGCCAGTTGGCGCCTGCTCTGCTGCTGGCCCGGTGGATCCGGCAGCGTCACCCGGGCATGCCCATCTGTCTCGGCGGACAGCAAGTCATGCTGCGCCACGACGAGTTGGCCGCGATGGCCTCAGTGCGTACGGCGGTGGACGCACTCTGCGTCACGGCGGGCGAGGAGCCCCTGGAGCGCTGGCTGGCCCATCTCGCCGGACACCTTCCACGCTCCGATGTGCCGGGCATGAGGTGGCTGAGCCCCGGAGGCGTGACAGCCCCCAGCCGACCGCCCGCTCTTCGTTTCAAGGACATCGGCGCGCCCGACTACGACGGGTTGAAGGTGCGCTCCTATCTCAATGACACCGTCGTCCTCTCCATGGTGTCCTGCGTGGGCTGCTTCTGGGGACGCTGCATCTTCTGTTCCTACGGCAACCGGTCGCTCGAACGCGGCGCCTACCAGCAGGCCTCCCCGCGGCAACTCGCGGACACGGTACGGCGGATCGTGGAGAGCACCGGAATCGACTTCGTCACCGTCGTCGACGAGAACACGAACCTGCGACTGCTCGCCCGAGCCATGCGCCTGGTGCGCGAGAGCGGACTTCACGTCCGCTTCAACACCCGCAACCGACTGGAACCGATCCTGCTCGATCCGGCCTTCTGCCAGGAACTCGCCGAACTCGGCTGCGAGGGAATGGCCGTCGGCTACGAGGGCGTCACCCAGCGACTGCTCGACAAACTGGACAAGGGTGTACGTGCCGCGGACTTCCAGGCCATCCTCGACAACCTCGCGGCCGCCGACATCCAGGTCAACCTCTCGGTCATGGGCGGCCTCTTGGACGAGACCGAAGAGGAGGCCGAGGAGTCACTGCGCTTCCTCGAACGCAACCGCGAGAAGTTCGCCGTCGACGCATTCGAACTCATGGTGGCCGAGCCGGGGACGCGTCTCGTGGCCGACCCGCACTGCTTCGACGTACGCATCGACAGCTCCGACACGTTCGCCGACAACCGCGAACTCAACTATTTGGGCGGCCGGGTGGGCAGGCGCCACACGGTGGTGGGCGGCCCCGAGCGCCCCGACATGCTGAAGCGGCTGAAGTACGGGATGCGGCGGATCGCCGCGGGGGCCGCACCTGCCGCGCCCGCGCCCGCGCCCGCGCGCGCCGCCCCCGTCGAAGCCGGACCACCCGCACCCACCGAAGCCGCGGCGCAGCACATGGCGTTGCTCCCGCACCCATGGATCCGGTGCGCTCCGGCACGGTTCGACCTGCACAGTCCGACGGCGGGCGGTGGTTCCTCCCTGCTGGCCGACCCGGTGCGGGAACAGGTGTACTCACTGCCGAAGAACCACGTGACCCAAAGCGCCGCATCTGGTGGGCCCTTGATCGCGACCAGTGCCCAGGGCCGGTCCCTGCTCGGCAGACTCGCCGCCGCGGATGTCGGTGTCCTGTGCGACGAACCCGTACCGGCCATTCGTCCGTCCCGCTGAAGGAGCCACACGGTGCACATCACGCTGGTCAATATGCCCTGGGCCTCGATCGACTTCCCTTCCCTGGCCCTGGGGATTCTCAAGCGTCGCGTCGCGGACGAGTTCCCGGGCAGCCGCGTCGACGTCGTGAACGCCAATCTGGACTATCTCGACTGGATCACCGAGCGCGCAGGTCTGACCCGTGAGGAGTACAACTTCTGCTGGGACTCGTACTTCACCGGCTACAGCGAGTGGATCTTCTCCTCGGCTCTGTACGACGATCCGCACTGGCGCAACGCCGAGTTCGCGGACCTCGTGGCGGGAGCGGTGCCGGGGGACATGCTGAACAAGGGTCGACAACTGCACGCGCTCGCCCCGGAGTACATCGCATCCCTCGTCGGCCGAATTCTCGCCGACCGGCCTGACGTCGTCGGCTTTTCGACGACCTTCGCGCAGAACAGCGCCGTACTCGCCGCGGCCAGGCTCATCAAGGAGACCGCACCCGAAGTGTGTGTGGTGCTGGGCGGCGGGAATTGCGACGGCCCACAGGGCGCCGCACTCCACCGCGGCTTCCCGTTCGTCGACTACGTCAATCGCGGTGAGGGCGAGGTGTCGTTCACGCGCCTCCTCGCCTGTCTGCGCGACAAGTCGAACCCGGCGGACATTGCCGGACTGTGCTGGCGAGACGTAGCCGGCACGTCGCATGCCAATCCCATGAGCGCGGCCCCGCTGCCGGCATCGGCACTGGTCACGCCGGACTACACGGACTACTTCGAGCAGCACGCGGCCTCCCGCGCCAGGGCCATGGCCGAGCCCCACATCGTGCTGGAGAGTTCACGCGGCTGCTGGTGGGGTCAGAAGCATCACTGCACCTTCTGCGGGCTCAATGGTTCGTTCATGGAATTCCGCAGCAAGAGCCCGGACCGGTTCGTCGACGAACTGCTCGCGATGACGGAACGCCATCAGGTGCTCAACGTCGCCGTGGCCGACAACATCCTGGACATGACGTATCTGCGCTCGGTCGTCCCGAGGCTCGCGGAGGCCGACTGCGACCTGCGCATCAGTTATGAGATCAAGTCCAACATGCGCCGCGAACAACTGGCCTCCCTCGTCGCCGCAGGCATCCACTATGTGCAGCCCGGCATCGAAAGCCTCAGCGCCCATGTTCTGAAGCTGATGGACAAAGGCGTGACCGGCTGCCAGAACATCCGCATGCTGCGGGACGCGGAGTCGGTGAGCCTCGGCGTCGTATGGAACTATCTCTTCGGCTTTCCGGGCGAGGCCGAAGAGGATTACGACGCGGTGATCGACCAGTTCCCCGCCATCCATCACCTCGCTCCGCCCAACGGAGTCACCCGCATAGCCATCGAACGCTTCAGCCCCTACTTCAACCGCCCGGAACTAGGATTCGGCGACCTGCGGCCTGCCGCTCACTACGAGGTGATCTACGACCTGCCGGAGTCCGAACTCCGCGACATGGCCTACGTATTCGACGCGGCGCACCAAGGCATCTCCGCCACGGAGGCGGAGCGGCTGGAGAAGGCCGTCGAGACCTGGCGTCACGAGTTCCCCCAAGGGCGGCTGACCCAGTGCGACCTGACCGACTCCCTCGTCCTCACCAATACCCGGCCCGGCTTCGCCTGGAGGACTCTGAGCATCGACGAGCCCTGGGAGATGGCGGCTTTCCGGCTACTGGAACAGCCGTGCACAGGCGATGTACTGATGAAGAAGCTCCGGGCGGGAAACCACGACATCACCGCCGAGGACATGTCGGCTCTGCTTGCCCGCTGGCGCACGCTGGGACTGCTCTTCGAAGACGATGGCCAGACCGTGCACGTCGTCCCGCATGCCGCGAACCAGGACCTCATGCGCTGGGTGACCCGCGACGGCAGCCCGGCGCTGGTGCCCGCACTGCTCCACGGCTCGGCGGGCCGCCACGGCTCAGCGGGACGCATTCCGGAAGCGAGTGCGACGACGGCGCTCCGGTGCTGGCGGGAACGCGACGAAGAGGCGCGCGAGAGGGAGGGCATATACATGGGGGAGGGGCGGTACGAAGACGCCGCCGTACGAACGGTGTCGGACCTGGTCGCGCGGGGCGCCCGGCATGTTGCCCTCCCGAGGCCCGTGATCCTCGGCTGCGGCGATCCGGCAAGTGACCGGCAGGCGGTCCGCGGACTCACCCACATACGGGAGTTGACGGGCCACGGTCTCTCCGTCGACTGGGAGCTGGACCTCGGCACCGAGATCGGACAATGGCGGCTGTTCAGCCATCTGTACCCGCCGCGTTCGGTGGCAGGACCCGACGGCGACGCCGTCCTCGACCAGTGGCGCACCACGTTCCACATGAACAAGTGCGGCTACCGGCGCGGCCAGGGCTTCGTCGAAGTCACCGACCTGCGCCACGGAACACAACGGCGCGTCATCATGCGCAAAGTGAACAAGGCGAAGCTGGCGTCACTGCTGGACGGCGCCCCCGTCGCGGATTTCCGGTACAAGGAAACCGAAGCGTTCACGAAGGCAGGCCTCGTCCACCGGGTCGGCTCCTTCTTGTGGTGGCTGCCCTCCCGCATCACCCGCTGGCCGGTCGTGGGATGACGGCGCGAGGCATGCCGCTGCGCTCCCTCAACGCCGCCGAATGGGACCGCACTTACGACTCCGCGATCCCCGGCTGGGACGAGGAGCCGCCACCCGTACTAGGCGAACTCCTCGCCGAGCACGCTCCGCCCCCGGCCCACGTGCTGGACGTCGGCTGCGGACTCGGCACCACCGCACGGTGGCTCGCCGACCGCTCGTACACCGTGACAGCCTGCGACTTCTCCGCCCAGGCGATCACAGAGGCCCGCCGCCGCACTCCGGCGACGGGTCCTGCGGTGCGGTACGAGGTCCTCGACATCACCGGCCACGTACCCCTGGACCCGTTCCCGGTGCTCCTCGACCGCGGCGTGCTGCACACCCGCCCCACCGATCGCGAGCGCCGGACATTCGCCGCGGCGATGGCCCGCCTGTGCCGACCCGGCGGACTGTGGGTCCATGTCGGTGCCGCCGCACTCACCGAAGAAGACGCCCTGGACCAGTCCAGCGGACCGTCCTGGACCACGGAGAAGACCTTCCTCAACGCAGTGACCACATGGTTCACCGTGCTCGACCTTCGCATCGCCGACTTCGGCCGCCAGAAGGGTGTTACGGACTGGCTCGCTCGGTACGTCGTGCTGCGGAGGCGGGAGCAAGAGTCACGGCAACGGGACGCACGCACATCTTGATCGCCGCCGAGCCTGCTGATTGGCTGGCCGGTATGACTGACCTCGGACCCGTCGCCTGGCCACCCGCCCCGATCAGGACCGCGAGGCTCGTACTCCGTGCGCCCGAGGCCCGGGACCGTGCGACGTTCATCGACCTGCTTGCCTCGCCAGAGGTGCACACCTACCTCGGCGGCCCCCGGCAGCGTGACGAACTGGAGCGCGAGACGCCCGGGGTGCCCGAGCAGTGGCCCGGGAGCTTCGTTGCTGACCTCGACGGGACGATGATCGGCCAGATCCTGCTCAGGAGAGCGACGGAGCACCGTCGCCCGGCTGCCGCGGGAAAGGTCGATCTCGGCTACCTGTTCCTGCCGCGGGCGTGGGGATCCGGGTACGCCGCCGAGGCGTGCGCGGCGGCGCTCGGCTGGCTCGCCGGTGCGCTGCCCGGCGAGCCGGTGGTGCTCACCACTCAGACCGCGAACGTCGGCTCGATGCGTCTCGCGGCGAAGCTGGGGTTCACCGAAGTGGAGCGGTTCGAGGCCTGGGGCGCCGAGCAGTGGCTCGGCATGCGGTCCCCGGCCACGCCGTCGGCCGCGCCGGAGCAGGCCGCCGATTACTCCCTGGGGTGCAAGTAGAAGATCTCGTTGTCCGCGCGGTAGAAGAAGGAGAAACCAGCATGGCGATTCAGCGGATGGACAACGTCGGCATCGTCGTCGAGGACTTGGATGCCGCCATCGCGTTCTTCGTGGAACTCGGCATGGAGCTGGAGGGCAGGGCGGAGGTCCAGGGCCCCTTCGCCGACCAGTGCACCGGACTCGACGGTGTCCGCTGCGACATCGCGATGCTCCGGACCCCGGACGGTCACAGCCGACTGGAGCTGGCCAAGTACCGCAGCCCCGAAGTGATCAGCGCCGGACCGCGCAACCGCCCGCACAACGTTCTGGGCACGCACCGCGTCATGTTCGCCGTCGACGACATCGAGAACACCGTCGCCCGCCTGCGCCCGCACGGCGCCGAACTCGTCGGCCAGATCGCCCGGTTCGAGGACACCAATCTGCTCTGCTACCTCCGCGGCCCGGACGGCATCATCGTCGGACTGGCCGAGCAACTGAGCTGAGAAAGAGGAGGCGCGCTCAGCGAAACGCGCGTCCGCCTCCTGGCCGGAAGCGTCCCGCACGAGTATGGGCCAGGTTTGCTCAGCGGGTTCCGTATGTGTGGGATATCGGCAGGATGTCTGGTGTTTCCGCTGGGCGCGGCCCGGCCGTCGGTACACCCGTCACCCACTGAGGAGCGAGTCGATGGCGAACGAGCTCAAGTACGGCGATCAGATCCACCTGCAGAACGGCTACAACGGCTGGCAGGGCGGTTACCTGGACACCAACGGTCACAGCGGCGCTGCGGGCGGCAAGTACCAGGTCTCGACCGCCGACAGTCCCGCACGCGGCAAAGGCACCGGCACCTGGGAGATCCTGTCCGCCTCCGGCAAGGCTGTCGGGCAGAACGTGGTGAGCGGCGACGTGGTGTACCTGCGCAACCTCTATGGTGGCGACGGCGGTTACCTCGACTCCAACGGCCACGCTTCCGACGTACAGAAGACCGCGGGCGCCAAGTTCGACGTCTCGACCTCGGAGGCCAGGGACCGCGCGGCGGGCACCGGGCGCTGGCGCATCTTCGCCGAGACCTCCTCGCCCGCCGACCAGAACGTCAGGGTGGGCGACGTGGTCCACCTGTGGAACCTCTACGGCGACAACGGCGGCTTCCTGGAGACGAACAACCAGAGCACGGCCTCTGGCGGCCTGTACGACCTGTGCACCAACGCCTACTTCAACCGCAGCTCCAACGTTGCGGACTGGAGGGTTCACAAGGCCCAAGGCTGATCCGCACGCGCTCGTCGACGTGTCAGGCTCGGGGTCACGCGTGGCGTTCCACCCCGAGGCCCAAGGCGTCGTCCCTGGATCCGCGACTCATCTCGCTGGCGTCGACGAGCGCGCCGAGTGGGCGTACGTGGAAGGACTTCTGTCGGCTCGCTTCCCCCAGTGACTCGACGGAGTCGCACCACAGGTCGAGGTCGGAGGACGCGCTCAGCTCGGCGGAGCGTGCCTTGGCGCGGCGGGAGGCCCGCGCCCAGTTGTTCGGCTCGCTCAGGGAACTCAGGGCGTGGATCCAGGCGTTGAGGTCGTCGCGGTAGGCAAAGATCCCCGCCTCGCCCAAGGACTCGATCAGGCCTGGGGTGGGGTGGGCGATCACCGGGATGCCGGAGGCGAACGCCTCCACCGCCACCCGCCCCCAGGACTCGTACAGGCTCGGCATGAGCATCACCCGCGACCGGGAGTAGACGTGCTCGCGCATGTCCTTTCCCGAAACGCCGTCCAGTACTTCGCAGTTGGGCAGGCGTGGCGGCGGCCCGATCTGGTCGCCGTACGCGCCCCGCACCCCCAGGAACTTCCACTCCGGGGACCAGGCGGCGACCTGCCAGAAGATCTCGCTGCCCTTGTCGGGGTTCAGGTTCACCAGGGTCGCGCACTCGCCCGGTTCGGTGCGGTACTCCTCCGCGATCACCGGAGGGCGCACGACGATCGAGTGCCGGGGTTTGAACTCCGCCGGGTAGCGCGCATAGAAGATCTCGCCGTCCCGCCGGATCCACTCGCTGTTGTAGACCACGAGATCGGCTCCCGCCGCGTGGTGGTAGCTCGCGGCGAAGTTGTCGTGACAGATCACCACCACGGGGATCTGGCGGGGCTTGGCGAGGCCCGAGACGAGGGGGACGTTCTCGAAGTGGGACAGGAGCACGTCCGCCTTCTGGGCGGCGGCGGCGAAGTGGGCGCCCTGCTGGAACGGGACGACGCGCACCCCGTCGATGACGTAGCTCTTCTCCGTGGCTCCGGGATGGGACAGCCACACGGTCACCTGGTGGCCGCGCTCCGCCAGGGGGCGGAGCATCGAGTGGAGCATCCACTCGGATCCCGCGTTGTGGTCGGGTGGATATCCGTACACCCGGGCGGCGATGGACATGCTCCGTGACCTGGGCGGCGTGGCCAGCCTGTGCGGGCGGGATGCCACTGTGTCCACGTGTAGGTACTCCCTCCGGATGGGGTGGTGAGCCGTGCTGCGGAGGCCCTCCGGTGGGGAGGGCCTCTACGGTCACCCGGACTTGCCGGGGCGGTCACCCGGACTTCGGGCCGGTCACCCGGACTGCCGGGTCGGTCACCCGGTCTACTGAGCCGTGACGCGGATCAGGGAGGAAGCCGACGTCTGGTCGCCCACCTGGAAGCTCAGGCTCGTGTCCTCCAGGGGAGTGCCGGCGGAGGCGGCCACCTGGACCAGGGCGCCGGACTTCGACCCCTGTCCCAGCAGCGCCAGGTCAACACGCTCGACGGTGAGCGTGTGCCCGTGCTCCGACAAGGTCCCCTCGTAGGAGCCCAGTTGCTGCCACTGGCCGTCCCGCACGGCCCCCACGATCAGCTGGGCGGAGGTGAACTGCAGCCCCTTCCCCGGCGGAAGGCTCACGCTGACCCGCTGTACGGGGACGGTGCCGCCCCCGACGTTCTGCACTTCCACACCGGCGTACTTGGCCTCGCCCCCGCGGACCAGCGTCACCGGCCCTCCCGGCGAGACCGACAGCCGGCCCGGGGCGAGGGGAGCCGTGTACCGGTAGTAGACGCTGCCGAGCTGGAACGCGTCCTCGGGCTTGGCCTGGTCCCAACTCAGGCCGCTGGCCGAGCCGTCGGGGTTGGTGGCCTGCGGCCACACCAGGAACCGGTAGTAGCCCGGCTTGTCGCCCAGCTGCCGCAGGTCGAGCGCGGGCAGCGTCACCTTGCGGCCCGTACCACTGTCCCGGTGGCCCTCGGCCTTGAGCAGCTGCGGGGTCAGGGTGTCGTGGGAGGGCGTGCCGTCCTCGTGGACGAGCTGGTAGTACACGTGGTCGCTGTTGTTGCCCGGCACGTCGGGCTCGCCTTGACGCAGGTTGACCAGGTCGACGATGAACTTGTCGCCGGGGATGCGGCCGTTGTCCGACACGTAGCCGAAGCCGGCCTGGCTGTAGCCGTTGGGCGAGCCACCCCAGTTGCTGTCGTACGGCAGCCGGACGAACGGCCGCCCCACCATCTCCGGGTCGCTCTTGGTCCAGGCACCGGCGAGCACCTCGATCTCCGGCCTCGCCGTACGGACCTCCCCGTTGTCGAGAGTGACGTCGACGCGGATCTGGTACTTGGTGCTGAAGGCCGGGCGCGGGTCGGTGTCGACGTTCAGGTCGCCGCGGAGGGTGAAGGTGATGACGTCGGAATCCGCGAGGAAGGTGAGGTCGATGATCTCGTACTGCTCACCGGTGCCGCCGGAGCCGCGCTTGTTGTACGTGGCGCCCGTCTCCGCCCGGTCATTGCCGGTGTAGGAGTACTTGATCTCCTTGATCTTCACGCCCACCGGGACGCGGATGCGGCCGTCGTAGCGGAACTCGCTGTCCCAGGTGGCGAAGCGGTTCGCGTGGCCGAGGGTGCGGATGCCCGTCCATTCCGGGTCTGTGGCGTCGTTCCTCCGGGGTGTCACGGGAGCGGTCATGCTGGGGCCCTTCTTTCCGTGAGAGGTGCCGTGCTACTGAGCCACGACGTGGATGGTCGACGAGCGCGAGGTCTGGCCCCCTATGCGGAAGCCCAGGGTGCTGTCTCCCAGAGGGGCGTCGGCGGAGGCGTTCACCTCGACCAGGGCACCGGACTTCGCCCCCTTGCTCGGCAGCACCAGGTCAACCCGCTGGAAGGCGAGAGTCCGCCCGTCCGGCGTCAAGGTCCCCTGGTAGGAGCCCATTTCCTTCCACTGGGTGCCCTGCATGACCCCCACGACCAGGCGGTCGGAGGTGAACCGCAGTCCCTGGGGGAGGGTCACGCGGACCTTCTGCGAAGGGACGTCGCCGTCTCCGACGTTCTGCAGCACCACACCGGCGTAGCCGGAGGCGCCCGCGCGTACGAGCGTCGCCGGCCCACCCGGCGACACCGAGAACCGGGCGGGAGCGGGAACGCCCTCCACCTTCCGGATCCGGTTGTTGTAGCTGTCGGCGATGTAGAGGCTGCCGCCGGACCCCACTACGACATCACCGGGAGTGTCGAGGGCGGCCTCGACGGCCGGTCCGTCGTCACCGGCGAAGGCCTCGGTGCCGTTGCCCGCGACCGTGGTGATCGTCTGGGTCACCGCGTCGACCCGCCGCACCCGGTGGTTTTCCGTGTCGGCGATGTAGAGGTTGCCCTCGGGGTCCACCGCGACGCCGGTGGGACGGTCGAGGCGGGCCTTGACGGCCGGTCCGTCGTCACCGGCGAACCCGCTCGAGCCGTCGCCTGCGACCGTGGTGATCGTCTGGGTCGCCGCGTCCACCCGCCGCACCCGGTTGTTGCCGGAGTCGGCGATGTACAGGTTGCCGTCCGAGTCCAGCGCGATACGGGTGGGTGCGTTGAGGGCGGCCTCGATGGCCAAGCCGTCGTCGCCGCCGAAGCCCCGGTTGCCGTTGCCCGCGACCGTGGCGATCGTCTGGGTCTGCGCGTCCACCCGCCGAACCCGGTCGTTCTCGGTGTCGGCGATGTACAGGTTGCCGTCCGAGTCCAGCGCGGTGCCAAGGGGACGGTAAAGCGCGGCCTTGGCGGCCGGCCCGTCGTCGCCGTAGGAATCATCGGTGCCGTCGCCCGCCACCGTGAAGATGGACGCCCCACGTGCTGCGGTCGAGGCGCCTTCGAGCTCACTCATCGCTTGCTCCTTCACTCGGGACATACCGGATACGGGCAGCTGCACCGCCGCTCATCCGACTGATACGTAATTGAACGCAAAATTGCTGATCTGGCTGCGGCCACGTCGAACCAGGCTGCCCCTGGGCGGATTTCTACGGAAGGGGACCGGGCGTACGAATGATGTTCCCTGCCGCCCGTGCTACTCGCCCGGGCCCGTCTCAGCTGACGGCCCCTGTCACACACGCACCCCGGAAGCTCCGCATCCCCTCCCCACGCGCCCCGCGGTGCACCTTTCACCCCACGCATGGCCCCGGGCATCACACGCCAACGCGATCCGCTATGACTGGGACCTGCCCGGGAGAATCAGGCCAGAGGGCTCGGACTCTTCGACGCTGCTGGAGTCGGCGTACGGCCGCAATGAGGTCGCTCGCTGCCAGAAGCCGATGTCTGATCGCAGGGCCAAGACCACACGTTCAGTCCTGCCGGTGTGACTGATCACCCGCTACCCGGACGCTCTCCGGCAGATGCTTTGGGGTGCATCTTTGTGCGGTCAGCTTGTTCGGTTGCGGTCCGGCCTGCGTGTGAATGGGTGATGATGACGCCGTGAGTCTGGACCTGAGTAACTACGAGCTGACGTGGCCCGCGTTCCTGTTCGTGTCCGAGGGCGAGCGCATCCTGAAGTCGGCAGGACCCTCCTGGGCAGACCGCGCCGAGTGGCTCATGACCGAGGCCCTGTCCGGGACGACGGCCGTAGCGGACTTCAGGGAGAGGGTGAACCATCACGACGTCGATCCCTGGGCCAGCACGGCCTCTGGGTGGGGTCGGTCCGTGGTGGTGACGAAGCACGAATGGTTCTCCGAGCTCATCAGCCGGACTTCTGAGATCCGGTCCGCGGCCGCGCCCAGGCCCTACTGGCCGCAGCGGCAGGGCCGGGACTCGTCCATTGACGGAAGCACCGCGCAAGACGCCCGCCGTGACTTCGCCAGGGTCGTCGGAGACTTCGTGGACAACGGCTACCTGGCCGAGCACTTCGGTGAGGAGTGCGTCGATGCCCCGGACGTACTGCCCGACGCTTCTGCGCTGATCGAACGACGCTTGGGGATTCCCGGCCTGTGGCCCCTGGCCCCGGAGACCTGGGACGAAGACACCTTCTACGGCCTCATCGAGGTCTTCCATGACCTCGTCAGCCGTCCCCGGATGCGGCGATACCACGACTTCTGCAACTGCGGCTGGCACCACTCGGAGTTCCACAACGGGCCGGCCCGCATCCTGTACCGAGCGAAGGTCGACGAACTGCTTCGCGCTGTCGGCACCGAGTACGAGCTGGCCGCGGAAGGCGAGGACCTCGGCCGCCTGGTTGCCGTCACCGACGACGCCCGCGGCCAGTTGATGCACCACGCCCTCAACGACAGCCCACCCGACATCACCGCCGGCGTCCGCCACGCCATCGCTCTCTACCGCAGCCGTGATGCCTCACCCGAGAGCAAGCGGTCGGCCATCTTCAACCTTGGCCGCATCCTCGAAGAGCGCCGCACCCTGATCAAGGACCAGCTCGGCAAGGACGAAGGCGCCCTCTTCGAGATCGCCAACCGATTCGACCTGCGCCACCGCCGAGCCGACCAGCGTGGCGAGTACGACGAGGCGTTCCTCGACTGGATCTTCTGGTGGTACCTGAGCACCGTGGAGCTGACCAACCGGCTGATCACGTCACGCAACGCCTCCTGACGCCCGCAGTTCGCTGCGGGCGATTGCAGGCCGTCGGGACCTGGGTATACCGGTTGTTGTGCTCCCGTGCTGGGTTCTGGCTCGTGACTTTTGAGACCGGGTGTCTTGTCCTACCTTCGCCGACCTCCAGTGTGGGAGCACTGCCACCGGGCTGCTTGGGCGTGTCTTGAGGGTATGCGTGCCGCGATCTGGGCACCGTGTCACCGCTGACTGCCATGCCGGTCCGGTGCCGCGCACTGGCAGGCTGTTCGGAGCGGGAGGTGCCCCCTGACGATCCCAAGTCCCCCTGTGTGGCCGCTTGGTGAGGGCGAGGTCGTCCTTGGTGTCGATACGCACCGGGACGTTCATATGGCGGCCGTGCTCTCCATGCTGGGGGTGGTCATGGAGACCAGGTCCTTTCCCGCTACAGCGGTGGGCTATCTCGAACTCTGGGAGTGGGCCGACCGACTGGGTTCGGTGCGGAGGGCCGGGGTGGAAGGGTCCGGCAGTTACGGAGCCGCTCTCTCCCGCTATTTGCTGGCTCGCCGGGTTGAGGTGTTCGAGGTGAACCGTCCCGATCGCTCGGTTCGCCGGCGGCGGGGCAAGTCGGACGCGGTGGATGCGCAGGAGGCGGCGCGGGCGGTACTGAGCGGCCGCGCCCGCTCCCGAGCCAAGGCCGGTGATGGGCCAGTGCAGTGCGCCCGTCTGTTCAAACTGGCCAAGGACTCCGCTACCAAGGCCCGTACGCAGGCCGTCAATCAGCTCAAGGCCGTTCTGGTCACCGCGGATCCCGGCCTGCGCGAGCAGCTGACCGCTCTGAGGACCCCGGCTCTGGTCCGGGCATGCGCGCAGTTCGATGAACGTGAGGGCGGTGACGGCGAGTTGGGGGCCCTGGAGCAGGCCACGCGCGTCACTCTGTGTCTGTTGGCTCAGCGGATCGGGCAGCTGACGGGGCAGATTCGGGATCTGGAGCGGCGGCTGGCCGCGCTGGTGAAGCGTCATTACCCGCAGCTGCTCGTCCCGGTGGGCATCGGCCCCGACAGTGCCGCCACCTTGCTGATCACTATGGGAGACAATCTGGAACGCCTGCGCAGCGAAGCATCGTTCGCGTCCCTGTGCGGGGCCAGCCCCGTCGAGTACTCCACCGGCGGTCAGCGTCGCTATCGGCTCAACCGGGGTGGCGATCGCAGGGCCAATGCCGCGCTGTACCGGATCGTGCTGACCCGGCTGCGCTGGGATCCGCGTACCCAGGCGTACTACGAGCGGCGTGTGGCGGAAGGGAGGACCCGGCGCGAGGTCATTCGCTGCCTGAAACGCTATGTTGCCCGGGAGATCTTCCACGTCGTTGTCCGGCCCGTACCCGCACGACCTCAGGTATAGAGACCGCAGAGCGCCGCGCGGCGTGGTCATGGCGCCGGCCCACCGGTTTCTTCGAGTTCGAGGATGTCGAGCAGGGGTTCGCCCCAGGTGGCCCAGCGCACGAGTACCCACCGGCTGAGCAGGATGATGTCCTGTTGCCGCGCGAAGTGCTCGGCGGGCTTGCTGAAGGTGCTGTTGGTGATCACGATCGCGATGTCAGTGTCGTGGACGGGGCCGGCGATGCCGTTGAGCTCGCGGACGGCCGCCACTCCTACGGGTTTCGCCCGTGTGGTGTGCTTGCACTGGAAGATCAGCCTGTGGCCGCCGGGCGTCGTGGCGAGGACATCGACACCCCCGTCGTGAGGTCCGCCGTGTCGTCGCTCGACCTTGAGTCCGTCGCGGGCTGCCAGGTCGGCGACCAGTCGCTCGAACTGGCGGTGGGACATCTCGTAGATCTGCCGCAGGCTCGTGCTCGTCGGCGAAGCCAGGAAGTCCTGTGCCTGCTGTTCCTCGAAGGCCAGGGCATGAAGCCGCTCACGATCGTCCGCGAGGATCGCTCCGACTCGGTCGACGGACTCGGCATGGTGACGGAGCAACTGGGCGGCAGCGTCCAACTCCGGCGTACTGCGAGGATGCTGCCGGTACCGGTCCACCCGCTTCGCACGGTGCACCGACCGCAGCTTCTGCTGGAGGTGCTCGGCCGCCGCGACATCCTCCCGGGCCCAGCCCAATTCCTGGGTCAGGAGCCGCCGCAGGCGCATGGCGGCCAGAACACAGCATCCGGTTGTGCGGGTGCACTCGGGATCATCCATAGACGGTTCGTGTTCCGCGCGACGGTGAGCGTGGTCGTGCTCGCGTTCGATGCCGTCGCAGTGTGCCCGGAGCACGAGGAGGGTACTTTCGAGCAGGCGGTCCTCGGCGTCCCAGCGGAGGGTGGCGTGCAGGCTTTCATCATCGGCGGCAGCGATCCGGTGCTCCATCATCTCGTTGAGAAGCTCGTCCTGGTAGACGGGCGCTGCGGCGCGGAGGGCATCGACGCGAGTCACCGGACCGCCTCCGTATCCGTATGTGCCTCGCAGGACCCCAGGACCGTATGGAGGGGAGAGGACCACGTTGCCCAGCGTTCCAGGCCCTCACGGCCGAGGAGTTGGACATCGTGGCTCTGCGCGTAGCGCTGCGCGGTGGGAGAGAAACGGCCGTTGGTGACCACGACGACGGCAGTCTCGGGGAAATGGTGGTGCGCAAGACCGGACAGGTGGTGCACCTCGGGAAGTCCAAGGGCCGGCAAGGGTGGTGGCCTGTAGTCGGCGTGACCGGCGACGGGAAGGTACTGGGGGAAGAAGACCACGGGCCGACCATCGGACAGGGAGGCGGTGACGGGCTGGTCCCGGCCGTCGTAACCGGGCACGGGATGCGGCACGCCCTCGGAGAGATCGGCGATCAGCTCCCAGAAGTCGTCCTTGAGATAGAGGTCGATGGCCTTCAACGCGACTCCGTCGCGTGCGTCGGCGGCTCTTCTGCGAAGTTCCTCCTCCACGGCCAGCTCGTGCAGGATCCGTCTGTCCTCGGCGCGCAGGGTGTTGACCCGCATGCGGGCAGCGCCGAGTTGGTGATGAAACGCGATGAGCGCCTCGAGAGGGGACGGGGGATGAATACCAAGGAGCGATAGGGGCGGGGCCAGTGTGTCCTCGTGGCCGCGGGCGATCCGGGACCGTACGCGGCTCGCTTCCTCCACGGCGACGGTGGCCTCCGCTACCTCCCCTTGCAGAGCGTAGGCGAGCGTGCGGGCCGCTCCGGCGGAGCCCTCGCGGATATGCCGCGAAGCGGGATGAAGGGCCGAACCGGATTGCGCGCGACCGCGCTGCTCGGCGTCGTGCTTCTCGATGGAGATGTCGTCCAGGTGTGCCGTCAGCCGGTGGAAAATGTCCGCGGCGATGTCCCACGCGCACGCATGGAAGAAGGCTGAGTGAAGCTCGGTCTCGCTTGCTGCTGCTACGGCGTCGGCAAGGACAGTGCCTCGCTCATCGTCGCTGAGCAGGGCCTGGACGGCATGCTTCGGTAAGTCGGTGGTCACGGCGGGACTTTACTGAGTGGCACTGACAATGCCGCGGCATTTCAGGGACTCAAAGTACATCGACGCGTTCACACGCGCCCGGGTCCATTCCCGCGCGCGTGGGGAGAGTCCCAGAGTCTCGGCCTGCGCATCGGCACAGAGCCTGACCCGCTGCAAGTGCCGTAGATATCTGCGGCACTTGCTGTGGCTCTGCTTCACGCCTGGAGGGTTGCTGCGATGCCCGGGTCTTCGCGATGGTGGCGCGGAACGACGTCCGCATGGGTGCCTTTGGCGGACGGAGGGTGATTGAGTCGTGCCTCCGACCTGGAAACGCCGAGGGCCGTGTTCTCGCTTCTGCAGAAACGGCCTTCGACCAGCGTGAAGTGCTGGTCGGGACGACAGGATTTGAACCTGCGACCCCTTGACCCCCAGTCAAGTGCGCTACCAAGCTGCGCCACGTCCCGATGCCCGTCTGACCTGGGGTTTCCACCGGCCATGCGTGCGTGAGAACGATATCAGGGGGACTGTGCGTCCTTAGCCGATCAAAGCGGGTGCCGGAATCGCCCCACAGAACATCCGCGGCACCCAAGGTGATCAGGTCGTCCGCGCGGCCGGGCATGACACGCTCTGACACACCGACAGGCTGACGATCTGTCAGGGAGTGCCGTCGGCTGCACCGCAGGGGGACCGTCAGTTCAATGCCGCCCTCTACCGGATCGTGCGGACCCGCCCGTGCTTCAGCCTGCGCACCCGGGGCTACTGCGACGGCGGATCAAGGGGGGCGAGACGTGGCGCCCTCGGGGTGTCCAGGTCGGACGGGAGTCGGAGTGCCAGCTCGAAGGGCTGGTTGCGGAGGCTGTGGGGTATGCAGGCGGCGGCGTTGAAGCTGCGCTGCGCGGTGAGAGCTGACGAGGGCTGTGGGGCCGACCAGGCCGGTGAGCCGATGGCGCCGCCACAGCGGAGTGGTGGGGCGGCAGGCGTCCATCACAATGCGGTCGAGGCGACGTCAGATGACTTGACGCGCCAACGTCCGTTCCGTCGCCTTAGCTTGAGATGACGGGTCGAACAGGGTGCCCTTCGAGCCGAAGTTCCCTGCGGGCAACCACTGCTGGTCGGAGAGCGACCATGCATCTACGCGCGTTTGGCGGCAGGCCACTTGTCGCTTTCGCGGTAAAGATCGGGGCCGAAATGCCACGCAACCAATGCGAAAGCTTGTGCGATTCCTCTGGGTGCTGCATAGCGTGCGAGCACCCAGTGGCCGTGGGGGTCACCGGGGTGCCTTCCTGAGGGAGAAGCATGTCTTCACGCACCACAGGAACACCGCACAGACGCAGGAGAGTTCGCGCGAGACGCGCCCTCGTGGCGGCCTCGGCCGCCGTGACGCTGCTGGCCGGGGTCGTCCCGGCGGCCTTCGCCCAGGCCGAACCGGACGGCCCGTCCTCGGCCTGGGGCAAGGGCGGCGCCAAGGCCGGGATGCCCCCGGTGAAGGTCGGCGAGACCAAGGCCCCGGGTTCGGTCCGTGAGCGTGAGCCGTCGCCGGAGGTGGCGGCGTGGCGGGCGGCGCAGAAGGAGCGGGCCGGTACCGCGACCGGGAAGCGGGAGCGCGCCGCCAAGGCGGTGGCGGCGGTGGTGCCCAAGGGGCAGGGGGATGTGCCCTGGCATCAGATCTCCGACGTCCGGGTCACCGACTCGCTGGTGGCGCGCGTCAATTACTCCACCGGCAACCTGATGCTCGCCGCCACCGACTTCCAGGTCGCCGGGGTCGGCACGTCCCTGCAGCTGACCCGCACGTACAACTCCCTGGACGCGCCGTGGGGGAAGGTGTCGCAGCGCTGGTGGCAGAACTACGAGCGCTACCTGCAGATCGAGGACGCCCAGGTGGTCCTGTACGACGCCACCGGCGCGGCCGTCACCTTCACCAAGAAGACGGACGGCACCTACACCACGCCCAAGGGCTACCGCCTGGACCTGAAGAAGTCCTCGAACGGCGAGTTCACGGTCACCGAGCGCGGCTCCGGCAGCAAGGACACCTACAGCGCTGCGGGCACCCTGGTGAAGGTCTCCGACCGCAACGGCGGGCACATCCTGGTCGAGCAGCACGATGCGGGCACCGAGCACAAGGGCTTCAAGCTCACCGAGTCCCGCTCGGGCCGCTTCGTCGACCTGGTCAAGACCAACGCCTCGCAGTGGCAGGCCAAGGACACCGCGGGCCGCACCGTCGTCTACGACCTCAACCCGGCCGGTGACCTGGCCAAGGTCACCGACACCGAGGGCAAGGCCACTCTGTTCGGCTACGACACCAGCCGCCGCCTGACGAAGATCACCACCCCCGAGGGCCGGGTGACGGTCTTCACCTACGACGCCGACAACCGCGTCACCTCGATGAAGCGCGCCACCCACTTCGACGGCACGGGCGAGACCGGACCGACGTACCTCTACACCTACACCGCCGG
Source organism: Streptomyces sp. NPDC059002 (assembly GCF_042740435.1). NCBI lineage: Bacteria > Bacillati > Actinomycetota > Actinomycetes > Kitasatosporales > Streptomycetaceae > Streptomyces > Streptomyces sp. NPDC059002. The sequence goes on along the minus strand of NZ_JBHYJI010000051.1, from coordinate 13,959 downwards.
GGAGGGGAGAGCCGGGACGACCAAGGTCACCGACCCGGCCGGGAACACCACCACCTACGCGCACGCCGCCGACGGCGAGATCACCAAGGTCACCGACGCGCTGGGCCGCAACCGCGAGCGCACCTACGACGCCAACCTCAACCTCGAGACGGCCGTGGACGCGATGGGCGTGGGCGGCACCCCGGGCAACGTCACCGCCTACGGCTGGGACACCCGCTCCAACCCCACCTCCGCCAAGCTGCCCACCGGCGCCACCTCCACGCTGACCGGGTACAAGACCATCGCGGGCGCGGACGTCCCCGGGAAGATCACGTCCGCCGACGGCGTGGCCGTCACCTACGACTACGACGACGCGGGCAACACCACCAAGGAGACCATCGCCGGAGCCGAGGGCGGCACCCGCACCTTCACCTACAACCCGGCCACCCCCACCTGCGGCGGCTTCAAGGGCCAGCGGTGCGAGGTGAGTGACGCCAACGGCAAGACCACCAAGGTCACTTACGACGCCAAGGGCAACCTCTCCAAGGTCACCCCGCCGAACCCGCTGGGCGCGACCACCTACACCCACGACAGCCTGGGCCGTGCGGAGACCAGCACCGACGGGCGCGGCATCAAGACCGTCTACGTGTACGACAACCGGGACCGGATCACGAAGGTCTCCAGCACGAACATGACCGTCACCTACGCATACGACGGTGACGGCAACCTCAAGCAGCGCTCGGACGCCACCGGGATCACCAAGTACGACTTCGACCCGCTGAGCCGCGAGACGATCCGTACGCTGCAGGACGGCTCACAGACCGTGCTGACCTACTACGCCGAGGGCAACGTCGAATCCTACACCGATCCCTCCGGCACGGTGAAGTACACCTACAACAAGGTCAACAAGCTCGAATCCCTCACCGACGCGCAGGGCAAGAAGACCGGCTACGAGTACAACGCGAACGACTTCCGCACCAAGACCAGCTTCCCCGGCGGCACCGTCGAGACCATCACTCCGGACAAGGCCAACCGTGCGGAGCGCATCAAGGCGACCTCCCCGGCGGGCACGCTGGTCGATCTCGCCTACGACTACTCGTACACCAGCGGCGGCACCAAGGTGGACGGCACACAGATCCGCACCGAGACGGACGCCGTCGCCGGGCTCAAGCGCGCCTACACCTACGACTCGGCAGGCCGTCTCACCTTCACCAACGAGACCAAGGGGGCGACGGTCAACGACAGTTGGCTGTACTGCTACGACAAGGCGGGCAACCTCACCTCCCAGGGCATCAAGGCGGGCTGCCCCGGCGGCACCACCTACAGCTACAACGACGCCTCCCAGATCACCGGCAAGAACGGTGACACCACCGGCTGGTCGTACGACAAGGCGGGCAACGAGACCGCGGCGGCCCCGACCCCGGAGAGCGCCCGCACCGGCGGCCAGTGGAACGACTTCTCCCAGCTCACCTCCCTCACCCAGGGCGGCAAGGAGTCCAAGGGGCGGTACGCCTCCACCGACCAGTCCGAACGCACCCAGTTCGGCGACACCACCTTCCACCACGGCCCGGTCGGCCTGTCCTCCAAGACCACGGCCGGGGTGGACATGAACTTCATCCGTGAGCCGAGCGGCAACCTCAACTCCTTCCGTACCGAAGCCCCGTTGAGGACGCAGAGCACGTACTACTACCTCACCGACGCCCTCGGCTCCACCCGGGCCGTCGTCGACGACCAGGGCGCGAAGGTCAACACGTACGACTACAGCCCCCGCGGCGTCACCCGCAACATCAGTGAGAAGGTTCCTCAGCCGTACCGCTTCGCGGGCGGCTATCAGGACCCGACCGGCCTCTACCACAACGAGGCCCGGTACATGGACCCGCGCACCGGCCGCTTCACCCAGCCCGACCCCTCGGGCCTGGAAGCCAACCCCTACCTCTACGCCTCCGGCGACCCCACCAACATCATCGACCCCAACGGACTCTGGGGCATACCCGGGTGGGGGAAGGTGAAGAAGGTCTGGAAGAAGCACAGCGGCGCCATCCTCGGAATCGGGGTCGCCGCCGGGTGCAGCTTCGTCTCCGGCGGGACCGCGACTGCCGCCTGCGTCATCGTTGGAGCGGGTGTGGCCGGCGCGGGCGCCCACGCTGCCTCGGGGGAGAATCAGACCCTCGGCGGATACTGGTCAGCGACCTGGCAGCCCATGGCGTGGGGGATTGCTGGTAGCTTCGCGGGAAAGCTCGGCCCTGCGGTCAACCGGTGGAGGGCGGACCGGAACCTCCCCAACTGAGGAGGGAACGATCTGATGGGATCTTCGAACCCAAGGGGTCTGATGGCTCGCATGACTGACACCTACTGGCGCTTTGAGAAACGCTTTGGCGGCCGTCCGCCCACCAGAAGCCAGAAATTCTCCGCAAAGCACCCCGTGCTCATCGGGACACTCGTAGGCGTGGTCATGTTTGCGATCTTGCTTGCTGTGTCCCTGGGCGCGGGGAATGGAGCCGCCTACAGCGTTCCGGTCTCTCTCCTAGGAGGGCTCCTCCTAGGCGCGGTCTTGGGTGGCACCTGCCTCCTGGAAAGAAGGCGCCAGCAGAAGCTGTTCGGAGATCGCTAACCTCGATCGAGTATGAGGGTCCGCCGACGGAGTCGGCGGACCCTCATACATTCTCCAGCGGCTGGTGCGTAGGCCAGTGGCCCCGACTGGGCTGTGTGCAAGATGAATTCGCAGGTCACTGGGGTGGCGGGCGCGGAGGCTAGACCGTATGGAGTGCCAACGTTCGCCGTCGGCACAGTGCCCAGGTCTCCCGGCTCTTCGCAGCGGTTGCCCAGCAGCGCGGACGCGGTCCTCACCTTGAGGCGTTTTTCGGTTGCATGTACCACGCGGCCATGCGGCCCGCAGAGGTCATCCACCTCCGGCTCGAACAGTGTCACCTCCCCAAGACCGGATGGGGGATGCTCAACCTTTCGGGCGGCGTCGTCACTGCAGGAAAGGACTGGACGGACGACGGCGCGGTGCACGAGGTGCACTCGCTCAAGCGCCGTGCGGCTACCGCGACCCGACCTGTGCCGATCCCGCCGCAGTTCGTGCGTATCCTCCGTGCGCACATCGAACGATTCGACGTGGCGCCGGACGGGCGGCTGTTCCGGAACCAGGCCGGCAACTACGTGGACGCAGCCGCGTACGGCACAACCTGGGCGCGGGCGCGGAAGTACGTCCTGACGCGCACGGAACTTGCCTCCGGGCTGGCCAAGCGGCCGTACGATCTCCGGCATGCCGGGATCTCGTTCTGGCTGTACTCCGGTGTGGACCCGGCCGAATATGCTCGCCGCGCGGGCCAGAGCATCGAGGTCCTCTTCCGCCACTACGCCAAGTTCCTGGACGGCGTCCGGGAGCAGGCCAACCGTCTCATCGAGCAGTCGATGAAGGAGTGGGACCGCGTCAGCCGGGGCGCGGAGCCTGAGCGGTGAGTCGGGGTTTGGTCCGCCACTGGTCCGGAACAGCTGGTCAGAAGAGGGATAGCGGCGGGAGAATCTGGGAGTTACAACGTAAACCGGGCCCTGCGCTGAGCGGGCCGAATGGAAGGCGCCTGACGGGTAAAAGCCCAGGTCAGGCGCCTTTTTTCGTGCCTCTAGAAGAAGCCGAGCTTCTTCGGTGAGTACGAGACCAATAGGTTCTTCGTCTGCTGGTAGTGCTCCAGCATCATCTTGTGGGTCTCACGGCCGATGCCCGACTGCTTGTACCCGCCGAACGCCGCGTGCGCCGGATACGCGTGGTAGCAGTTGGTCCAGACGCGGCCCGCCTGGATCGCCCGCCCGGCCCGGTACGCGGTGTTGATGTCCCGCGTCCACACGCCCGCGCCCAGACCGTAGAGCGTGTCATTGGAGATCTTGATGGCGTCGTCGAAGTCATTGAAGGACGAGACCGAGACGACCGGACCGAAGATCTCCTCCTGGAAGATCCGCATCCGGTTGTCGCCCTCGAAGATGGTCGGCTGGACGTAGTAACCCCCGGCCAACTCGCCGTCGTACTCGATGCGCTGACCGCCCGTCAGAACCTTCGCCCCCTCCTGCTGGCCGATGTCGAGGTAGGAGAGGATCTTCTCCAGCTGGTCGTTGGAGGCCTGCGCGCCGATCATGGTGTCGGTGTCGAGCGGGTGCCCGGCCTTGATCTGCTCCGTGCGGGCGACCGCCGCCTCGAGGAACTCGCTGTAGTGCCCGCGCTGCACGAGCGCCCTCGACGGGCAGGTGCAGACCTCGCCCTGGTTGAGGGCGAACATCGTGAAGCCCTCGAGCGCCTTGTCCCGGAAGTCGTCGTTCGCGGCCCACACATCGTCGAAGAAGATGTTCGGCGACTTGCCCCCCAGCTCCAACGTGACCGGCTTGATGTTCTCGGAGGCGTACTGCATGATCAACCGCCCCGTCGTGGTCTCCCCGGTGAAGGCGACCTTGGCGACGCGCGGGCTCGACGCCAGGGGCTTGCCCGCCTCGACGCCGAAACCGTTGACGATGTTGACCACGCCAGGCGGCAGCAGATCGGCCACCAGACTCAACCAGTAGTGGATCGAGGCAGGCGTCTGCTCGGCGGGCTTGAGGACCACGGCGTTCCCGGCCGCGAGCGCCGGTGCCAGCTTCCAAGTCGCCATGAGGATCGGGAAGTTCCACGGAATGATCTGCGCGACGACACCCAGCGGCTCATGGAAGTGGTACGCGATGGTGTCCTCGTCGACCTCGCTCAGCGACCCCTCCTGCGCGCGGATCACACCCGCGAAGTAGCGGAAGTGATCGATGGCGAGAGGAATGTCGGCCGCCAGCGTCTCACGCACCGGCTTGCCGTTCTCCCAGCTCTCGGCGACCGCGAGCTGTTCGAGATTGGCCTCCATCCGGTCGGCGATCTTACGCAGGACGTCCGCGCGCTCGGTGACGGACGTACGTCCCCACGCGGGCGCGGCCGCGTGCGCCGCGTCGAGCGCCCGCTCGACGTCCTCGGCGGTGCCCCGGGCGATCTCGGTGAACGCCTGCCCATTGACCGGGCTCGGATTCTCGAAGTACTGGCCACGGGCGGGCGCCGCGTATTCGCCGCCGATGAAGTGGTCGTAGCGCGACTGGTAGGAGACGATCGCGCCCTCGGTGCCGGGCGCTGCGTAACGGGTCATCTTGGCTGGCCTCCCGGGGAAGGCTGCCCGCCGTTGGGCAGCTCTCGCCCGGAGGCTAGAAGCGCGGACGTTGCATGTACGTTGCGGCGCTCACCTCGCAGCTGGGTTGGGTCGGGGCCGTGACTGGGGCGGGCTCATCTGTGCCATGCGCCTCATGCGAGTCATGCGCCTTATGCGTGCCATGCGCCTCATGGGAGTCATGCGGCCCATCCGAGCCAGGTGGCTCACCTGGGCCGTGTGACTTGCCCGGGCCGTGTGGCTCGTCCAGGCCGTGCGGCTCACCCCGGGCCGGTCCAGGCATATCCGGGTGTGCCCGTGCGTTCGCCCGTGCGCCTGTCGCGGGCTACAGGCGGCCTTGTCCCGCCCGTCCGACTGGCTCGGCCGCCGCCAGCTCCGCGTCGAGTTCGCGCAGCCGGGCCAGAACAGGTGCCGTCGGGCGCAGCGAGGCCAGTGCCCGCCACACCACCAGGTCGTCCTCACCCCATGGCGCATGCGCCCAATCGGCCAGCAGATCGGGGTCGTTGCGGTCGACCAACGCCGTGCGCAACTGATCGGCGAGCCTGCGCCGGAGCCGGACCAACGCCGGTGCCTGCGACTGCGGCAGCAACGGACCGGCATACGCGGCGGCCGCCGCCGTCACCGCACCGGCGCCCAGCCGACGCTCGACCGTATCGACGTCACACTCGACGGGCGCGGCAAGCCGATACGGTCGAGACCGCAAGAGCTCCGCCCCCAGGACCCGCCGCAGCCGCGCCATCTCCGCCCGCAACGTCACCTGCGGCACCGACTCGTCCTCGTACAGCGCATACAGCAACTCGTCACCGGTCAGCCCCTCCGGATGGCGAGCGAGCAGCACCACGATCTCGCTGTGCCTCCGGCTGAGCCGCACCTTCCTGCCGCCCGTCAGAAGCAGCGCCTCGTCACGCCCCAAGGCGGCCAGCTCCACCGTGTCCCCAGTGCACACCGGCGGGGTCAGCAAGGCGAGTTGGGATTCCGCGGCCCGTGCCACGGCCTGCACGAAGGCGAGGCTGTGCGGGTGCGCGAGGCCGTCCCCGCCAGTGATGTCGACCGCGCCGATCAGCCGCCCGGTGCGCGGATCGTGCACCGGAGCCGCGGCGCACGTCCACGGCTGGACCCGCCGCATGAAGTGCTCGGCGGCGAACACCTGCACCGGCCGGTCCACGGCGACCGCCGTCCCCGGTGCGTTCGTGCCCATGGCGGACTCCGCCCACCGCGCCCCCGGAACGAAGTTCATCCGCCCCGCACGCCGCCGTGTCACCGCGTGACCCTCGACCCACAACAGCCTGCCCTGCGCGTCGCACACCGCCAGCAGATGCTCGCCATCCGCCGCGAAGCTGCCCACCAACTCACGGAACAGTGGCATCACCCGGGCCAACGGATGCTCCGCGCGATAGACGCCGAGGTCCCCGTCGGTCAGCTCCACCGCCGCTCCTGTGCCCTCTGGACTGACCCGTGCCCTGGCCGACCGCCGCCACGAGTCGGCCACGACCGGGCGCACGGGACGGGTGACCGTCCCTGCAGCGGTGAAGTCCTCGTGCGCCCGGCGTAACTCCCGCGCTTGTTCGGCGGGATCGGTGCCCGGTTTCAGGGCCACCCACGGATCGGTCAACTCGGCCTCCTGGGACGGCGATGCGGGTGATGCCATCGTCGCCCCGGGAGCGGAAGCCGACAAGAGCCACCGGGTTCGGTGGCCTTGAGGGGCGGTGAGCCCACGCGCCTCAGGCGAAGTTGACCATGCGTATGTAGCGGGACCAGTCCCAGTACGGGCCCGGGTCCGTGTGGTCGGTACCGGGGACCTCGACGTGCCCGATGATGTGCTCACGGTCCTTGGGAATGCCGTACTTCGTGCAGATGGCGGAGGTCAGCGCGGCGGACTGCTGGTACATCGCGTCGGTGAAGTACTCGGGCTTGTCGACCCAGCCCTCGTGCTCGATGCCGATGCTGTGGGTGTTGTAGCTCCAGTTGCCCGCGTGCCACGCGACATTGCGATCGCGGACGCACTGGGCGATGTGTCCGTCCTTGGATCGCACCACGTAGTGGGCCGAAACTTGCTTCGCCGAGTTCTGGAAGATGGCGAGAGTGTCTGCGTAGGTCTCCTGGGTGACGTGGATGATCACGTAGTCGATGGAGTACGTGCTCGGGCGGTTGGATGCCGTGTAGTTGGAACTGCTGGCCGGTATCCACTCGGCCGGAGGGTAGTCGACGGCACGGTCCTGGGCGCTTGCCCGGGTAGCGGACAGGAGCGTCGCGGGGACGGCGGCAGCGACCGCGCCCTGCAACAGTCGGCGCCTGCTCGGGAAGCGTCTTGCTCTGTCCATGGCTGACCTGCCTCTCGGTGGGGAACGGGTTGGGCTGGCGCTGCACTTGAGAGGAGAACCGTGCTCGGGGATGAGGGTGTCGAGGGCTTGTGCGCTCGCCGGCCGCCGACCTGAGGCGGAGGTGCTTCTAGCCTCCAGGCCTCTAGGAAGGAGGGAAAGCCCCGTGCGGCAGTGCCGCGGATATCTCGCGCAACCGCGCGTGCAGCCCGCGATGCGTCTCACGTGCGGGCAGCCAGTCCTTCCGGAGCTTGGCCACGCACGTGTAGTTGGTGTCGCAGACATTGGCGAGCGGCGACTCGACGGTCTGCGTCGCGAACTGGTACGCATCAAGCTCGCTGAACCCGTAGTCCCGCACCAGCCACTGCACCAGGTCCAGCTGGGATATGCGGAACGCATCCTCCAGCGGCCGGGCGGACCCGGTCGAGACGATGTGCGTGTCGGACTCCAGGCGAGGCCACGGAGTGGAGATCCCCTTCAACAGCTCGACGATCACCACGGTGTTCATGGCGCACTCGACGGCCACCCCGCACGTCTCGCCCTCGCCCTGCCGCGCGTGCCCGTCGCCGAGGCTCAGCAGGGCTCCCTCGACGTTCACCCCCAGATAGCAGGTGACTCCCGCCCGCATCTCGGGCGTGTCCATGTTGCCGCCGTGGGCGTCGGGCACGAGCGCCGAGCGAACCTCCAGATTGGCGGGCGCGACACCTACCGTGCCGTGCATGGGATCCATCGGCAGTTCGGCCTCGAAGTCGCTGTCCCGTGCGGTGAATCGCGCCGTGCGGCGGTCCCGGTCGAGCTGCCAGATCCAGACGGCCTCGGGCAGTGGCGGCTGCAGCGAGGCGGTGGTGTGCGTGGATGTGAGGGCGCCGAACAGGGGCACCGTCGTCGAGGCCGCCCAGTCGCGGGCCGGCTCGATCGACACGAAATGCACGGCGACGGTGTCACCAGGCTCCGCCCCCTCCACGTGGAAGGGGCCCGTCTGCGGATTGAGGTACGGGAACTGACAGACCTCGGAGACCAGGTCCTTCTCCGTGCGCACGTTCCCCGCGAAGCAGTCCTCCGTGAAGAGGTCGAGGACCGTACCGGGCACGATGCGGGCGATGGGCGGGGCACCGCCGAACGTCCAGGCGTACTCGCCCGGTTCGGTCCGCACGGCCAGGAATTGGGCGTCGCTCATCGCTGCGTCGCTCCACTCTGGCCCGATGGGCCGCACTCGTCACACTGGTTGGTTGGAACCGGCTTGGCTGGTACCGGCGCGGGCGCGCTCCGTAAAACCTTGCGATGGCCGCGGTGATGAATCCCAACTGGAGCTGGAGCTGCAGGTGGTGCTGGAGCTGCAGGTGGTGCTGGAACTGGACTGGTTTCCCCCGACACGTGAATCCCCCGATCCGTGTGGACGCCGTTCTTGCCAGGGCTGCGGCGTCTCGCACGAATTACGGTACGGCGCTGGCCGGTTGGGGCGGAAGGGCATGACTCGCATCTGTGTACAGCAGAGAGGTTGTGGAAAACTCGGCCACTCGAATGGGCCGTTCCACGCGCGCCTCGCGCCTCGCGCCTCGCGCCTAGCACCCCGCACCCCGCCTACCCCACCCCCGCGACCGCCCCCGGATCGTCCAGCACGCCTCGCACCACCGAGTGCGCCGCACCCAGCAGAGGACCGTCCGGCCCGAGCTCGGACACGGTGACGCCGCAGGCCCGACCCGCGGTACGCCCACTCAACTCCTTCTCCAGCGGCGGCAGCAGCCACGGCGCGAGGCGCGACAAGGCGCCGCCGAGCACCACGGCTCGGGGATCCAGAAGGTTCACGGCGCCTGTGAGCGCGATGCCCAGCGCCGTACCGGCTCCGCGCAGCGCGCGCCGTACGTCAGCTTCTCCCGCCGCGGCGCGTTCGGTGAGCAGCCCGACCCGGTCCTCGCCCGGTTCGAGTCCGGCCGCGCGCAGCACAGCCTCCTCACCCGCGTATTGCTCGAGACAGCCGCGCCCGCCGCAGGGACAGGCCGGGCCCTCGGGCCGCACTGGCACATGTCCCAGCTCGCCCGCGAAACCGTGCGTTCCGCGCAGCAGCCGCCCATCGACCACCAGAGCGGCGCCGATCCCTATCTCCGCCGAGACATGGAGGAAGTCCTCCGGCGTCCCCGAGCCGAGCCACAGCTCCGCGAGGGCGCCGAAGTTGGCCTCGTTGTCCACTGTGACGGGCAGCTCGGAGGGCAGGAGCGGGCCCAGGTCGATGTCGCGCCAGCCGAGGTTGGGGGCGCGGACCACCGTCCGCGTGTCCCGTGTGACGAGGCCGGGCACGGCGACAGCGAGGCCCGCGAGGGAGAGACCGTCCGGCCGGGCCTCGGCACTCACCCGTCCCACCATGGCCGAGAGGTCTTCGAGTACGGCTTCGGGCGCGCGGCGATGATTGCCGACCTGGCGCACCGCGCGCGCCCGGACCTCTCCGCGCAGGTCGACCACGCAGACCGCGAGATGGTCGACGCCGACCTCGGCACCGATGCCGACGGGCCCCCGTCCGCTGACCGCGAGGGCCGATCCGGGGCGGCCCACCCGGCCGGGGCGCTCGGGCCCCAACTCGTCGAGGAGCCCGGAACGGATCAACTCGTCCACCAGCGTGGAGACGGCGGCCCGTGTCAGGCCGATCCGGGAGGCGACGGCGGCACGGGACAGCGGGCCGTGCGCGGCCACGGCGTGCATCACCCGGGAGAGGTTGCGGCGGCGCATTCCCTGCTGAGTGTCGGGCAGCCGCGCGCCGGACGTGCCCCGACGATCCTCGTGCAACGGTGCGGTCATGCCCGGTCAGTCCTCACTCCCCATGAGGCGCCCTGTCCAGCAGGGGCGCCGCGTCGGAGAGTACCTCGGAGATCCTTGCGAACGTTGCCTCGTCCCGCTCCACGGGGTCGAGCACGGGCCCGTCGGCCGTGCCCCAGCGCCGCGCGATCGCGGCCGGATCTTCCCCGGTCAGCAGGCCGGCGGCCTGTGCGGCGGCGCCGAGGGCGACCAACTCCTTGGCCTCGGGCACCTGTACGGGGCGGCCGGAGAGGCGGCGGACGGTGTGCTGCCACGCCGCACCGCGCGCTCCGCCGCCGATGAGCAGCAGCGGGGACGACCGGTCGGCGTCCGCGTCGAGGACCCGGTCGAGGGCGCCGAGAAGCGAGTGGACGGCTCCGTCGTACGCCGCCTGCAACAGCTGCCCGGGCGTCGTGTCGTGCCGCAGGCCGTGCAATAGCCCGGAGGCGTGGGGGAGATCCGGTGTCCGCTCGCCGTCCAAGTACGGCAGGAGCGTGGCGGTGCCTCCCGGCTCCACCGCTTCACGGTCCAAGCTCAGGAGCGCGGCCACGCGGTCGACGGCGAGCGTGCAGTTGAGGGTGCAGGCCAGTGGCAGCCATGCGCCGCGCGCGTCGGCGAAACCCGCGACGGTGCCCGTGGCATCCGTGGGGCGCTGCTCGGACACCGCGTAGACCGTGCCCGACGTGCCGAGGCTCAACACGGGAGTGCCGGGGAGCAGGCCGAGCCCGAGGGCGGCCGCCGCGTTGTCACCAGTGCCGGGTGCGACCAGTGTGCCCTTGGAGAAGGGCAGTTCAGCGCTGCCGCGTACGGTGCCGACGACCTCTCCGGGGCGTGCCACCCGGGGCAGCAATGCGGGGTCTAGCCCCACCGCGCCGAGGATTTCCTCGTCGTAGGTCTCCGTGGCCGAGGCCCACCACCCCGTGCCCGAGGCATCGCCGCGGTCGGTCGTGGCGGATCCTGTGAGGCGTTCCGTGAGGTAGTCGTGGGGCAGTCGCACCGCCGCCGTGGCGCGGGCGGCGGCGGGCTCGTGCTCGGCGAGCCAGGCCCACTTCGTCACGGTGAAGGAGGGCCCTGGGACGCTGCCGACACGGTCGGCCCACACCTTGGGGCCACCGAGGCGTTCGACGAGTTTGCGGGCCTGCGCGGCCGAACGGACGTCGTTCCACAGGAGGGCGGGCCGCACCGGGGTGCCGTCGGCGTCGAGCGTGACGAGGCCGTGCTGTTGTCCGCCGACCGACACCGCCGAAGCCTCCCGCGCGGCAGGCCCGCACTGACGCAGGGCCGCACACAGGGCGTCCCACCACTCCTGGGGGTCGCTCTCGCGGGCCTCACCCGCACTGACCCGGTGCGGGGCCTGGCCGCTCGCGACGATGCGCCCCGTGGCGGCGTCGACGACCAGCGCCTTCGTGGACTGCGTAGAGCTGTCCACGCCGACGACGAGGGGCCCCTGGGCTGCTGGCGCTGATGACATTGAGGTCTCCGTTCCTGCGGCTCTCCCGGGGACGAGGCCCCGGACTTCCCTCCCCGACCTTCCCAGCGGAGCCCTCGGATACTAATTTGTAAATCGCCATGACGAAATAGTCGAGGGAGTCGCACATGAACTACCAGCCCACTCCTGAGGACAAGTTCAGCTTCGGCCTGTGGACCGTCGGCTGGCAGGGCAGGGACCCATTCGGTGACGCCACCAGGGCCCCGCTCGACCCGGCCGACTCGGTACGGCACCTCGCCGAACTGGGTGCCTACGGAGTGACGTTCCATGACGACGACCTGATCCCGTTCGGGTCGTCAGACATGGAGCGCGAGGCGCACATCAACCGCTTCCGGCAGGCACTGGAGACGACGGGCCTCGTCGTGCCGATGGCCACCACGAACCTCTTCACCCACCCCGTCTTCAAGGACGGCGCGTTCACCGCCAACGACCGCGACGTACGCCGCTATGCGCTGCGCAAGACGATCCGGAACATCGACCTCGCGGTGGAGTTGGGCGCGCACACCTATGTCGCGTGGGGTGGCAGGGAGGGGGCGGAATCCGGTGCCGCGAAGGACGTGCGGTGCGCGCTCGACCGCATGAAGGAGGCCTTCGACCTGCTCGGGGAGTATGTGCACGAACAGGGCTACGATCTGCGGTTCGCGATCGAGCCGAAGCCCAACGAGCCGCGCGGCGACATCCTGCTGCCCACCGTCGGACACGCCCTTGCGTTCATCGAGTGCCTGGAGCGGCCCGACATATACGGCGTCAACCCCGAAGTGGGCCATGAGCAGATGGCGGGCCTGAACTTCCCGCACTCCATCGCCCAGGCTCTGTGGGCGGGCAAGCTCTTCCACATCGACCTCAACGGCCAGACCGGCATCAAGTACGACCAGGACCTGCGGTTCGGCGCCGGTGATCTGCGCAGTGCGTTCTGGCTGGTGGACCTCCTGGAGAGGGGCGGTTACGAGGGGCCGCGGCACTTCGACTTCAAGCCGCCGCGCACGGAGGACTACGACGGCGTGTGGGAATCGGCCGCAGGCTGCATGCGGAACTACCTGATCCTGCGCGAACGTTCGGCCGCCTTCCGGGCGGATCCCGAAGTGCGCGAGGCGCTGAGGGCCTCGCGTCTGGACGAACTGGCGGTGCCCACGGCCGACGACGGTCTTACCGGGCTGCTTGCCGACCGTGGTGCCTACGAGGCATTCGACGTGGAGACCACTGCCGCGCGCGGGATGGCCTTCGAGCGCCTCGACCAGCTGGCCATGGATCATCTTCTGGGCGCTCGGGGCTGACCGGAGCCCGCCCTCTGAAGTGCATGCCGTACTGCTCCGAGGCGCCATTGCGGACTCTGATCCGGCACCAACTTCGGTATAGGGCTCGCTAGATGACCGGTTCGAGGCGACTCTTGACGGTATGGCCATGCCACCGGTACCGCCGCAGCCCCCTCCGCCTCCAAGCGGCCCACCGCCGACGGGTGGTGGCGGCTTCGGACCGCCCTCGGAGGGCGGGTTCGGGCCGCCTCCTGGCGGCGGGGGCTGGCCGCCCCCGCCGCAGGGAGGGCCTCCAGGGCGGCGGAAGGGGCTGTTCGTCCTGCTGGCCGTCATCGTGGCCGTGGGCGCCATCGCGGCGGTGGTCCTGGTGGTCACCGGAGACGACAGCTCGGACAAGAAGACCCCCACCGAGTCGAGCCGGAGCAAGACCTCCGCACCGACGCCCTCACTGAGCATCCCGTCGCAGATCCCGTCCGAACTGCCCACGGAAGTACCCAGCGACATCCCCTCCCTGCCCACCGGTTTCCCGAGCGACCTCGACTCCTGGCCCTCGCCTGCCGGGGACGAGGTCCCGTACTACCTCCTGAAGGTCGGCGACTGCTTCAACACCAGCAGCGGCAAGCCGGGGCAGGCGGCGAAGAAGTCGTGCAACGCGCCGCACGACGCCGAGGTCGTCAAGCTCTCCGAACTGAACGGCTCCTACACGACCGACGCTGCCCTGAAGAAGGCGGCGGCCGCCCTGTGCGAGCAGCCGCTCCAGCGCAAGGCGCGCAGCCAGCCGTCCGGCACCGTGCGGGGCACGCTGGTCCAGTATCCGGACGCCTCGGGCTACCGGCTGGGCATCGACAGCGTCGCGTGCAGCCTGGCGGGGGACAGCGGCGCGGGGAAGCACAAACTCACCAAGCCGCTGTCCTCGACGACGTGCCGGACAAGAAGACGATCTTCACGTACCCGGTGGTGCGGGT
>NZ_JBHYJI010000050.1:0-71595 GCF_042740435.1 Streptomyces sp. NPDC059002 | reverse complement strand
CGACTGCGGCTTTTTCGTGGTTGCTCGCGCAGTTCCCCGCGCCCCTTACGGGGCTCTCAGCCGAGGTCGTGCATCCAGCCGTGGACGTCCTGCGTCGTACCCCGCTGAATGTCAAGAAGGGCCTCACGCAGCTTCAGCGTGACGTCACCCGGCTTGCCCTCGCTCTGGACCCACTCGCCGGAGGCGCACTTGACCGTGCCGACGGGGGTGATGACCGCGGCGGTGCCGCAGGCGAAGACCTCGGTGAGGGTGCCGTTGGCGGAGTCGGTCTTCCACTGGTCGATGGAGACGCGGCCCTCCTCCGACTCGTAGCCGAGGTCACGGGCGACCGTGAGGAGGGAGTCACGGGTGACACCGGCGAGCAGGGAGCCGGTCAGGGACGGCGTGATGATCTTGTTGCCGTACACGAAGTACAGGTTCATGCCGCCCAGTTCCTCGACCCACTTGTGCTCGACCGCGTCGAGGTAGGCCACCTGGTCGCAGCCCTTGGCCGCGGCCTCGGCCTGCGCGAGCAGCGAAGCGGCGTAGTTGCCGCCGGTCTTGGCGTCGCCCATGCCGCCGGGGACTGCGCGCACGCGGTCCTCGGAGAGCCAGATGGAGACGGGCTTGACGCCACCGGGGAAGTAGGCGCCCGCGGGCGAGGCGATGACGATGAAGAGGTACTCGTTGGCGGGCTTCACGCCCAGGCCGACCTCGGTCGCGATCATGAAGGGCCGCAGGTAGAGGGACTCCTCGCCGCCGTGCGCGGGCACCCAGTCCTTGTCCTGCGTGACCAGCGCGTCGCACGCCTCGATGAACGTCTCGACGGGCAGCTCGGGCATGGCGAGGCGGCGGGCGGACGCCTGGAAGCGGCGGGCGTTGGCGTCGGGGCGGAAGGAGGCCACCGAGCCGTCGGGCTGGCGGTAGGCCTTGAGGCCCTCGAAGATCTCCTGGGCGTAGTGCAGGACGTTGGTGGCCGGGTCGATGGAGAGCGGGCCGTACGGCACGAGCTGGCCGTCGTGCCAGCCGCGGCCTTCCGTCCACTTGATCGTCACCATGTGGTCGGTGAAGTGCCGGCCGAATCCCGGGTTGGCCAGGATCGCCTCGCGCTCCGCGGCAGCCAGCGGGGTCGAGGATGGCTTGAGCTCGATGGTCGGCGTCGTCGTCATGAGTACTACGTCCTTCACGGTGTGATGGTGACGGACCGCGCTCACGCCCGTCCGTCCGGCACCGGGTCGATACCGGCCGGTACTGGGACGTCCGAGCTTCCCTGTCTTTCACGGCCCCACGTTCGATTATCGCTCGCGGGGTCCCGAGGAAGAAACGGCATGAATGCGGCCCGGGGGTCGATGGTGACACCCGGGGGCCGCATACGAGAAGCCGCCGGGTGCCTTTCCGGGCCCGGCGGCTTCTGTGCGATGACGAGCTGCCGGGCGTCAGCCCGCTACTCGTGCGGCGAGCGCGTCGCCGATCTGTTCGGTGCTGCGGACCGTGTCCCCGCGCTCGGCGAGGTCGGCGGAGACGGCGGCCTCGATGCGGGCGGCCTCGGACTCGTGGCCGAGGTGGCGCAGCAGGAGGGCGACGGACAGGACGGTGGCCGTCGGGTCGGCCTTGCCCTGGCCCGCGATGTCCGGCGCCGAGCCGTGCACGGGCTCGAACATCGAGGGGAACTCGCGGCCCGGGTTGATGTTTCCGGAGGCCGCGACGCCGATGCCGCCGGAGACGGCCGCGGCGAGGTCGGTGATGATGTCGCCGAAGAGGTTGTCGGTGACGATCACGTCGAACCGCGCGGGGTCGGTGACGAGGAAGATCGTCGCCGCGTCCACGTGCAGATAGTCGGTGGTGACCTCGGGGAACTCCTTGGCCACCTTGGTGAAGATGTTGGTCCAGAGGTGACCGGCGTACGCGAGGACGTTGTTCTTGTGGACCAGCGTCAGCTTCTTGCGCGGGCGGGCCTGCGCGCGGGCGAAGGCGTCGCGGACCACGCGCTCCACGCCGTAGGCGGTGTTGACGGAGACCTCGGTGGCGACCTCGTGCTCGGTGCCCTGGCGAATGGTGCCGCCATTGCCCGTGTAGGGGCCCTCGGTTCCCTCGCGTACGACGACGAAGTCGATCTCGGGCTGGCCCTTGAGGGGGGTGGCGACGCCGGGGAGCAGCTTCGAGGGCCGCAGGTTGACGTGGTGGTCGAAGAGGAAGCGGAGCTTCAGCAGGAAGCCGCGCTCCAGGACGCCGGACGGCACCGAGGGGTCGCCGATCGCGCCGAGGAGGATCGCGTCGTGCTGCTTGAGGGCCTCGACGTCGGCATCGGTGAGGGTCTCACCGGTCGCGTGGTACCGCTTCGCGCCGAAGTCGAATTCCTTGGTCTCCAGCTTCACATCCTGCGGGAGGACGACGCCGAGGACCTTGAGCCCCTGGGCCACGACCTCAGGGCCGATGCCGTCTCCGGGGATGACTGCGAGATTGAGGATGCGAGAGCTTGCCGACATGCGGGCGAGCCTACTCTTCGTCCCAGGGGATGACACACACTGTCCGGCATGCGGACGCTCCTGGTCACCCGGTACGCACGCCACCACTTGGCCACCTCTTCTTCACCCGTAGGTCTGGCGGGAGTTGGGCGCCGCTGGGAACTTCTCCGGACATGGACACCCCCGATGTCGGCATCCCGGAACAGCTCGCGGGCCGGTTGAGCATGCCGGAGCAGCACGCGTATCTGCGCGGGAAGTTCTCCCGCCGCAGGGTGCTCGCCGGCGCGTTCGCCACGGCGGGGGCGGTGGGCGGC
Organism: Streptomyces sp. NPDC059002; assembly: GCF_042740435.1. Taxonomy (NCBI): domain Bacteria; kingdom Bacillati; phylum Actinomycetota; class Actinomycetes; order Kitasatosporales; family Streptomycetaceae; genus Streptomyces; species Streptomyces sp. NPDC059002. The sequence goes on along the minus strand of NZ_JBHYJI010000050.1, from coordinate 68,837 downwards.
GCGGGCCTGCTCGCGGGCTGCTCGGGCGGCGCCCCTTCCGCCCCCGCCCCCTCGGCCGCCCGGTCCGCGCCGGTGCGCGTGGACGGCTCGCTCGTGGCGCCCTTCGGACGGCATCTCGCGTTCGGGGCCGACCCGCGGACGCAGATGCGGATCTCCTGGCAGGTGCCGCTCGCCGTCAAGTCCCCTTATGTACGGGTGGGGTTGAAGCCCTGGGAGCTCGGCGAGAAGATCGCGGCGGAGGTGCGCGACCTGCACACCCCCGCGCTCTCCAAGAAGCTGCCGGCCGTCGAGCAGTACTACCTGCACGCGGCGCTCGACGGGCTGCGGCCCGGCACGACGTACTACTACGGCGTCGGCCACGACGGCTTCGACCCGGCGTCGCCCGAGCGCCTGGCCACGCTCGGGTCCTTCCGCACGGCCCCGGCCCGGCCGGAGACGTTCGTCTTCACGGCCTTCGGCGACCAGGGCGTCGGCCCGCACGCGCTCGCCAACGACCAGCTGATCCTGGGCCAGAACCCGTCCTTCCATCTGCACGCGGGCGACCTCTGCTACGCCGACACCACCGGGCACGGCAAGGAGTCGGACACGTACGACGCGCGGGTGTGGGACACCTTCCTCGCGCAGACGGAGTCCGTGGCGCGGTCCGTCCCGTGGATGGTGACGACCGGCAACCACGACATGGAGGCGTGGTACTCGCCGAACGGCTACGGGGGCCAGTCGGCCCGCTGGTCACTGCCCGGCAACGGCTTCGACCCGAAGGCCGCGCCCGGCGTCTACTCCTTCCGGTACGGCAACGTCGGCGTCGTCGCCCTCGACGCCAACGACGTCTCGTACGAGATCCCCGCCAACCGGGGCCACTCGGAAGGACGGCAGACCGCCTGGCTCGACCGACGCCTGCGCGCGCTGCGCGCGGACGATTCCGTGGACTTCATCGTGGTCTTCTTCCACCACTGCGCGTACTCGACGTCGACGCACGCCTCGGACGGCGGGGTGCGCGACGCGTGGCTGCCGCTGTTCACCGAGCACCAGGTGGACCTGGTGATCAACGGCCACAACCACGTCTACGAACGCACGGACGCGATCAGGGGCGGCGAGGTCGGCAGGCCCGTGCCGGTCGGCGCGTCGACCGATCCGACGCGCGACGGCATCGTGTACGTCACCGCGGGCGGCGCGGGCAAGGACCTCTACGGGTTCGGGCCCGGTGTCGAGGACAGCCACGAGGGCAACGTCCACGACCGCGACCACATCACGACCTTCCACTGGACGAAGTCCCGCGACGCGAACCCGGACACCGTGGAGTGGTCGCGGGTGCGCTACACCGGCTTCTCGTTCCTCGCGGTGGAGGTGACGGCCGGTGCGCACCCGAGGCTCTCGGTCTCCGCGTTCGCCGGGACCGGCGAACGCGTCGACCACTTCGATGTGGTGCGGGGCGGGTAGCCGCGCGGTGGCTCAGTGGCCGGTCTCGCCGCCGTTGTCCCTGCGGTCGAGGGCCCTCTGGAGGGCCGCGGCGGCGTTCTTGCGCTCGGAATCGCTCGTACGGGAGATGTGACGGACTCGGCGGACGGTCGTCTCGGCCATGGGAGATCCACTCCTTGAAGGAAAAAAGGAAGGGTGTATTCGAGACGCCGGAAAGGGCGGAGAGCCGCGGAGCGGCAGGGTTCGCCTGCATGGGGCTCCGGCTCACGACCGCCATTCGCTTGATCGAGCGAGACGTTCGGCTCCTACAAAGCTAAGCGAGGACGGAGCGTCTGTCTCCACAATTACTCGGACTTCCTACTATCTGAGACGGTGATCACCGGATCGGCGCTCCACCACCGCCCTGAGCTCGCGGATGAGAGCCCGCACCGCTAGGGACCTGGCCAGCTCAGGGGTGGTGACATAGCCCACGGAGCGGGTCGGGCGGTCCGCGCCGAGATCGGTGATCCGCACGGAGTCCGGCGCCCCGGTCAGCGAGAGCCCCGGCATGATCGCCATGCCGTGCCCCGCACCCACCATCGAGAGCACCGCCCCGTCGTCCTCGGTCAGGACGGTCGCCTTGGGGATCCAGTCCTGGCGGGACCACCACTGCCGGGTGTACGAGCCGCAGTTCTCGTGCCAGTCGATCAGCGGAAGCGAGCGGGGGTCCGGGTGGCCCGCCGGATGCACGAGGGAGTAGGGCTCCTCCATGAGGACGTCGCCGATGAGCCCCGCGGGCACCGGCGAGGTGCCGCCGATCGTCGCGATGCCCACGTCCGCACGGCCGTCGGCGACCTCGCCCGCCGTGCCCGCGCCCAGCTCCCGCACGACACGCACCTCGGGGGCGAGGCCCGGATGGCGGGCGGTCAGGCGTTCCAGGGCGGCGGGCAGCAGATGCAGGGCGACACTGCGGAACGCGGCGATGCGCAGCTGCCCCTCGGCGACATCACCGGCACCGCTCCCGGCGCCGCGGGCCTCCACGACCAGCGCGTCGAGCAGCCGCAGCACCCGCCGCGCATGCGCGACCGCGACGCCGCCCGCCGCGGTCGGCACGGCCCCCTTCCGCCCCCGCTCGAAGAGCACGGCGCCGACCTTGCGCTCCGTGCCGCGGACCGAGTGGGACACGGCGGACTGCGTCACGCCGAGCGCCTGCGCGGCGGCGGAGAACCCGCGCTCGCGCTCCACGGCGACGAGGATGCGCAGCTCGTGGGGTGCGAGGTCGCCGGGCAGTGCCGCGCTGCCGGTGGACTTCATCGGGTCGGCGGGTCCGACGCGAGCGGTCATGGGGGCCTGCCTGGGGCTATGAGGAGTCTTCATGGACGGGGGCGTTCCATGAGCGCAACCCTCTGCCCGGCGTCCGCATTCCTGCCTACGGTCACGGACATGACCGAGACCGCGCTCACCGTGCACCAGACCGCCCGCCCCCACGGCTTCCCGACCGCCGACCACTTCTCCTTCGTGGAGTCCGCACTGCCCGTGCCCGCGCCGGGCACCGCTCTGGTCGAGAACCTGTACTGGTCCGTCGACCCCTACCACCGCGAAATGATGGACGGCGACTTCGCGCTCGACGCCCCGCTGGAGGGCCGCTCCATCGGCCGCGTCGTCGAGTCGCGCGACCCGGCGCTCACCGAGGGCGAGATCGTCTTCCACCGGCAGGGCTGGCGCACCCACTCCGTGGTCACCCCGGCCGAGGTGCGCCGCCTCCCGCGCTTCGACGGCGTGCCCCTCTCCGCGTATCTGAGCATCCTCGGCGGCACCGGCCTGACCGCCTACGTCGGCCTCACCCGCATCGCCGAACTCCGCGAGGGACAGGACCTGTTCGTCTCCGCGGCGGCGGGCGGCGTCGGCACGGCGACCGGGCGGCTCGCCCGCCTCATGGGCGCGGGACGGCTCGTCGGCAGCGCGGGCTCGGCGGCGAAGGCGGCGTATCTGACCGAACACGTCGGCTACGACGAGGTCTTCGACTACCACGCGGGCCCCACCGCCGACCTCCTCGCCAAGGCCGCGCCCGACGGCATCGACCTGTACGTCGACAACGTCGGCGGCGAGCACCTGGAGGCGGCGATCTCCTCGCTGCGCGAGCGCGGCCGCGTCGTGCGGATCGGCACGATCGCGCAGTACAACGCCACGGGGGCGCCGTACGCGCTGCGCAATCTGCCCGACATCGTCGAGAAGAGCCTGCGCGTGGAGGGCTTCCTCGTGCGCGACTACCCGCATCTCCAGGAGGAGTTGTACGAGTTCGTGGTGCCGCATCTGCAGAGCGGGCGGATCCACCTCGACGAGACGGTGGTGGACGGCTTCGACCGGATCGTGGACGCGTTCCTGGGGATGCTGCGGGGCGAGAACAGGGGGAAGATGATCGTTCGCGCGGCTGTCGAGGCCTGAGCGCTTCCGCGGGACCGTCCGTCTAAGCGGCCTTGTGGAAGTCCGGTGCGGTCGGGTGCGCCCCGAAGGGGCGCGGGGAACTGCGCGACCGGCCACGACGCACCCGCAGATGGGGACCGCACTTCCCGCGGAGCGCTTAGTACACGTCGCCGTCCCGCCAGTCGATGAGCAGCTCATGGGCCGGATCCAGGTCCGCGCCCCACAGCAGCGGCGGGTCCTCGTCCGGCATGTGGAGCACGCCGTCGGGACCGAGGGTGCCGACCGCGCCCTTCCATTCCTGCCAGCCGCGCGCGAGGTAGAGCCGCTGGCCCTCGTCGGACGCGGAGAGCGCCCCCAAGTCGTACGCCCGGTCGATGATCCGCTCCAGGGAGCCCATCACCTGGCCGCCGAGACCCTGCCGCTGCCGGTCGGGGCGGACGGCGACCGCCTCGACGTAACCGATGCGCAGCGAGCGGCCGTTGTGCAGGATCCTGCGCTGGATCACGGAGCCGTGCGCGACGAGGGCGCCGGACGCGTCGCGCACCAGGGCGTGCATGCCGCCGAGGCCGTGCTCCCAGTCGTGGTCGCTGAAGTCGCCGTCGAAGGCGGCGTCCAGCAGGCGGCGGGCGTCGAGGAGGTCGTCCTGGGTCAGTTCGCTGGTGTGGGCGGTACGCGGGGTGGTCACGCGCCCACCGTACTCAGGCCCCATTTGAGTACGCACCCCGATTTGGCCCCGGCCGCCGGGCGGCAGAGTCGGACCCATGAACGGCCTCTACGCTCTCAAGCCCTGGTACGCGGACAAGTTGTCCGGCGCGCGGGCCGCGCTGGTCCGTCGCGAGGTGTCGCCCGACACCCTCACGGCGGCGGGCGTGGTGTGCGCGGCGGGCGCGGCCGCCGCGCTCGCCTGGCTGCCCGCGCCGCTCGCCGCGCTGCCGGTGGCGGTGCTGCTCGCCGCGCGCCTGGCCTTCGCCAACCTCGACGGCGCGCTGGCCCGCGACACCGGCCGCACCACCCGCAGGGGCGCCCTCCTCAATGAACTCGGCGACCGCGCCGCGGACTTGATCGTCCTGGCCGGTTTCCTCGCCGTCGCCCCGCTGTGGCTGGTGGCGACGGCGGGCCTCGCGGCGACGCTGCCGTCCTGGGTGTCCCTCGCGGGCGCCGCGGCGGGCGCGGGCCGGCTGAACGGCGGCCCGGTCGGCAAGACGGAGCGCTGCGCCCTCGTCGTGGTGGCGGCGGCGTCGGGCTGGGCGGTGCCGGTGCTCGCGGTGGTCGCGGCCGGGTCGGCGCTGACGGCGGGGGTCCGACTGGTCCGTCTGTGGGGCGAGTTGGGCACGGCGGCCCCGGGTGACGTGCGGGGTGCGCGATGAGCGCGGTGTTCGTGGCCGGGGAGGCCGCGGGGCGGGCCGTGCCCGTGGTGGCGGGGGTGCTCGGCGCGGGCGGTGTGGCCGTCGCCGCGCTGCCCTCGCGGGTACGGATGCGGGCCGAGCTGCGCAAGCGCTGGCGGACCTGGGCGCTCGCGGCACCGCTCTTCCTCGGGGCGTTCTTCCTGGGCACGGCGGGGGCGTTCGCCCTCGCGGCCGCGCTCGGCGTGGTCGCCGTCGGCGAGTACGCGCGCATGGCCGCGCTGCCCCGGGGCGAGCAGGCGGTCCTCGCCGCCGCGGCCGTGGCGCTGCCCGCCCTCGCGTGGGCCGCACCCGACGCCCTCGACCTGCGGACGGCGGGCGTGCTCCTGATCGCCGCCGCGGCGGTGGCGCTGCTCTCCGGAGACACCTCGACGGGCTTCACGCGCGCGTGCCGCACGGTCTTCGGCCTCCTGTGGATCCCTGTCTCCCTCAGCGGCCTCGTCCTGCTCGGCGACACGGCGGTGGCGGTGGGCGTCGCCGTGGCGTTCGGCGACGTGGGCGCGTGGTGCGGCGGCACCGCACTCGGCCGCAAGGGGCCGCTGTCCCGTGCCCTGTCCCCGCTCTCACCGAACAAGACATGGGCGGGCGTCGTCGGCGGCGCGGCCGCAACGGCCGCCGCGCTGACGGCAGTCGACGCGTTCTCGCCCCTCCTGTGGGCGGCGGTCCTCGTGGGCTGCGTCGCCGGTGACCTCCTGGAGTCGATGGTCAAGCGCGAGGCGGGCGTCAAGGACGCAGGCACCTGGCTCCCGGGCTTCGGCGGCCTCCTCGACCGCATCGACTCACTCCTCGTGGCGCTGCTTCTGACGATGGTGGTGACGCTGTGAACATGCTGAAGGAGCGTCTGGGGCGGGCAGATTCAGCCCGTCGAGGGGGCCCCTCCCTGCTCCTTAAGAGCTTGGGGGAGTTTGCGGACCGGGGTCCGGGGCGGAGCCCCGTGGCAGCGCCGCTACGACGAGCCCTGTGGTGGACCCTGCTCACCCTCACCGGAGGCGTAGAGCGCCGAGGCCGCCTCCCCCGCAGCGGCTGCGTCGTCGTGGCCAACCACTCCTCCCACGCCGACACCGCGGCCCTGCTCGCCGCGCTGGACGCCCGGCACTCCCCCGCGATCGGCGCGGCCGCCGACTACTGGTTCGCGTCGCCGTGGCGCAGGCGGATCTGCAGCCGCCTGGCCGCGGGCTTCCCGGTCCGCCGCACCGGGGGCGGCATGGCCGATCTCCTGGAGCGGGCGGACGACCTGCGCGCGGGCCGTGCGGTGGTGCTCTTCCCCGAGGGCACCCGCGCGCGGGCGGGCGAGCTCGGCTCGTTCCACCGGGGCGCCCTCGTCCTCGCGGAGCGGGCGGGCGTGCCGGTGGTCCCGGTGGGCATCGCGGGCACGGACCGGCTGCTGCCCAAGCACGGCAGGCTCCGTCCCGCGCTCGTGCGGGTCACCATCGGCGAGCCGCTGCCCGCGTCGGCCACGCCCGAGGAGGCGCGTGACGCGGTGGTCGCGCTGCATCGTCGTACGACCGAAGAGCCCCTCAGGGACTCGGCCGTGCGCAGGCGGACCGCCGCGGTGGTCGGCTCGCGGTGGGGGCTCGCGCTCGCCTTCGTGTGGGCGTGCGCGGAGGCGCTGAGCTGGCCGCTGATGCCCGAGCTGTTCCTCGCCGTGGCGTGCGTGGCGGTGCCGCGCCGGGCCCTGAAGCTGTCGCTCGCGGCGCTCGCGGGAAGCCTCGCGGGCGGTCTCCTCGCCCTCCAACTAGCGGCTTCCGGCGTGCAGTTGCCGCAGCCCCTGACGACGGACCGGATGCGCGCCGAGGCGCGCAACGAGCTGTCCGTCGAGTCCGCGGCGGCCATCCGGCACCAGCCGTGGAACGGCATCCCCTTCAAGGTGTACGCGCGGGAGGCGGGCCGCGCCGATGTCGCACCGTCCGACTGGCTGGCCCGCTCGGCGCTCTCGCGCGGTTCCCGCACCCTCACCGTGGGCCTCGCCTTCGGCGCCCTCGGGTTCCTCGCGCACCGGCTGCGGCGGTTCTACGGGCGGTATCTGGCGCTGCTGTGCGGCGGGTTCGCGGTCGGGCTCTCGCTGATCGTCGCGGGGTGGAGCTGAACCGGCCACCCGTACCGCGGGATTGGTCTGCACCATGGCGCGGAGACCGTCTTCCGCCGCAGAATCTGACGTATGTCTGAGACTGAAGAGCAGCGCGCATGGACCCCCATCCACGGCGAGCCCTACCACTCCGTCCCGTACCGCCCGCAGCGCATGCCCGCGGCCGAATCCCTCGCGCATTCCGCGGAGTTGCGCGACCGGATGCGGGAGCGCCGCACGGTGCGGCAGTTCGCGTCCGACCCGGTGCCCGCGCAGGTGGTGCGGGACGCCATCGCGTGCGCGGCGACCGCGCCGTCCGGCGCGCACCAGCAGCCGTGGACGTTCGTCCTGGTCCAGGATCCCGACATCCGCCGCCGCATCCGCGAGGCCGCCGAGCACGAGGAGCGGATCTCGTACGACGGCCGCCTCGGCGAGGAGTGGCTCGCCGCGCTGCGCCCGCTCGGCACGGACGAGGTGAAGCCGCATCTGACGGACGCGCCCGCGCTGATCGTCGTCTTCCAACAGCGGTACTGGCTGGGCGACGACGGCACCAAGCACAAGCATTACTACGTCGACGAGTCGGTCGGCATCGCGGTCGGGATGCTGCTGTCCGCGCTGCACCTGTCGGGCCTCGCCGCGCTGATCCACACGCCGAGCCCGATGCGCTTCCTCTCGGAGGTGCTCGGCCGGCCGGAGAACGAGAAGGCGTTCGCGGTGATCCCCGTGGGCTATCCGGCCGCCGACTGCGAGGTCCCCGATCTCGTACGGAAATCGCTCGGTCAGGTGCTCGTGGAGGTCTGAGCCGCCGACACCAACTCCCGCTCCAGGAAAGGGTAGTCGGTGTATCCCTCCGCGCCGTTCGTGTAGAGGTGGGCCGCGTCGATCTCCTGGAGGGGCGCGCCCACCGCGAGGCGTGCGGGCAGGTCGGGGTTGGAGATGAACGCCCGCCCGTACGAGACGAGGTCGGCGAGGCCGGACGCGAGGACGGCCTCGCCCGCCTCGCGCGTCGTCGGGTCGCCGTTCTCGCCGACGTTGCCGATGAGCAGGCCGTGCCAGTGCGGGCGCAGGTCGGCGAGGGCGGGGTAGGCGTCGTTGTCGGTGAGGTGGAGGTAGGCGAGCCCGAGGCCGTCGATCTCGTCGAGCAGCGCGCGGTAGACGGGGCCGGGGTCGGCCTCCACCATGCCGAACTGCGGGTTGCCCGGCGAGAGTCGCAGGCCGAGCCGCTCGGCTCCGACGGCGTCGGCGACCGCGCGGACCACCTCGACGGCGAAGCGGATGCGGTCGGCGATCGAGCCTCTGCCGTACGCGTCGTCGCGCAGATTGGTGTTGTCGGCGAGGAACTGGTGGATCAAGTAGCTGTTGGCGCCGTGCAGTTCGACCCCGTCGAAGCCCGCGTCAAGGGCGTTGCGGGCGGCGTCCACGAAGTCCTGGACGGCGGTGCGGATGTCGTCGACGCTCATCGCGCGCGGGGCGACGTAGTCGGGCTTGGCGCCGTCCGGGCCGTGCGCGTGTCCCGGCGGGGTCACGGCCGAGGGCGCGAGCGGCAGGTCGCCGTCGATGCGGGCCAGCGGGTGGCCGTTGCGGCCGCCGTGCATCAACTGCGCGTAGATGCGGCCCCCCGCGGCGTGCACGGCGTCGGTCACCCGCCGCCAGCCCTCGATGTGCGCGGCGGTCTGCAGCCCGGGGAAGCGCCAGCCGCTCTGGCCCCGGCTGCTGGGCCAGATGCCCTCGGTGACGATGAGTCCGGCGCTCGCACGCTGGGCGTAGTGGTCGGCGACGACCGGCAGCGGGGTGCCGTCGTCCGCGGCGCGGGCGCGGGTCATGGGGGCCATGACGATGCGGTTGGGGAGGAGGCCGAGGGGGCCTGCGGAATACGGGGTGAGAAGCTCGGTGTTCGTCATGCCGGAACGGTAGAAGCTGACACCGGTGTCAGATTCAAGTGCGGATGCGAGCACGAGGGAGCGCGGAACATGAGGATCGGCGAGCTGGCGAAGCGTACCGCTGTGAGCGAACGGTCCCTGCGCTACTACGAGAAGCAGGGCCTGCTGTACGCGGAGCGCACGCCGGGCGGGCACCGCGACTACCCGGAGTCCGCGGTCGACCGGGTCGTCCACATCCAGGAACTGTTCGCCGCGGGCCTGTGCAGCACGAAGATCGTCCAACTCCTGCCGTGCATGCGGGACAAGGACGGCGGCCCCTCCGAGCGGGCGACGCCGTGGCTGGTGGACGAGCTGACGGAGGAGCGGGCCAGGATCGACCGCCAGGTCGAGGATCTGCTGCGGGCCCGCGGGGTCCTCGACGAGGTCATCACGGCGGCGTCGGGAGCGGCGCCCGCACGGTGACCATCGCGCCCCTCACGCCCTGACTGTTGGACGCGTCACCCCTCGGCCCCGCGCGGCGCGGCTCCCCGTACCGTCCCCGGACCCCCTTGTACGGTCCGGATCATGACGACACGCCTTTCCCGCAGGTCCCTGCTCACCGCGGCCGCCGCCACCCCCGTACTGATCGCGGCGTCGGGAAGTACGGCCCTCGCGAGCGGCACCGTCCGCACTCCCGTACCCGCACCGGCGCTCGTACCCGCGCCGGGCAGGAGCGCGGCCCACGCGCACCGGCAGCTGCGCGCGTTCGAAGCGGCCTACCCGGGCCGCATCGGCGTGCACGCCCTGCACACCGGCACCGGGGCCACCATCGGCTACCGCGCCGACGAACGCTTCGCCCTCGCCTCGACGTTCAAGGTCCTCGCCGCCGGCGCCGTCCTGCGCAGGGCCCGCGAGGAGGAACCCGGACTCCTCGACACCCTGATCCGCTACCGCCGCGAAGACCTCGTGACGTACTCGCCGATCACCGAGCGGCACGTCGAAACCGGCATGACCGTACGGCAGTTGTGCGACGCGGCCATGCGGTACAGCGACAACACCGCGGCCAATCTGCTGCTGCGCAGGCTCGGCGGCCCTTCCGCGGTCACCGCCTTCGCGCGCTCGCTCGGCGACTCCGTCACCCGTCTGGACCGCTGGGAGACCGACCTCAACACCAATCTGCCGGGCGACCCGCGCGACACCACGACTCCGGCGGCCTTCACCGCCGATCTGCACGCCCTCGCCCTGGGCGACGCCCTCGCGCCGCGCGACCGGGCGCAGTTGACCCGGTGGCTGCTCGGCAACACCACCGGCGACAAGCGGATCAAGGCCGGCCTGCCGCGCGGCTGGCGGGTCGGCGACAAGACGGGGTCCCCCGAGTACGGCGGCGTCAACGACGTCGCCGTCGCCTGGCCGCCGCAGGGCGCCCCGCTGATCATCTCCGTCTACACGACGCGCTTCGACCCCGACCTGCCCGGCGAGGACCGCATCGCCGCGGACATCTCGCGCGTCGTGGCCGACGCGCTGGTCTGACCCACGCAGGCCCCCGCACACGACACCGCCTCCGACCGGGGTGGGGCCCAGGTCGGAGGCGGGGTTCAGGGAGGGCCGCCGTGGCGGCCCGGGGGGCGTCAGCCCATGTGCGGGTAGCCGTACTCGGTCGGCGGGACCAGCGTCTCCTTGATGGCGCGGGTCAGCGTCCACCGCTGCAGGTTCTGCGGGGCACCGGCCTTGTCGTTGGTGCCGGAGGCGCGGCCGCCGCCGAAGGGCTGCTGGCCGACGACGGCGCCGGTCGACTTGTCGTTGATGTAGAAGTTGCCCGCGGCGTAGCGGAGCTTCTCCATCGTGTACGCGGCGGCGGCGCGGTCGTTGGAAATGACCGAGCCGGTGAGCGCGTAGTCCGACGCCGACTCCATCTGGGTCAGCATGTCGTCGTACTTGTCGTCCTCGTAGACGTGCACGGCGAGGAACGGGCCGAAGTACTCGGTCTTGAAGACCTCGTTCTCCGGGTCGGCGCACTCGACGACGGTCGGGCGCACGAAGTAGCCGACCGAGTCGTCGTAGGTGCCGCCCGCGACGATCGTGCAGGAGTCGTCGGCCTTGGCGCGGTCGATGGCCGCCTTGTTCTTGGCGAACGCGCGGTCGTCGATGACGGCGCCGATGAAGTTCGACAGGTCGGTGACGTCACCCATCTTGATGCCGTCGACCTCGGCCGCGAACTCCTCCTTGAAGCCGGAGTTCCAGATGGAGGCCGGGATGTAGGCGCGCGAGGTCGCCGAGCACTTCTGGCCCTGGAACTCGAAGGAGCCGCGGGTCAGCGCGGTCTTCAGGATCGCGCGGTCCGCGGACGGGTGCGCGACGACGAAGTCCTTGCCGCCCGTCTCGCCGACGAGGCGCGGGTAGGTGCGGTACTTCGCGATGTTCTCGCCGACCGTCTTCCACAGGTGCTGGAAGGTCGGGGTCGAGCCGGTGAAGTGGATGCCGGCCAGGTCGCGGTGGTGCAGGGCGACCTCGGAGACCGCGATGCCGTCACCGGTGACGAGGTTGATGACGCCCTTGGGCAGACCGGCCTCCTCCAGGAGCTGCATGAGCAGCACGGCGGCGTGGGTCTGCGTCGGGGACGGCTTCCACACGACCACGTTGCCCATCAGGGCCGGGGCGGTGGGCAGGTTGCCCGCGATGGCCGTGAAGTTGAACGGCGTGATCGCGTAGACGAAGCCCTCGAGCGGGCGGTGGTCCAGACGGTTCCAGACGCCGGTGGAGTTCGCCGGGGGCTGCTCGGCGAGCAGGTCACGGGCGTACTTCACGTTGAAGCGCCAGAAGTCGACGAGCTCGCACGGGGTGTCGATCTCGGCCTGCTGGGCGGTCTTCGACTGGCCGAGCATCGTGGAGGCGGCCAGCGTCTCGCGCCACGTCGTGGAGAGCAGCTCGGCGGCGCGCAGGATGATCGCGGCACGGTCGTCGAAGGACATCGCACGCCACGCCGGGGCGGCGGCGAGGGCGGCGTCGATCGCGTCCTGGGCGTCCTGCTGCGTGGCGCCGCGGCCGGTGCCGATGACGGCCTTGTGGTTGTGCGGCTGCACGACCTGGAAGGGCTCGCCGCCACCGAGGCGCTTGACGCCGCCGATGGTCATCGGCAGCTCGATGGGGTTCTCGGAGAGCTCCTTGAGCTTGCTCTCCAGACGGGCGCGCTCCGGGGAGCCGGGGGCGTAGCCGTGGACCGGCTCGTTGACCGGGGCGGGGACCTGGGTCACAGCGTCCATGAGTTCTTTGGCTCCTTTGTGCGGGGGCTTTGTACGGGTCGGGCGGCTCAGCCCTTGGTGAGGATGGAGCGGGCGAAGAAGAGGAGGTTCGCCGGCTTCTCCGCGAGACGGCGCATGAAGTAGCCGTACCAGTCGGTGCCGTAGGCGGTGTAGACACGCATGCGGTGCCCCTCGGCGGCGAGCCGCAGGTGCTCGTCGCTGCGGATGCCGTACAGCATCTGGAATTCGTACTCGTCCAGCTTGCGCCCCGCGCGCCGCGCGAGCTCCTGCGCGATGGAGATCAGGCGCGGGTCGTGGGACCCGATCATCGGGTACCCGGAACCCTCCATGAGGATGCGCAGGATCCGGACGTACGCCTTGTCGGTCTCCGCCTTGTCCTGGTACGCGACCTCGGCGGGCTCCTTGTAGGCGCCCTTCACGATGCGGACGCGGCTGCCGTTCTCGGCCAGGCGGCGGGCGTCGGCCTCGGTGCGGAAGAGGTAGGCCTGGATGACGCAGCCGGTCTGCGGGAAGTCCTTCCGCAGCTCCTCGTGGATGGCGAACATCGAGTCGAGGGTGGTGTGGTCCTCGGCGTCCAGGGTGACCGTGGTGCCGATGGCGGCGGCGGCCTCGACGACCGGACGGACATTGGCGAGGGCCAGCTCGTGGCCGCCCTCGAGCGCCTGGCCGAACATGGACAGCTTCACGGACATCTCGGCCTTGGTGCCGAGGCCGAGGTCCTTCAGGCGCTCGATGAGCTCCAGGTACGCGTCGCGCGCGGCGTACGACTGCTCGACGGTGGTGATGTCCTCGCCCACCACGTCCAGCGTGACCTCAAGGCCCTTGTCGGCGGCGTCCACGATGATCGGGACGACCTGGTCGACGGTCTCACCGGCGATGAACCGGGCGACGACCTGCTTGGTGCCGGGGGCCGCCGAGACGAAACGGCGCATCTGGTCGCTGCGCGACGCGGCGAGGATCACGGGACCCAGCACGGGGCACCTCCACGGGTGTACGAAAGCGGGTGCCCTACCGGCATAGCCCTGCATAAGGGGTATGCGGCGGTACGGCACGGAGAACCACCGTGAAATTTAAGGATCCCTCCGATCCTGGGCCATCGACAGCTGTCACGCATCCGTGCCCTGGATCTCAGACAGATGTCTGAAGGAACGGACGGGCTGCGCGAGAATGGTCGCGTGAAGGGCGATTACCAAGAACTGGTCGACGAGATCTCGGCGCTGCTCGGCGCCCCCGCGACCCTGGAGAACCGGGACTTCGAGCTGATCGCCTTCGGCGCGCACGACGGCGGGGGCGACAGCGGCTTCGACGCGACCGTCCTCGACCCGGTGCGCACCCGCTCGATCCTGACCCGCCGCTCCACCGCCGAGGTCCGCGCCTGGTTCGAGGGCTTCGGCATCACCCGCGCCACCGGCCCGGTCCGCATCCCGCCCACCCCGGAGGCCGGGGTCCACCGCGGCAGGATCTGCCTTCCCGTACGTCACAGGGGATTCGCCCTGGGGTACGTGTGGCTGCTCGACGACGACCCGGGCCCGAGCGCGCAGCAGCTGACCGCGGCCATGGAGGTGGCGGGCAGGATCGGCGCGCTGCTCGCCGACGAGGCGCAGGCGGGCGCGGACCTGACCCGGGAGTTCCGCGCGGTCCTGACCGCCGAGCGCGGCTGGCAGCGGGACATGGCGGTCGCCGCCCTGCGCACGGCACTCGGCGCCCGCGGCGACGGCCTGCACGCCGTGGTGTGCGTGGTCCCCTGGCTCTCCGCCGACCCGGACGGCGCCCCCGCGGCCCGCACGGTGCCCGGAGCCGCGGCGGTCTGCACGGTGCCGTGGGGCACCGCGGGCCAGTCCCTCGCGGCGCTCGTGCGGCTGCGCTCGGCCGATGTGCCGGCCCCCGCCCACACCGCGGCGGCCCGCCTCCTGGAGACCGCGCGGGACGCGGCCGCCGGGATCGCGGGCCCCCGGCACGGCCTGGAGGATCTCGGCACCGCCTGGTGGGAGGCGTCGGGCGCGGCCCGCGCCGCGCTCGCCGAGCGGCGCTTCGGACCGGTGGCGCAGTGGTCGGACGTGGGCCCCTACCGCCTTCTGACCGCCCTGCCCCCGGAGGCCGCGCACGACCCGGTGGGCCGGGAGCTGCTCGGCCCCGCGCACCGCGAACTGGCGCGCACCGCCGAGGTGTTCCTGGACTGCGCGGGCCAGGCGGGCCGCACGGCCGCGGAACTGGGCATCCACCGCCAGACCCTCTACTACCGGCTCTCCCGCGTCGAACAGCTCACCGGCCTCGACCTGGACGACGGCGAGGACCGGCTCCTGCTGCACATGGTCCTGAAGTCGTCACGACTGTAAAGACCCCGCAACGAACGATTACGGCCATGATCGCGGAGCGGTACGGTTCTCGGCGTCCGAACAACCATCCCCCCACTCGGGAGAACGAACACCTCATGAAGTTCAGGCTGTTGGCCCCCGCGGTCGCCTTCTCCGCCGTAGCGCTCGTCGGCACCACGCTCGCCACGGGCGGCACCGCCGTCGCCGCGTCGAAGCCCGACTGCTTGCGCGGCATCACCAATGTGCCCGCCAAGGAGACGGTCAAGCTCCGCACCCACGCCAAGACGAGCGCCACCGCGGTCGGCCAGTGGAACAAGGGCAAGAAGGGCTACCTCTGCCAGGACGGCGACTTCTTCAAGGGCGGCTCGTACAACCTGTGCGGCAAGAAGAGCAACAAGTGGCTCTACGCCAGGCCGTACG
The DNA here is from genome assembly GCF_042740435.1 of Streptomyces sp. NPDC059002. Lineage (NCBI taxonomy): Bacteria > Bacillati > Actinomycetota > Actinomycetes > Kitasatosporales > Streptomycetaceae > Streptomyces > Streptomyces sp. NPDC059002. The sequence goes on along the minus strand of NZ_JBHYJI010000050.1, from coordinate 53,696 downwards.
GCACCAACAAGGAGGGCTACGTCCCCGCCACCTGCATCAAGTGGTCATAACCACCGCAGACTTGAGGTCGGCCCGCAACCCGGGCCGGCCTCGCCCCCCACGGGGATCACCGACTCCCCACCGTTCTCAGGCAGTTGTGGCCGCCCGGCGCATCACGCGCCGCATTCCCTCGGTGAGCTGGTCGGCGGTGGTCGCCGAATCGGGGTCGAAGAGCCACTGGACCATCAGGCCGTTGAGCAGTGTGCTGTAGAGGCGCCCTTCAGTGTCGATCACATCGTCGGGGAGTTCGCTCTCCTCGATGCCGGTGAACAGTGCGGCGATGCCGCTGCGGCCCTCGCGCTGCGCCTTCGCGAGCAGTTCGCGCACCTGGGCGAGCCGCTCCCCCTGAGTGATGACCTCCAGGTTCAGCATCCAGATGGCGCGGAACTCGGGGAAGGTGCGGATGACGTTCGCCCACACCGCCCGGAAGCGCTCCAGATCGCCCGCATCGGCGCTCCCCGTGCCCGGCGGGACCTCGAAGACCTCACCCATCGGCTCGATGAGGCCGACGAACGCCTCCACGAGCAGTGCGTCCTTCGAGCCGTAGTGATAGCCGATGGACGCGAGATTCGTCCCCGACTCCTTCACGATCTCGCGGGCCGTCGTGCGGACGAAGCCCTTCTCCAGCAGGCAGCGCTTGGCACCTTCGAGCAGATCTTCACGGTGTCCCATGCGGTCACCCTACGCCCGGTCCATACGGGCGTCCCAGACCACCGTCTCACTCACTCGTCTCATTCAACCGTCTCACTCTACCGATCTATACGCCCGTACTAGACAGCTGTTTAAGACGTGCGTACAGTCCACGACATGCAGACGAACCCGCACGCCACCCGCAAGGAATGGACCGCCCTCGGCGTCCTGATGCTCCCGCTGCTCCTGGTCTCGATGGACGTCTCCGTCCTCTACTTCGCCATCCCGGAGATCAGCGCCGATCTGGCACCGAGCGGCACACAACAGCTGTGGATCTTCGACATCTACGCGTTCGTGCTCGCCGGACTGCTGATGACGATGGGCTCGCTCGGCGACCGCATCGGCCGCCGCAAACTGCTCCTCTTCGGCGCCACCGCCTTCGGCCTCGCCTCGCTCGCCGCCGCGTACGCCGAGAGCGCCGAGACCCTGATCGCCGCCCGCGCGGTCCTCGGCATCGGCGGCGCGACCCTGATGCCGTCCACACTGGCCCTGGTGCGCAACATGTTCCGGGACGCCGGACAGCGCGCCAAGGCGATCGGCATCTGGCAGGGCGTCCTGGTCGCGGGCATCGCGCTCGGCTCGGTGCTCAGCGGCGTCCTCGTCGAACACTTCTGGTGGGGCTCGGTGTTCCTGGTCAACCTGCCCGCGATGGTGCTGCTCCTGATCCTCGCCCCGGTCCTGATCCCGGAGTTCAAGGACCCGGCGCCCGGCCGCTTCGACCTGCTGAGCGTGCCGCTCTCGATGGCCGCCGTACTGCCGCTGGTCTGGGGCCTCAAGGAACTGCCCGCCGAGGGCGTCGAGCCCCAGTACCTCGCGTCCGTGGCCGTCGGCCTCGTCTTCGCCGCCCTGTTCGTCCACCGTCAGCGCACCGCCGCGTCGCCGATGATCTCGCCGGACCTGTTCCGCGGCCACGGCCGTGCCTTCGGCGCCGCCGTCTCCCTGAACCTCATCTCCTCGCTGGCGATGATGGGTTCGGCCTACTTCACCACCCAGTATCTGCAGTCCGTGCTCGGCAAGAGCGCCATGGAGGCCGCGCTGTGGGCGCTGCTCCCCTCCGTCCCGATCGGCCTCGCCGCACCCCTCGCCACCACGCTCGTGCAGCGCGGCATGAACCGCGCCCATGTCGTCGCCACCGGCTTCGCCATCTCCGCCTGCGGATACGGCCTGTTGGCGGTGACCGGCACCGACTCCCTGTGGCTCGTCCTCGCCGGTGCGGGCGTCCTGGCCTGCGGCGCGGTCGTCATCGGCTCACAGCTCACCGACCTCGCCCTCGGCGCCGCCCCCGCGGAGAAGGCGGGCACGGCCTCCTCGCTCCTGGAGACGGGCCAGGAGTTCGGCGGCGCGCTTGGCATGGCTCTGCTCGGCTCCATCGGCAACGCGGTCTACCACGCCGGAATCCCGGACTCCGCCCCCGCCGAGGCCCACGAGACCCTCGGCGGCGCGGTGGCCGTCGCCCACCGCCTGCCGACCGAAGCGGCCGACGACCTCCTGACCGCGGCCCGCGACGCCTTCACCGACGGCATGCATGTCGCGGCGCTGGCCGGAGCGGTGATCCTGCTCGCGGCGGCGGTCCTGGCCGCGGTGACGCTGCGGAAGGTACGGACGCAGACGCAACAAACGCCGGAGGGACTGGATCTCTCCAGCCCGTCCGGCGTTTGAGGACGCGCTCGGCATACATCCAGCCCGTCCGGCGTTTGAGGACGAACTCGGCGAAGCCGGTGATCTACGGCAACCGCCCCCGCAGACCAGCCACTAGTCCGTCAGATCCACCGCACGCGCGGACTCCGCACCGATCTCCGCAGCCAACTCATTGAGCACCGGCTGCGGCACGGTGTCGTCCACGGTGAGCACGGCCAACGCCTCCCCGCCCACGTCGGCACGAGCGACCTGCATGCCCGCGATGTTGATGCCCGCCTCGCCGAGCACGCGGCCGACCGTGCCGACGACGCCGGGACGGTCCGCGTACCGCAGGACGACCATGTGGTCGGCGAGCGCCAGGTCCACGTCGTACTCACCGATGGCGACGATCTTCCGGAGGTGCTTGGGACCGGCCAGCGTGCCGGAGACGGCGATCTCCTCGCCGCCGGAGAGCGTGCCGCGCACGGTGACCACATTGCGGTGGTCGGGCGACTCGGAGCTCGTGGTGAGGCGGACCTCGACGCCGCGCTCCTGGGCGAACAGCGGGGCGTTGACGTACGACACGGTCTCGTCGACGACGTCCTCGAACACGCCCTTCAGCGCGGACAGTTCGAGCACCTTGACGTCGTGCTGGGTGATCTCGCCGCACACCTCGACGTCGAGGCGGGCCGCGACCTCCTGGGCGAGCGCGGTGAAGATCCGGCCGAGCTTCTCGGCGAGCGGCAGACCGGGGCGCACGTCCTCGGCGATGACACCGCCCTGCACGTTCACGGCGTCCGGCACGAGCTCACCGGCGAGCGCGAGGCGCACCGACTTGGCGACGGCGATGCCCGCCTTCTCCTGCGCCTCGTCCGTGGAGGCGCCGAGGTGCGGGGTGCAGACGACCTGGTCGAACTGGAAGAGCGGGGAGTCCGTGCAGGGCTCCTTCGCGTACACGTCCAGGCCCGCGCCCGCGACGCGGCCCTCCTTGAGGGCGGAGTGCAGCGCCTCCTCGTCGACGATCCCGCCGCGCGCGGCGTTCACGATGCGGACGGTCGGCTTGACCTTGTGCAGCGCGTCGTCGCCGATGAGACCGAGGGTCTCGGGGGTCTTGGGGAGGTGCACGGTGATGAAGTCGGAGACCTCGAGCAGCTCGTCCAGCGAAAGGACCTTCACGCCCATCTGCGCGGCGCGCGCGGGCTGCACGTACGGGTCGTAGGCGACGACCTTCATGCCGAAGGCGCTCATGCGCTGCGCGACGAGCGCACCGATGCGGCCGAGGCCGACGACGCCGAGGGTCTTCTCGGCCAGCTCGACGCCGGTGTACTTGGAGCGCTTCCACTCGCCGTTCTTCAGGGCGGTGTTGGCCTGGGGGATGTTGCGCGCGGTGGCCAGGAGCAGGCCGCAGGCGAGCTCGGCGGCGGTGACGATGTTCGAGGTCGGGGCGTTCACGACCATCACGCCGGCCTTGGTGGCGGCGGACACGTCCACGTTGTCCAGACCGACGCCCGCGCGGGCGACGACCTTCAGCTTCTTGGCGGCGGCGATCGCCTCGGCGTCGACCTTGGTCGCGGAGCGGACCAGGATCGCGTCGACGTCGGCGATCGCGGGCAGCAGCTCGGCGCGGTCGGCGCCGTTGCACTTCCGGATCTCGAAGTCCGGGCCCAGGGCGTCGACGGTGGCGGGCGACAGCTCTTCAGCGATGAGTACGACGGGTTTGCCGTTGGCAGCAGTGCTCACGTGAGTCCTCACAGATCCAATGCGGACGGCCGTCCCGACGGCCGCAGGCGGTGGAGGGTGCTAGCCGCGTGGAAGACGCACGACGCTGTGGGCCCGACGCGAATGTTGAACAGCAGTGTAGTGGCGTGCGGGGGCCACTTTTCCCGGCCGGGGAGAAGGATCACCCGCACGGGGAGCAGGGGGCCAAGAATCAGCCCCTCCGGCGTTTGAGGAGCGGGGTCCGGGGCGGAGCCCCGAGGCATCAGCCCCGGACCCGGGCAACATCACTCGTCGTCGTTGACCCAAGACATGAGCTTGCGCAGCTCCTTGCCCGTGGTCTCCAGGAGGTGGTTCTCGTCCTGGGTCTTGTACTCGTTGTACTTCTTCAGACCGCCGTGGTACTCGTCCATCCAGTTCTTGGCGAACGTGCCGTCCTGGATCTCCGCGAGGACCTTCTTCATCTCGGCCTTGGTGGCGTCGGTGATGATCCGCGGTCCGGTGATGTAGTCGCCCCACTCCGCGGTCTCGGAGACGGACCAGCGCATCTTCTCCAGGCCGCCCTCGTACATGAGGTCCACGATCAGCTTCAGCTCGTGGAGGCACTCGAAGTACGCGATCTCCGGCTGGTAGCCCGCCTCGGTCAGGGTCTCGAAGCCCGCCTTGACCAGCGCGGCCGTACCACCGCAGAGGACGGCCTGCTCGCCGAAGAGGTCGGTCTCGGTCTCCTCGGTGAAGGTCGTCTTGATGACGCCCGCACGCGTGCCGCCGATGCCCTTGGCGTACGAGAGCGCCAGCGGGAAGCCGTTGCCGGTGGCGTCCTGCTCGACGGCCGCGATGCACGGGACGCCGCGGCCCTCCTCGTACTGGCGGCGGACCAGGTGGCCCGGGCCCTTGGGGGCGACCATGGCGACGTCGACACCGGCCGGGGGCTTGATGAAGCCGAAGCGGATGTTCAGGCCGTGGCCGAAGAACAGCGCGTCGCCGTCCTTGAGGTTGTCCTTGATGGACTCCTCGTAGACCTGGGCCTGGATCGGGTCCGGCACCAGGATCATGATGACGTCGGCCTCGGCGGCGGCCTCCGAGGGGGTCACCACGCGCAGGCCCTGCTCCTCGGCCTTGGCCTTGGACTTGGAGCCCTCGTGCAGACCGACGCGGACGTCGACACCCGAGTCGCGCAGCGACAGCGCGTGGGCGTGGCCCTGGCTGCCGTAGCCGATGACCGCGACCTTGCGGCCCTGGATGATGGACAGGTCGGCGTCGTCGTCGTAGAACAGCTCGGCCACTGGGAATCTCCTATGTGTGCTGGTGTTGCGTCCCACCGTACGGCGGGTTCGGTGAGGGAAGTTGTCGGGTCTCGCGATGCGGTCCGGAATGCGCTTACGCGGTCCGGATCACGCTCAAGCGGTCCGGTCGAGCGCCCGCAGGCTGCGGTCCGTGATGGAGCGGGAGCCGCGGCCGATCGCGATGGTGCCGGACTGGACGAGCTCCTTGATGCCGAAGGGCTCCAGCATCTTGAGCATGGCCTCCAGCTTGTCGCTGCTGCCGGTGGCCTCGATGGTGACGGCCTCCGGGGAGACGTCCACGGTTTTGGCGCGGAACAGCTGGACGATCTCGACGATCTGCGAGCGGGTCTCGTTGTCGGCGCGGACCTTGGCGAGGACCAGCTCGCGCGCCACCGCGGCGGCCGGCTCGAGTTCGACGATCTTCAGGACGTTGACCAGCTTGTTGAGCTGCTTGGTGACCTGTTCGAGCGGCAGGTCCTCGACGTTCACGACGATGGTGATGCGCGAGATGTCGGGGTGCTCGGTGACGCCCACGGCCAGTGAGTCGATGTTGAAGCCGCGGCGGGAGAACAGGGCGGTGATCCGGGCGAGGACACCGGGCTTGTTCTCGACCAGGACGGAGAGCGTGTGCTTGGTGGACATGACTCTTGGTCTCTCTTTCGCTCTCGGTCTCAGTCGTCTTCGTTGTCGCCGAAGTCGGGGCGGACGCCCCGGGCGGCCATGACCTCGTCGTTCGAGGTGCCGGCCGCGACCATCGGCCAGACCTGGGCGTCCTCGTGGACGATGAAGTCGACCACGACGGGGCGGTCGTTGATGGCGTTCGCCTCGGCGATGACCTTGTCCAGGTCCTCGGGCCGCTCGCAGCGCAGCGCCACGCAGCCCATGGCCTCCGACAGCTTCACGAAGTCCGGGACGCGCGTGCCCTTGTTGGGGCCGACGTCGTCGGGACCGCTGTGCAGGACGGTGTTGGAGTAGCGCTGGTTGTAGAACAGCGTCTGCCACTGGCGGACCATCCCGAGGGCGCCGTTGTTGATGATGGCGACCTTGATCGGGATGTTGTTCAGGGAGCAGGTGGTCAGCTCCTGGTTGGTCATCTGGAAGCAGCCGTCGCCGTCGATCGCCCAGACGGTGCGCTCGGGCTGGCCCGCCTTGGCGCCCATCGCGGCCGGGACCGCGTAGCCCATCGTGCCCGCGCCACCGGAGTTGAGCCAGGTCGCGGGCTTCTCGTACTCGATGAAGTGCGCGGCCCACATCTGGTGCTGGCCGACACCCGCCGCGAAGATCGTGCCCTCCGGGGCGAGTTGGCCGATGCGCTCGATGACCTGCTGCGGGGAGAGCGAGCCGTCCTCCGGCTGGGTGTAGCCGAGGGGGTAGGTGTCGCGCCAGCGGTTGAGGTCGGTCCACCAGGCGGTGTAGTCGCCCGTGTGGCCTTCGTTGTGCTCGGCCTGGACGGCCTGCACCAGGTCGGCGATGACCTCGCGGGCGTCGCCCACGATCGGCACGTCGGCGGCGCGGTTCTTGCCGATCTCCGCCGGGTCGATGTCGGCGTGGACGATCTTCGCGTACGGGGCGAAGCTGTCCAGCTTGCCGGTGACGCGGTCGTCGAAGCGGGCTCCGAGGGCGACGATCAGGTCGGCCTTCTGCAGCGCGGTGACGGCGGTGACCGCACCGTGCATGCCCGGCATTCCCACGTGCAGCGGGTGGCTGTCGGGGAATGCGCCGAGCGCCATCAGGGTGGTGGTGACGGGCGCTCCGGTGAGCTCTGCCAGGACCTTCAGCTCGGCGGTGGCCCGGGCCTTCAGGACGCCGCCGCCGACGTACAGGACCGGGCGCTTGGCCGCGGTGATCAGCTTGGCGGCCTCGCGGATCTGCTTGGCGTGCGGCTTGGTCACCGGGCGGTAGCCGGGCAGGTCCTGGGTGGGCGGCCAGCTGAAGGTGGTCTGCGCCTGGAGGGCGTCCTTGGCGATGTCGACGAGGACCGGTCCCGGGCGGCCCGTGGAGGCGATGTGGAACGCCTCCGCGATGGTCCGCGGGATGTCCTCGGCCTTGGTGACCAGGAAGTTGTGCTTGGTGATCGGCATCGTGATGCCGACGATGTCCGCCTCCTGGAAGGCGTCCGTGCCGATCGCCTTGGAGGCCACCTGCCCGGTGATCGCGACCATCGGGACGGAGTCCATGTGGGCGTCGGCGATCGGCGTGACCAGGTTGGTGGCACCGGGACCGCTGGTCGCCATGCAGACACCGACCTTGCCGGTGGCCTGCGCGTAGCCGGTGGCGGCGTGGCCCGCGCCCTGCTCGTGCCGGACCAGGACGTGCCGGACCCGGGTGGAGTCCATCATCGGGTCGTACGCGGGAAGGATGGCGCCGCCGGGAATGCCGAATACCGTGTCGGCCCCGACTTCCTCGAGAGAACGAATGAGGGACTGCGCACCCGTGACGTGCTCGACGGGGGCGGACTGCTGTCCTGAGGATCGGGGCCGCGGCTGCGGATGGTGGGCCCCGGTGGCCTGCTCGGTCATCGGCATTCTCTTCTCGAAGCTGAGGGTTTTTGCGGGGTGTTTGCGGGGGTTTGGCAGGTGCCAGTGCAACAAAAAACCCCTCGTGCCGTGAGGCAAGCGAGGGGAGCGCGCCGGGTGCGGTCGCTGGGGATTCCGGTGGTGTTCGGACCGGTCAGTCCCAGCTTCAGCCGACGCGCTTTCCAAGTACGAGAATTCGGGTGCGCATGGCATTGACCCTCCCCCCGGCACGCTGTGCGTGTCAAGTAGGTGGGACGGGGGTCTCATTATGTGAACGGGCGTAGGAGGAGGGGCCGCTCGCGTACGCACCCGGGGCCCCGCCCGCGTAGGCCGCCGAGGGGCCGCCCGTGAGCGGACCCGCGGGCCCGCCCGCGAACACGGGCTCGGCCGGGCAGCGCGGCACCGGGTACTCACCGATCGAGAGCGCCCGGCGCAGCCGGTACTCGTCGAGCGGCCCGGAGAACGCCATGCCCTGTCCGTGCGTACAACCCATCGCGCGCAGGGCGACCACCTGCTCGGGCAGGTCGACGCCGTCGGCCACGGAGCGCAGCCCCAGATCGCCCGCGATGCGCAGCAGACCAGAGGTGATCTTGAAGAGCCGCGCGGATTCCACGACGCCCTCGATCAGACTGCGGTCCAGCTTCAGTACGTCCACGGGGAGCCGTCGCAGCGCCGTGATGGCCGCGTAACCACTGCCGAACCCGTCGAGCGCGATGCGTACGCCGAGTCTGCGCAGGGCCGTGAGGCGGCGCTCCAGCTCGTCGAGCGGCACCCGGGGGTCGCTGTCGGCGAGCTCGATGACCAGCCCGCCCGACGGCAGGCCGTGCCGGGTGAGCAGCGCCTCGATGGAGCCGAGCGGCATGGAGCGGTCGAGCAGCCGGCGCGCGCTCATCCGGACCGCGACGGGCACCGCGTGACCGGTGCTGCCGCGCTCCGCCGCCTGCTCGACGGCCTCCTCCAGCATCCACCGGCCCAGCTCGGCCGCGCGGTCGCCGTCCTGCCCCTCGCCGCTCTCGGCGACGCGCAGGAACTCGGCGGGCGTGAAGAGGATGCCCTGCGCCGAGCGCCAGCGGGCCTGCGCGGCGACCGCCGTGATCCGGCCGCTGTCCAGGGAGACCACCGGCTGGTGGAGCAGCGCGAACTCGCCGTCGTGCAGGGCGGCGCGCAGCCGCGTGGCGAGTTCCGCCTTGCGGACGACGTCGGCCTGCATCTGGGGCGCGTACAGCTCGACGCGGCCCTTGCCCGCGGCCTTGGCGCGGTACATCGCGAGGTCGGCGTTGCGCAGCAACTCCCCCGCGCCGATGCCCGGTTCGGCGAAGGACACACCGATGGACGCCGCGACGCGCACGTCATTGCCGTCGATGGCGTAGGGCTGGGACAGGGTGATTCTCAGCCGGTCGGCGAGCTCGAAGATGTGCTGTTCTCTCGCGGCCTGGTCCCTGGTCCCGTCGCCGACGATGAGGGCCGCGAACTCATCGCCGCCGAGCCGGGAGGCGGTGTCGCCCGAACGCACCGCCTCCTGAAGTCTGCGCGCCGCCTGGATGAGGAGCTCGTCACCGGCCTGGTGCCCGATGGTGTCGTTGACGGCCTTGAAGCCGTCGAGGTCGATGAAGAGCACGGCCGTGCCGCGGTCGGTCACTCTGCGGCCGGTCAGGGCCTGGCTCACGCGCCGGGTGAACAGGGCGCGATTGGGCAGGTCGGTGAGCGGGTCGTGCTCGGCGTTGTGCTGCAACTGCGCCTGGAGGCGGACCCGTTCGGTGACGTCCCTGCTGTTGAAGATGAGGCCGCCCTGGTGCCGGTTGACCGTGGACTCCACGTTCAGCCAGTCGCCGTCGCCGGACTTGAAGCGGCACTCGATGCGGGTGGTGGGCTCCTCGACCGGGTTGGCGGCGAGGAATCTGCGGACCTCGTGGACGACCCGGCCGAGGTCTTCGGGGTGCATGAGCGAGGCGAGTTCGGAGCCGACGAGCTCCTCGGCGTCGCGGCCGTAGACCCCGGCGGCGGCCGGGCTCACGTACCGCAGGATGCCGTTCGGCGCGGCGATCATGATGACGTCGCTCGAGCCCTGCACCAGGGAGCGGAAGTGGTTCTCCTTCTGGGCCAGTTCCTGGGTGAGGGTGATGTTGTCCAGGAGCATGATGCCCTGGCGCACCACGAGGGCGAGCACGACGGTGCCCGCGGTGAAGAGCACGACGTGGTCGACGCTGCGCCCGCTGAGGATGTTGTAGAGGATCCCCAACGTGCAGACGGCGGCGGCCAGATACGGCGTGAGGGCGGCCAGCGACCCGGCGATCGGCCGGGTCGCCGCGGAGAGCGCCCGGGGCTCCTCGGGGCCGCAGTCGTACGCCATGCGTGCGTGCCCGCGCCCCAGCCCCCCGCGCGCGTGCCAGGGCGCCGCCCACGGCGCGTACGCAAGGAGGAGCGAGCCCGCGAACCAGCCCGCGTCCAGCATCTGCCCCGAGCGGTAACTGGCGTGCAGCAGCGGCGAGGTGAACAGCGCGTCGCACATGACGGTCAGGGCCAGCGCGCCGATCGCGGTGTTCACCGCGGTGCGGTTGGCCGACGAGCGTCTGAAGTGCAGCGCGAGGACCATGCTGACCAACGCGATGTCGAGCAGCGGGTACGCGAGCGAGAGCGCGGCGTGCGCGACGCTCTGCCCCTCGAACTGTGCGGTGTGCGCGAGCGCCAGGCTCCAGGAGAGCGTGAGGAGCGAGCCCCCGATCAGCCAGGAGTCGAGCGCGAGGCACACCCAACCGGCCTTCGTCACCGGCCTCTTGGCTAGCACGAGAAGGCCGATGATCGCGGGCGGGGCGAAGCACAGGAAGAACAGGTCGGCGAGGCCGGGGCTGGGCACGGGCCACTGGAGGACGACCTCGTACCAGCCCCACACCCCATTGCCGAGGGCTGCCATCGCGGAGGAGAGCGCGAACAGCAGCCATGCGGGTCGAAACCGGCTGCGGCGGGTGCGGGAGTAACGGAAGCAGGAGATCGCGGCGGCCGCGGCCGCGACGCTCAGCCCGAAGTCGCCCATGATCAGGGCGAGTCGGTCGGATCCCCAGCCGAGCGCCGAGCCCGCCGCGTACCCGCCGCAGACCAGCAGCAGGACCAGCTGGGAGACCAGGCCCCGGCCGCCGGGCAGGGGGCGGCGCGCCAGTGGGGTCCTGGGGGGCAGTGGTGCCGCCAGGCCCCCGTCGAGGACGGTGGTGCTGGACGGGCGGGCGTTCACCGGGCCGCCCTGGTCCGCGCCGCCCCCGTGTCCGCCCGGCTCGCGCGACGGCCGTGCTGGCTCTGCCGCTGGTGCGTGCGGCGTCGGCCACTCGTGCGACAGGTGCCCCGCCTGCGTCTGCGGGCCGGTGTGCGCGAGAGTCGGCGGCGGCTGTCCCGCCGCGTCGGATCGTTCGCCCATAGGCCGTGCATCGCCCGTCGCCCCCCTCGCAGTCTGGTGTCTCAATCCCCGGCGCCGAACGGTGCACGGCGCATCCCCTGTCGGGACGATACACCAGTCTCGTCACTCAGGGACATAGTCGCTCTACTCTCCGTGACTATCGGAGCCTTGTGGACACGGGGCGCACGCAGGCGGGTGCGGAGCGTGCGCGAACCGACCTCAAACGATCAACTGCCCGTGGTCAGCACGAGGTTGTCGAGTGGATCGCCGGCGACGTAACGGGTCAGCTGCGCGGCGAGCAGCCGCTTGGCGCGGGGCAGGAAGGCCGAGCTCGATCCGCCCACATGTGGGCTGATGAGTACTCCGGGAGCGTGCCACAAGGGGTGACCTGCGGGCAGCGGTTCCGGATCGGTCACGTCCAGGGCGGCGGTGATACGTCCGGAATCCAGTTCGGCGAGGAGCGCCTTGGTGTCGACCACGGGGCCGCGGGCGACGTTCACCAGGAGCGCGCCGTCCTTCATGCGGGCCAGGAAGTCGGCTCCGGCCAGGCCACGGGTGGCCTCGGTGAGCGGCGTCGAGAGGATGACGACGTCGGCGTCGGGCAGCAGCGAGGGCAGTTCGGCGAGCGGATGCACAGGGCCGCGCTCCGTGGCACGGGCGGAGCGCGCGACGCGCGCCACCCGCGCGCATTCGAAGGGAGCGAGCCGGTCCTCGATGGCGGAACCGATCGATCCGTACCCCACGATCAGCACCGACCTGTCCGCGAGCGCCGGATAGAACCCGCCCCTCCACTCCTCCTGGCGCTGACCTTCCACGAAGCGCGGCACGCCCCGCAGCGAGGCGAGGACCAGGGTGAGCGCGAGTTCGGCCGTGCTCGCCTCGTGCACACCACGCGCATTGCACAGCCGCACGCCCGGCGCGAGGAATCCGATCCCCGGCTCCACGTGGTCGATCCCCGCGGTCAGGGTCTGTACGACACGCAGGGACGTCATCGCGGACAGCGGGCGTACCGCGACCTCCGTGCCCTTCATGTACGGCACCACATAGAAGGCGCAGTCGGCCGGGTCAGCGGGAAAGTCGGGACCGCCGTCCCAGAACCGGTAGTTGAGCCCGGCGCCGGCGGCCGCGGGCAGCCCCTCGATCTCGTGCGGGTCAAACGGAAGCCATACGTCAGTCGTCATGGTCGCGAGGCTAGTGCGCCCCGGTCACGGGGAGGCAGCGCTCGGCGATGGGACGGCAGAGGTTAGTTTGGATGATCTCCGGACGAGGAGTGGGGAGGGCACGTCCAGGTGGAGCGCAGGACGATCGGTGCGGCGGCACTCGAAGTGGGCGCGGTCGGACTCGGTTGCATGCCGATGAGCTGGGCGTACACCGGCTCACGGCAGCGGGGCGACACGTCGCTGCGCACCGTGCATGCCGCGTTGGACACCGCGGGTCAGGGGGTGACGCTGCTGGACACGGCGGACATGTACGGCCCCTTCACCAATGAGCTGCTGCTCGGCCGGGTGCTGAAGGAGCGGCGCTCCGAGGCGTTCGTGTCGACGAAGTGCGGGCTGCTCGTGGGCGATCAGCACATCGTCGCCAACGGCCGCCCCGGCTATGTGAAGCGGGCCTGCGACGCGTCGCTGCGGCGGCTGCAGACGGAGACCATCGACCTGTACCAGCTGCACCGCGCCGACCCCGAGGTGCCCATCGAGGAGACCTGGGGCGCGATGGCGGAGCTCGTCGCGGCGGGGAAGGTGCGGGCGCTCGGGCTGTGCGCGGTGGGGGCGCGCGCCCGGCGGCGCCCCGTGCCGGGGAGCCCGGGGGCGGGGCTGCACGACGCGACGATCCGGCAGCTGGAGCGGGTGCAGCAGGTCTTTCCGGTGAGCGCCGTGCAGGCCGAGCTCTCGGTGTGGTCGCCGGAGGCGCTGGACGCGCTGCTGCCCTGGTGCACGACGCGCGGGATCGGCTTCCTCGCGGCGATGCCGCTGGGGAATGGTTTCCTCACGGGGACGCTGACGCCCGGCCAGGGCTTCGAGCCGGACGACCTGCGGGCCCGGCACCCGCGCTTCACCGCCGAGATGATGGCCGCCAACCAGCCGCTGGTGGTGGGCCTGCGCCGGATCGCGGAGCGGCACGGGGCGACTCCCGCGCAGGTCGCGCTGGCGTGGGTGCTCGAACAGGGCCGCCACGTGGTGCCGGTGCCCGGCGCGAAGCAGGAGCGCTGGGCGGTGGAGAACGCCGGGGCGGCGGATGTGCGGCTCACGGCGGCGGACCTGGCGGAGATCGCGGCGCTGCCCGCCGCGTTGGGGTCGTGGGACTGAGAGCCCGAGGACTCGTGACGGCGGATCGGGAACCTGCGGGACGCGAGCGGTGTATGAACAGGAGAACCGCTGCGTCGAAAGGACCCCGATCGTGCAACGACCTGCTGTTACGGCCGTGTTGGCCGCCGCTGCCCTCGTGTTCGCGGCCGGATGTTCGTCCGGCGGTGGTGACGGGCCCGGCGACCGCGGGAGCCCGGAGCCGACCGGATCGAGCGGGTCCCCCACCGGGAAGCGGGGCGCCGACGCCCCGCCGGAGAAGGGCTCGGCGAAGGTCACCCGCACCCTCACCGAGGGCCTGAAGTCCCCCTGGGGCCTTACGGCGCTCCCCGACGGTGACCTGCTGGTGTCCTCGCGCGACGAGGGGACGATCACCCGTGTCGACGGCACGTCGGGCAAGAAGACGGAGCTCGGCTCGGTGCCCGGCGTCTCGCCCGGCGGCGAGGGCGGTCTGATGGGCCTCGCCGTCTCCCCCACGTACGCCTCGGACCACATGGTGTACGCGTATTTCACGACCGAGTCCGACAACCGCATCGCCCGCATGCTGTACGACGAGAAGAAGCCCTCCGGCGAGCAGCTCGGCGCACCCGACACCCTCTTCAAGGGCATCCCCAAGGGCATGATCCACAACGGCGGCCGGATCGCCTTCGGCCCGGACAAGATGCTCTACGCGGGCACGGGCGAGACGGGCGACACGGGTCTGGCGCAGGACAAGAAGTCCCTGGGCGGCAAGATCCTCCGCCTCACCCCGGAGGGCGAGCCCGCGCCGGGCAATCCCTTCGGCGACTCCCCCGTCTACTCGTACGGCCACCGCAATGTGCAGGGCCTCGCCTGGGACGAGCAGAAGCGGCTGTGGGCCTCGGAGTTCGGCCAGGACACCTGGGACGAGCTGAACGAGATCAAGGCCGGTGACAACTACGGCTGGCCGGAGGTCGAGGGCAAGGGGGACGGCGACGAAGGGGACGGCTTCCACGCTCCGATCGCCCAGTGGAAGACCGCCGAGGCCTCACCGAGCGGTGTCGCGTACGCCGAGGGCTCGGTCTGGATGGCGGGTCTGCGCGGCGAGCGGCTGTGGCGGATCCCGGTGCGCGGCGTGTCCGGCGAGGTGAAGCCGCAGGCGTTCCTGAAGGGCGAGTACGGCCGGCTGCGCACGGTGCTCGCGGCGGGCAAGGACAAGCTCTGGCTGCTCACCAGCGAGACGGACTCGCGGGGGACGCCGGAGAAGGGGGACGACAAGATCCTTGAGGTGCGGGTGAAGTGACTCAGTCACGGGGTGCGCCGGAGGGCGACGCCTCACCGGACGGCTCCGCGTCCGGCGTCCCGTCGGCGCCCTGCGGCGTCCCGTCCCCGCCCGGTGCCTCGTCCGTGCGGGGCGACGGCACAGGGGTGCGGACGACGACCTTGCCCGACGTCAGGTCGATCGGTCCCCGGCCCGGGTCGCCGTCCGCGAGGTCGACCCGGGTCAGCTCCAAGCGCTTCTGCTCGTCGTCGGTGTGCTTGCGCCCCGGTGCGAACAGAGCCTCGATCGCGTTGAACACTGCGCCTCCCTGGAGCCGAAGTTCCTGCCGTCAAGCGTAAGCGAGGCCGCGGAAATCCGGCCGGGAGGATGAAGGCACAGGTCAGCGAGGGGTCTGCGGGTCGGCCACCGGGAAGAGCCGGAGCCGGTGGGCGAGCGCGGCGGCCTCGCCGCGGCCGGTGACGGACAGCTTGGCGAGGATGTTGGAGACGTGCACGCTCGCCGTCTTCGGGGAGATGAAGAGCTCCTCGGCGATCTGACGGTTGCTGCGGCCCACCGCGACCAGGCGCAGGACGTCCCGTTCCCTGCTGGTCAGGCCGAGCGCGTCGGCGGGGTCCGCGGGGGCGGCGGCCCGCGCGGCCTCGGCCGGGCGCAGGGTGAGGCGGGCCCGCTGGGCGAGGCCGGTGACGGCGTCGGCGAGCGGCCGGGCGCCGAGCCGGTCGGCGACCTGCCCGGCCGCGCGCAGGAGGTGGGCGGCGCGGTCGCGGTCGGTGGTGTCCGGGGCGAGGAGGGACTCGGCGAGGCGCAGTCGCGCCTGGGCCAGGTCGTAGGGGCGTTCGAGGGGTTCGAGCGCGGTGACCACGGCGGACCAGTCGGCGGGGCCGTCGCGGCCTTCGGAGCGCAGGAGTTCGGCGCGCGTCCACTCGTCGTAGGCGCGCCAGAGCGGGATGGGGGTGGCGAGGGACTTGGCGGCCTTGCGGATCCGGGCGACGGCGGCGGGGCGGCCGGGTTCGGCGGCGGGCAGGCCGCGGGCGTCGGCCTCCATGGTCGCGGCGGCGAGCAGCAGCGGCCAGCCGTATTTGTAGGTGCCGACGGGGAGGCCGGTGGCGAGGCCGCGTTCGAGTTCGGCGCGGCCGTCCAGGATGCGGCCTTCGGCCGCGGCGATGCCGAGGGCGATGCGGATCAGGAGGAGCAGGTACTGCGGCTGCGGATCGTGGTTGCCGAGGTACTGGTGGGCGGCCTGCATGTGCCGGGTCGCGGCGGCGTGGTCGCCGCGGAAGAGCGCCATGCGGGCGGTGCGTTCGGCGGCCGAGACCCGGGGCTTCGAACTCTGCACGCAGCGCTGGGTGTGGGTGACGGCCTCGGCCGCCTCGTCCCAGCGGCCGAGCGAGATCAGCGACTCGGCGACGTTGGCCCAGACCCAGCCCTCGGTGTCGACCAGGCCGTACTTCCGGCAGAACTCGATGCCCTGCATCGCGACCTGTACCGCCTCGGCGGAGCGGCCGACGCCTTCGAGGGAGGAGGGGAGGTTGATGTGGGCCCGGCTCAGATTGGTGACCAGGGCCTCGCGGACGACGCGGTCCCTGATCTCGTACATCTCGGCGAGGCCCGCCTCGGGGTCGCCCGCCTCGATGAGGAGGGCGCCCCGGGTGAGGCGGGCGTTGAGCTCGATGGTGTCGGCCTTGACCATGCGGGCGTATTCGACGGCGCGTTCGGCGGCGGCCAGGGTCTCCGGGCCCGGGTCGTGCAGCATGCCCCAGGAGGCGGCGTGCACGAGGACGTCCGCGTGCACCTCGGAGGGCGGCAGGCCGCGCACCAGTTCCTGGGCCTTGGCGATCTCCTCCCAGCCGTCGCCGCGGCCGAGGGCGGAGACGAGACGGGAGCGGGCGACCCAGAACCAGGCGGAGCGGAGGGGGTCGTTCTCGTCGTCCAGGAGGCGCAGGGCGCGCTTGGTGATCTTCAGGGCGCGGTCGCGTTCGCCGCAGAGCCGTCCCGCGACGGTGGCCTCGGCCATCAGGTCGAGATAGCGCAGCGGGGTGGTGGCGGGGTCGCAGCCGCAGGCCGGGTAGCCCTCCACGTAGTCGGCGGGCCGGAGTCCTTCGCGTACGGCGTCGGGGGCGTCGTCCCAGAGTTCCATCGCCCGTTCGAGCAGGCGCAGTTGCTCGGCGTAGGCGTGGCGGTGGCGGGCCTCGACGGAGGCGGCGAGGACGGCGGGCAGGGCCTTGGCCGCGTCGTGCGCGTGGTACCAGTAGGTGGCGAGGCGGGCGGCGCGCTGGTCGGCGGCGACGAGCGCGGGATCGGCCTCCAGGGCCTCGGCGAAGCGGCGGTTGATGCGGGAGCGTTCGCCGGGCAGCAGGTCGTCGCTGATGGCCTCGCGGACCAGGGAGTGCCGGAAGCGGTAGCCGTCGCCGTCGCCGTCGGGCGAGGCGAGCAGGATGTTGGCGCCGACCGCGGCCCGCAGGGCCTGGATCAGGTCGTCCTCGGAGAGCCCGGCGACCTCGGCGAGCAGTTCGTACTCGACGGTGGAGCCGCCCTCGGCGACGATCCGCGCCACCCGCTGGGTGTCGTCGGGCAGTTCCTCGACGCGGACGAGGAGCAGGTCGCGCAGGGAGTCGGTCAGGCTCGCGCAGCTGCGGCCGTGGGAGGCGACGGCGAGTTCCTCGACGAAGAAGGCGTTGCCGTCGGAGCGGTCGAATATGTCGTCGACCAGGGACGGTTCGGGTTCGGCCGCGAGTATCCCGGCCATCTGGCGGGCGACTTCGTCCCTGCTGAACCGGCCGAGTTCGATGCGCCG
Organism: Streptomyces sp. NPDC059002; assembly: GCF_042740435.1. Lineage (NCBI taxonomy): Bacteria > Bacillati > Actinomycetota > Actinomycetes > Kitasatosporales > Streptomycetaceae > Streptomyces > Streptomyces sp. NPDC059002. Next base: position 36,113 of record NZ_JBHYJI010000050.1, on the reverse strand, counting down.
CACCGTGCGGAGCCGGTCGAGCTCGGCGAGCAGGGGGCGCAGCGGGTGGCGGCGGTGGATGTCGTCGGCGCGGTAGGTGGCGAGCAGGACGAGGCGGCCGCCGCGCAGCGTACGGAAGAGATAGGAGAGCAGGTGGCGGGTGGAGGCGTCCGCCCAGTGCAGGTCCTCCAGGGCAACGACGACGGTGCGGTCGCGGGAGAGGCGTTCCAGGAGGCGCGCGGTGAGTTCGAAGAGGCGGGCCATGCCCTGCTCGTCGGACCTGGCGCCGGGTCCGTGCCCGTGCGGGGCGGCGCCGGCCAGTTCGGGCAGAAGCCGGGCGAGTTGTTCCTCCTGGCCCTCGGCAGCGGCGGCCAGTTCGTCGGGGAGGCGGCGGCGCAGCGAGCGCAGCGCGGCGGAGAAGGGGGCGAACGGCAGGCCGTCGGCGCCGATCTCCACACAGCCGCCGAGCGCGACGACGGCGCCCCGCTCCTCGGCCGCGGCGGCGAACTCCTCGACGAGGCGCGTCTTGCCGACGCCCGCCTCGCCGCCGAGCAGCAACGCCTGCGGCTCGCCCGTGCCGGGACCCCCGGCTCCGGCGAGCGGGGTTCCCGTGGCGCGGGCGAGCGCTTCGTTCAGTGCGCCCAGTTCGTCGGCTCGGCCGACGAACACCGGGCTGACGGACCTGGTTTCCACAGCGGCGAGCATCGCACAGTGTGCGGACCGTGCGGCACCCGCTGTCCGGTGGCCGGGCACCGGTACCGTCCACCGCATCTCAGGCGGCCCGCATGAAGCGGGATCTGCCGAGCCGTGTGCTCACCCGCCCCTCGGCTTCGTCGCGGGCCGAACGGCGGGCGGCGGCGCGGGACGTGCGGGCCTCGCGGACCAGGCGGCGGTGCCCGGCCTCCCTGGCCAGCTCGGCGGCGCGCATCTGGTGCATCTCGTACGCGAACATCTCGTACCCCTCGGGTTCTCGGTGGTGCCATCGCTCTCTGCGATGTCTCCACTTTCGTCGCCCAGGGGGGTCCCTCACATCGGGCGGGTGCCGCATCTCCGTGAGGTGGGGGGCCTTAGGTACGACGAAGGGCGGGGCGGGGTCCTTAGACCCTGCCCCGCCCCTGCCTTACGGCGCGTACGGAGTGGCTCAGGAAGGTGCCGAAGGCAGCCCGAGCAGCAGGTCGGAGTACTTGGCGATGGCGAGGACAAGACCGATCACGCCGAGCACGAGGCCCGCCCACGCCACGGACTTGATCCACGCGGGCTGTTCCGGGCCGGGGGCGCCGAACGCGGGCTTGGCGAGGACCACGAAGCCGATGACCAGCGCGGTGAGCGCGAAGATCCCTGCGACCAGCGCCGTGGCCTGCCAGGAGTCGCCGTACATGGCCTGGACCGTCGTGGCGACGCTCGCGCCCTGCTGGGTCTCCAACTGGCCGTAGAGGTTCTCGCGAGCCGACGCGATCGTGCCGAGCCAGCCGCCGGAGAGGCCGATCAGGCCGAGCGCGGCGGAGACGATGGCAGCGGCGCCCGCGCCGACGCCGGTGTACTTGGCGGTCGCGGCGTCCGCGGGTTCCGCCTCGTCGTCCTCGTCCGCCTCAGTGTCGTCTGCGGCGGACGGCTCGGCGTCGTCGTCGGCCTTGGCGGCATCGTCCTTGGTGACGTCGGCCTTCTCGGCCTTCTCGGCCTTCTCGGCCGTCTCCGCCTCCGCGGACGCGGTCACGTCCTCGGTTCCGGCGGCTTCCTCTGCTCCGGGTGCGTCCTTGGCCCCGGCCGCCTCATCTGTCTTGGTTCCCATGCACCGCACCGTACGGACGGAGTCTGAGAGCTCTCTTAACGAATCGGCTGACGAATCGGCGCGCCGTCCCGCGCCGCCCGCCACTCCGGTGCGAGCACGGACCACACCTCCATGTCGTGGCGCACCCCCTGCCAGGGGAAACTCTCCCGCAGCACGCCGTCCTTGGTGAATCCGAGCCGCTTGGCCGCGGCCTTGCTGCGGTCGTTGAGGGAGGACACGAGCCACTCCACGCGGTGCATGCCGCGCTCGTCGACCGCCCAGTCGATGAGGACCCGCGCGGCCCGGTGCACCAGGCCGCGTCCCGCGAACTCCGGCTCCAGCCAGACGGCCAGCTCACAGCCGTCGACGCTCGTGTCGAAGATGCGGAAGGCGACGCCGCCGACGAGCGTGCCGTCGACCCGGATGCCGTAGAAGCGGCCGGTGTCGGCGGCCTGCTTGTCGGCGTACGTCTGGAGGTGGCGCCGCGCGGATGCGAGGTCGTGCACGGTCACGGTGAAGGGCACCCACGGCCCCGTGTACTCCCGCGCACGGTCGACGTGTTCGAGGAACTCCTGTGCCTGCCACGGCTCGATCGGCCGCAGTTCAGCGCCCTCGGCCAGCGATATCGCGAACATCCCGCTCCTTCAGCCCACTCACGTCGTCGTCTACGTCACGCTGTCCGGGGATCCTCGCACGCGCGCCGCGCACACTCGAACGACATTCGGGCGGCTCGATGCTGATGCGCGGAAGCAGGCGGTCCAGACCGCGCGGCAGCCACCAGTTGGCGCCGCCGAGCAGATGCATGAGGGCGGGTACGAGCAGGGTGCGCAGGACGAAGGCGTCGAGCGCGACCGCCGCGGCGAGCGCGATGCCGAACATCGCGATGACCCGGTCGCCGCTCAGCACGAAGGCGAGGAAGACCGAAATCATGATCACGGCCGCGGAGTTGATCACGCGGCTGGTCTCGGCGAGGCCGACCCGCACGGCCCGGCGGTTGTCGCCGGTCTCCAGCCACTCCTCGTACATCCGGCTGACCAGGAAGACCTGGTAGTCCATGGAGAGCCCGAAGAGCACCGACACCATGATCACGGGCAGGAAGGGTTCGATGGGCCCCGCCCTGCCGAGCCCGAGCAGCTCGCTCCCCCAGCCCCACTGGAAGATCGCGACGACGATCCCGAAGGCGGAGGCGACCGCGGCGACGTTCATCGCGGCGGCCTTGAGCGGTATGCCGATCGAGCGGAAGGCGAGCAGGAGCAGCACGCAGCCGAGCCCGATGACCACGCCCACGAAGAGCGGCAGCTTGCCGACGATGATCTCCGCGAAGTCGTCGTAGCTCGCGGTGACGCCGCCGACCTGCACGTCGAGGGAGCTGTCCGCCGCGGCCTTCGGCAGCACGTCGCCGCGCAGCCGGTCGACGAGTTCGCTGGTCGCCTCGGACTGCGGGGCCGAGTCGGGGACGACGGTGAGGAAGGCCGTGCGGCCGCTCTCGTCGTACGTCACCGGGCTCACGGAGGCGACGCCCTCGGTCGACTTCAGCGTGCCCGCGAGGTCGTCGAGGGCGGTGTGGTCGCCCGCGCCGTAGACCTTGCTGACGAGGGTGAGGGGGCCGTTGACCCCGGGCCCGAAGCCCTCGCCGAGCAGGTCGTACGCCTGCCGTGTGGTGGTCTTGGCCGGGTTGTTGCCCTGGTCGGAGGTGCCGAGGTGCAGCGCGAAGGTGGGCAGCGCGAGCACGGTCATGACGACGACGGCGATGCCGCCGAGCAGCTTGGGGTGGCGCTCCACGAAGGCGGCCCAGCGGGCGGCGAAGCCGGTGGGCAGCTCCGGTTCGGGCCCGTTCTCGGCGAGCCTGCGCCGTTCGCGGCGGCTGAGGGCGCGCGGCCCGATCCAGCCGAGGAGCGCGGGCAGCAGGGTCACGGAGGCGGCGACGGTGAGGACGACGGTGAGCGAGGCGGCGATCGCGACGCCGTTGAGGAAGCTGAGCCGCAGGATGAGCATGCCGAGCAGGGCGATGCAGACGGTGGCGCCCGCGAAGACGACGGCGCGCCCGGTGGTGGCGACGGCGCGCTCGGCGGCGACGGCCACGGGCAGCCCGCGTTTGAGCCCCTTGCGGTGTCTGGTGACGATGAACAGCGCGTAGTCGATGCCGACGCCGAGGCCGATGAGGGTGCCGAGCATCGGCGCGAAGTCCGCGACCGTCATCACATGGCCGAGCAGCACGATGCCCGCGTAGGCGGTGCCGACCGAGACCAGCGCGGTGGCGATGGGCAGTGCGGAGGCGGCGAGCGAGCCGAAGGCCAGGAAGAGGACGACGGCGGCGACGGCCACCCCGACGATCTCCGCGACCTGGGCGTTCTTGGACTCGGTGAGCCCGATGGCGGTCCCGCCGAGCTCGACCTGGAGGTCGTCGGACCCGGCGGCCTTGGCGGTGTCGACGACCGCCTGCACGTCGGCCTTGTCGATCTCGTCGGCCTGCTCGTGGAAGGTGACGGTCGCGTACGCCGTACGGCCGTCGGAACTGATCTGGCCCGCGCCCCTGCCGTCGTACGGGCTGGTCACGGACGCCACCGCGGGCATGTCGGCGATCTTGTCCAGGGCGCGGGACATGCTCTGCTCGACGTCGGCGGCGCGCACGAAGGTGCCCGCGCCGGTGTGCCAGACGACGGTGTCGCTGTCGCCGCCGAGGCCGTGGAAGCCCTCGTTCAGGAGCTGGGTCGCCCGGCCCGACTCGGTGCCGGGCACCTCGTAGTCGTTCGAGTACGCGGATCCGGCGACCGCGGCGGCCGATGCGGCGCCGCCGAGTGCGAGGAGCCACAGCAGGACGACGACGAGGCGGTGCCTGACGCACCACCGGGCGAGTGCTGCCACGGGCTGGCTCCCTGGATGATTCGTGGATCTTTATCGGGAACAGCCGTAGATCAACCGAACAGCCCGCAAAGAACGCATGAGAGGCGACATGAGCGCCAGGGTCACCTTGACAGCCCTTGGAGATCCTTGGTCCCTTTCGTGGCCTTACTCACAAGGGCACGAGGAGTGTGCGGGGGCCGCACGAGGAGTGCGCGGGGGCTCGCACCGGGCCCTCGCGCACTCCACGTGCGCCGGACTCAGCCCGAGACGCTCGCGCGCCCGTTCTCGATGTGACCCATCAGCCGTCGCCGGAAGGCTTCGTCGCCCTCCGCAGTGACCTCGACGTCGTACCAGCCGTGCTCGTCGGCGGTCCGCCAGGCGACGGTGCGGCTGCTGCCCGCCCTGACGCGAACGGTCCGCGTCCGCGAGCGCATGTCCGCTTCATCCACATATCCGAGCGGCTTGACCGTGAAGACGAGCTCCTTGCGGCCCCGGTTGGCCAGTGTGAGGTGGATCTCACGGCGGGTGATCGCGGAGGCGAGCCGCGCGCCGCCGTCCGCGCCCGCCGTGCCGGGCCTGCCGCCCGCGAACTCACGCCGGAAGCCGTTCGGCCCGGTGACCGTGAAGGCGTACGCGTCCCCCGGCACCGGCACGGTCCAGGACCCCTTGCGCACGACGTCCTGATGCTGCGGGACGGTGAACTCACCGGCGTATGGATAGAGCGCGAAGTGCGCACTGGAGCTGCCGCCGTTGCGCAGCCGCACCGTGAGCGCGCCGCCCTCGCCGGGCGTCACGTCCGCGTCGGGCCGGTACGGCAGCGGGCGGGCGCGGCGGGTGCCGGGCTCCTGCACCGGCATCGACTGCTTCAGGGGCGGCTGCGGGGACCAGCGGCCGCTGAACTCCGGGATGGCGCCGGGCTGTTCGACGTCGGGCTGCCGGTGTCCTCGGCGGAAGTCGAAGGCGCCGGTGAGATCGCCGGTGACCTTGCGGCGCCAGGCGCTGATGTTGGGCTCGCGCACGCCCGTCCACTTCTCCAGGAAGCGCACCACGGAGGTGTGGTCGAAGACCTCGGAGCAGACGTAGCCGCCGACGGTCCACGGCGAGACGACCAGCATGGGCACCCGCACACCGAGCCCGGTCGGCCTCCCCTCCCAGCGCTCCTCCTGCTCCTCGGCGGAGTCGCCGCCGGGCACGGGCGGCGGGACGTGGTCGAAGAAGCCGTCGTTCTCGTCGTAGTTGATGAAGACGGCGGTCCGGCGCCAGACCTCGGGGTGGGAGGCGAGCGCGTCGAGGACCTTGTAGACGATGGTCGCGCTGTGGATCGGCGAGGAGACGCTGGGGTGCTCGGAGTCCTGGGCGGACGGCACCAGATAGGTGACCTTCGCCAGCTTTCCGCCCGCGACGTCCTTGGCGAACTCCTCGGCGAGCTTCCCGGTGGGCACGCGCCGCAGACCGCGCTCGAAGAGGGAGCGCTCGCGCTTGTTCAGCGTGGCGACCCCCTTCTCCAGGGTGGCGAGCAGCTCGGCGCGCGCGGCCTCGTCCTTGGCGTCGCGCACCTTGGCGTAGAAGGCCTCCATGTAGGTGAGGCCGGTCCTGGCGAGGACCTTGCGGGCGATGGCCTTGAAGGTGGTGAAGAACTCGATCTGGTTGTCGGTGAAGTTCTCCCACTCCGTGTACGTCTGCCAGCTCACGCCCGCCTTCTCCAGGCGCTCGGCGTACGTGCCCCAGCCGTAGCCGGGGTGCGTGCCCTCGTCGTACGCGTCGTTGCCGACGGCCCGCTTGCCGTTCGCCTCGTAGCCGGTCCTGCCGCTCCACAGGTGGTTGCGGTTGGGGCTCGTGGAGGTGTGGATGGAGGAGTGGTAGGCGTCGCAGACGGTGAAGGTGTCGGCGAGTTCGTAGTGCAGCGGGATGTCCTCGCGCGTGTAGTACGCCATGGTGGCCGCCGTCTTGGCGGTGATCCAGCCGTCCGTCCAGCCGTCGTGCCACGCCTTGGCGCCGCCGCTCCAGGAGTGGTCGAGCGCCCCGATGTACTGGAGGTCCTTCTTCTGCGTCTCGGCGGCACCGCGGACCGGGAAGGGCAGGATCGTGCGCAGGCTGCCGGGCTGCTCGAACACCGACGTTCCGCCGGGCAGTTGGATGGCGTTGCGGTCGCCGAAGCCGCGCACGCCGCGCAGGGACCCGAAGTAGTGGTCGAAGGAGCGGTTCTCCTGCATCAGGATGACGACGTGCTCGATCGAGTCGAGACCGCCGCCCGTGGGCCGCTCGTGCGCGAGCGCCTCCTGCAGCGAAGGCGGCAGGAACGAGCCGACGGCGGCCGCGCCCAGCGCACCGCCGCCGATCGCCATGAGACGTCTGCGCGAAATCTCCGGAGCCACATCACTCACGTCAGCCACACCCGACCTTCCCGTCAACACCCAATGGTTCCCGTCTGATCCATTGACCTGTTCGGCGGGGACGCTAGTGACGTCCGGTTTCACTGTGAAGACCGTGGACCAAAGTCGCGGTGAACGTCCAAAAGGTTCCGGACGTGGAGGTGTTGATTCCCGTGCCGGACGGCGTTGTCAGTGCCGGGTGCCATGCTCGGACGCATGGACATCACCGCACGCATCGCCGCCCTCACGGACCTGTTCGGGCCGCCGCCCGCCGCCGCGCCCGCCGTCGACTGGGCCGCGGTGGAGGCCTGGCTCGAAGTCCCGCTGCCCGCGGAGTACAAGGCGCTGGTGTCGGCCTTCGGCCCCGTCGAGCTCGGCCACCCCGACTCCGCGTCCATCCGGCTGCACACACCGTGCGTCGCCGCCGACGGCCGCTATGAGTACGCCTCCTGGGTCGTGGAGACGCACCGGCACTCCGCGATCAGGCCCCTGATGTTCACCCGGCGGCAGCGCCCCTTCCTGCCCGAGGAGGGCGGCCTGCTCGCCTTCGCCACCACCTCGGACGGCGACCACCTGTTCTGGGACACCTCCGCCGCCGAGGACCCGGACGACTGGCCCGTGGTGCTCCTGACCACATCGGTCGCGGTCGGCGGCGACGACCCCTGGGTGGAGTACGAAGTCCCGCTCCTTGAGCTCCTGTTCACGGCCCGGCGCACCGGCGTCCCGCACCCCACCCGGCCGGACCGGCTGCTCGGACCGCTGCCGGGCACCGTGCGCACCTGGGCCCCGCTGGCCGGCGCCACCGCCTGGTCCCCGCCGCCCCGGGGCACCTATGTGGACGCCCGCCAGCACGCCGCCCTCACCGAGGGCGAAGGCCTGGCCGCGATCACCGAGCTGATACCCCCGCCGCTCACGCCCCATCTGGGCAAGGGCAGTTGGGAGGAGCTCTTCGAGCGGCTCGGCACCCGCCTTCCCCCGGACTTCGTCGCGCTCTCGGAGCGGTACGGGGCGGGGATCTGGAGCTGGTGGATCGACATGCCGGCCCCGCTCGACCTCGACCACTGGCGCGGCCTCGCGGCGACCGTCGAGGAGATGCTGGAGGGCTACCGGTCGCTCCAGGAAGAGTTCCCCGAGGACTTCCCGCTGCCCGCCTGGCCCGCGCCCGGCGGCTTCCTGCCCGCCGTATCGACCATCGACGGGGACCAGATCGGCTGGTGCGTCGAGGGCGAGCCCGAGGAGTGGCGCGTCGCCGTCAATCCCCGGCACTCCGAGCAGGGCCCGCCCCTGCAGGGGAACTTCACCGAGACCCTCCTGCACTGGCTGCGCGGCGGCCGCCCGGCCGTCGAGGGCTTCTCCTGGCTGCGCAGGGACCAGGACCCGCTGGAGTACATGTTCTTCGAGCCGTTCGCACCGCCGCGCGGGGACGAGGCATAGCCACGCACGAGGGGGCGGCGCCCCTTGCGGGTGCGCCGCCCCCTCGTGCGGGCGAAGAGACCGTCAGCCCTCGCTGACGCCCAGCTTCTCCAGGATGAGCTCCTTGACGCGGGCCGCGTCGGCCTGGCCACGGGTGGCCTTCATGACCGCGCCGACCAGCGCGCCGACCGCGGCGACCTTGCCGCCGCGGATCTTGTCGGCGATCGCGGCGTTGCCCGCGATGGCCTCCTCGACGGCGGTCGTCAGCGCGCCCTCGTCGGAGACGACCTTCAGTCCGCGCTTCTCGACGACCTCGTCCGGGGTGCCCTCGCCCTTGAGGACGCCCTCGATGACCTGACGGGCCAGCTTGTCGTTCAGGTCACCGGCGGCGACGAGCTCGGTCACCCGGGCGACCTGCGCCGGGGTGATGGCGAGCTCTTCGAGGGCCTTGCCCGACTCGTTGGCGTTGCGGGCCAGTTCACCCATCCACCACTTGCGGGCCGACGCCGCGTCGGCGCCCGCCTCGATGGTGGCGACGATCGAGTCGACGGCACCCGCGTTGAGCATCGACTGCATGTCGTGCTCGCTGACGCCCCACTCCTCGCGCAGCCGGTTGCGGCGCACGCGCGGCATCTCGGGCAGCGCGGCACGCAGCTTCTCGACCCACTCGCGGGCGGGAGCGACCGGCACCAGGTCCGGCTCCGGGAAGTAGCGGTAGTCCTCGGCGTTGTCCTTGATGCGGCCGGACGTCGTGGAGCCGTCCTCCTCGTGGAAGTGCCGGGTCTCCTGGACGATCGTGCCGCCGCCGTTCAGGACGGCCGCGTGGCGCTGGATCTCGAAGCGCGCCGCACGCTCCACGGAGCGCAGCGAGTTGACGTTCTTGGTCTCCGAACGCGTGCCGAACTCCTGCTGCCCCTTGGGACGCAGCGAGAGGTTCACGTCGCAGCGCATCTGGCCCTTGTCCATCCGGGCCTCGGACACGTCGAGCGCCTTGATGACCTCGCGCAGCTCGGCGACGTACGCCTTGGCGACCTCGGGGGCCCGCTCGCCCGCGCCCTCGATCGGCTTGGTGACGATCTCGATGAGCGGGATGCCGGCGCGGTTGTAGTCCAGGAGCGAGTGCGAGGCGCCCTGGATGCGGCCCGTCGCGCCGCCCACGTGCGTGGACTTGCCGGTGTCCTCCTCCATGTGGGCGCGCTCGATCTCCACGCGGAAGATCTCGCCGTCCTCCAGCTGGACGTCCAGATAGCCGTTGAAGGCGATCGGCTCGTCGTACTGCGAGGTCTGGAAGTTCTTCGGCATGTCCGGATAGAAGTAGTTCTTCCGGGCGAAGCGGCACCACTCGGCGATCTCGCAGTTCAGCGCGAGGCCGATCTTGACGGCGGACTCGACGCCGATCTCGTTGACCACCGGGAGCGCGCCCGGCAGGCCGAGGCAGGTGGGGCAGGTCTGCGAGTTGGCGTCGGCGCCGAGCGTCGTCGAACAGCCGCAGAACATCTTGGTCTTGGTGCCGAGCTCGACATGGACCTCAAGGCCCATGACGGGGTCGTACGTCGCGAGGGCTTCCTCGTACGACACCAGGTCAGTAGTGACAGTCACGGTGAAACTTTCCCTCTCAGCCCAGCAGGACGTCGTCGTCGCCGAGGCGCTTGAGCTCGCGCACGAGCAGCGCGACGCCGGTGGCGATGGCGGCAGCGGAGACGACGGCGTCCACGAGGCGGAGCGTGTCGTGCTCGAAGCGGGCCTTCTTGGCCTGCTTGAGCACGCTGATCGCGCCGAACGCGGTGGTGCCGATCGACAGATACGTACCGGTCTTGGACTTCTTGAAGCCCTTGGCCTTGGTCATGGCACTCACAGCGACGGAGCCTCCTCAAGCAGCGGGTGACCCCACTTTTCCACGAAGGCGGCCTCGACGGCAGCGCCCACCTTGTAGAGGCGGTCGTCCTTCATGGCGGGGGCGATGATCTGCAGTCCGACGGGCAGGCCGTCCTCCGGCGCGAGGCCGCAGGGCAGCGACATGGCGGAGTTGCCCGCCAGGTTGGTCGGGATGGTGCACAGGTCCGCGAGGTACATCGCCATCGGGTCGTCGGCGCGCTCGCCGATCGGGAAGGCGGTGGTCGGCGTCGTGGGCGACACGATCACGTCGACCTGCTCGAAGGACGCCTCGAACTCGCGGGTGATGAGCGTGCGGACCTTCTGGGCGCTGCCGTAGTACGCGTCGTAGTAGCCGGAGCTCAGCGCGTACGTACCGAGGATCACGCGGCGCTTGACCTCGTCGCCGAAACCGGCCTCGCGGGTCAGCGCGGTGACGTCCTCGGCGGACTTCGTGCCGTCGTCGCCGACGCGCAGGCCGTAGCGCATGGCGTCGAAGCGGGCCAGGTTCGAGGAGCACTCGGACGGCGCGATCAGGTAGTACGCGGAGAGCGCCAGGTCGAACGTCGGGCAGTCCAGCTCGACGATCTCGGCGCCCAGCTCCTTGAGGAGCTCCACCGACTCGTTGAAGCGCTGGACGACACCGGCCTGGTAGCCCTCGCCCGAGAACTGCTTCACGACGCCGACGCGCATGCCCGCCACGCTGCCGTTGCGCGCGGCCTCGACGACCGGCGGGACCGGGGCGTCGATGGACGTCGAGTCGAGCGGGTCGTGCCCGGCGATGGCCTCGTGCAGGAGCGCGGCGTCGAGCACCGTGCGCGCGCAGGGGCCGCCCTGGTCGAGCGAGCTGGAGAAGGCGACCATGCCGTACCGCGAGACGCCGCCGTAGGTGGGCTTGACGCCGACCGTGCCGGTGACGGCGGCGGGCTGGCGGATGGAGCCGCCGGTGTCCGTGCCGATCGCGAGCGGGGCCTCGTAGGCGGCGAGGGCCGCGCTGGAGCCGCCGCCGGAGCCGCCGGGGATGCGGGTGAGGTCCCAGGGGTTGCCGGTGGGGCCGTACGCGCTGTTCTCCGTCGACGACCCCATGGCGAACTCGTCCATGTTGGTCTTGCCGAGGATGACGACGTCGGCGGCCTTGAGGCGCTTGGTGACCGTGGCGTCGTACGGCGGGATCCAGCCCTCGAGGATCTTGGAGCCGACCGTGGTCGGCACGCCCTCGGTGGTGAAGATGTCCTTCAGCGCGAGCGGGACGCCGGCCAGCGGGCCGAGCTTCTCGCCCTTGGCGCGCTTCTCGTCGACGGCGCGGGCCTGCGCGAGCGCACCCTCGCGGTCGACGTGCAGGAAGGCGTGCACCTTCTCGTCGACGGCCTCGATGCGGGCCAGGTGGGCCTCGGTGACCTCGACGGCGGTGAGCTCGCCGGAGGCGACCTTCGCCGCGATCTGGGCGGCGGTGAGCTTGATGATGTCCGTCATGTTCTTTAGTCCTCCCCCAGGATCTGCGGCACCTTGAAACGCTGCTGCTCCTGGGCGGGGGCGCCCGAGAGCGCCTGCTCGGGGGTGAGCGACGGGCGGACCTCGTCCGCGCGCATGACGTTCGTCAGCGGCAGCGGGTGCGAGGTCGGCGGTACGTCTTGGTCGGCGACCTCCGAGACGCGGGCGACCGCGCCGATGATGTCGTCGAGCTGTCCGGCGAAGTGGTCGAGCTCCTCGGCCTTCAGCTCCAGACGTGCAAGGCGGGCGAGGTGGGCGACCTCCTCGCGCGTAATGCCAGGCATGCGGCGATCCTCAGGGGTGAGTGTGTGGGTTGTGGCCCCAATCCTATGGGTCGCCGTCCCGTGCCCGCGAAACACTTCTCTGCGCCGACGCGGGGAGGGGCCCCGCGGCTGTCCCGCGAGGGCCCTCGGCGTCCGGCGCGGTCGTAGTCCGCGGTGCCTGTGCCGGTGGCGGAGATCACGAACAAGTCGGGGTAGGTGCCGTGCAGTACGGCGGCTCCCGGGAGGCGGTACCGCACGGGACGTGCGAGGGGGCGCGCGGGACAGGCCCGGGCCACGCGCGAGCGGGCCGGGGACCGCGCCCCGCCGAGCGCGGTTACTGCACCGCCTGCCCGGACGGCTGCTCCGCGGTGTTCGGCGCCTCGGCCGTCTCGGTGTCGCCCGCGGCCGCCGCCGCCCGCGCCGCGGCGAGATCCGCGGGACGCTGCCAGCCGCGCGAACCGCGCGCCCGCAGCCAGGCCGTGGTCTCCCCCGCGGGCATCGCCGCGGCGACCAGCCAGCCCTGCACCGCGTCGCAGCCCAGGTCCCGCAGCCGCTCCCAGGTCTCGTCGTCCTCGACGCCCTCGGCGACGACGAGCAGTCCGAGGGAGTGCGCGAGGTCGACCGTGCAGCGGACGATCTCGGCGTCCTCGTTGTCCACGGCGAGCCGGGCCACGAAGGAACGGTCGATCTTCAGCTCGCTCACCGGGAGGCGGCGCAGGTGCACGAGCGAGGAGTAGCCCGTGCCGAAGTCGTCCAGGGACATCTTGACCCCGTGCCCGGTGAGCCCGGCGAGGGTGTCGGCGGCCCGCTGCGGGTCCTCCAGGAGCACGTGCTCGGTTATCTCCAACTGCAGGGCGCCCGCCGGGACTCCGTGCCGGGCCAGGCGCGCGGCGACGGCGCCCGCGAAGCCGGGGGTGTGCACGTCACGCGGGGAGACATTGACCGCGACGGGGACCTTGAGGCCCTGCGCCTGCCACTTCGCGACCTGTCCGAGGGCCGTCTCCAGGACGTACTCCGTGAGGTGCGGCATGAGTCCCGAGGACTCGGCGATGGCGATGAACTCGTCCGGCGGCACCTTCCCGCGCTCGGGGTGCACCCACCGCACCAGCGCCTCCAGGCCCGCCACCTGCCCGTCGAAGCGGACCTTGGGCTGGTAGTGCAGCTCCACGTCGCCCGCGTCGAGCGCCCGGCGCAGGTCCCCCAACAGGCCGAGGCGGTCGGGGGTGTTGGAGTCCCGCTTGGACTCGTAGACCTCGACGCCCGTGCGGTCCCGCTTCGCCTGGTACATCGCGACGTCCGCCCTGCGCAGCAGCCCCTCCGCGTCGAGCGCGTGGTCGGGGAAGACGGCGAGGCCCGCGCTGGCCTCCAGGACCAGCGTCAGGCCGTCCAGGTCGAGCGGCGAGCCGAGCGCCGCGACCAGCTGGCGCGCCACGCGCGTGGCCGACGTCGTGGAGTCGGCGATCGGCAGGAGCACCGCGAACTCGTCGCCGCCGAGCCGGGCCGCCTCCGCGCCGCGCGGCAGCGCGAGGCGCAGGCGGTCGGCTATCTGCAACAGCAGCCGGTCACCGGCGAGATGGCCGAGGGTGTCGTTGACCGAACGGAAGCGGTCCATGTCGATCAGCATCAGGGCGGACCGCGCACCGATCCGCTCGGCGTCGTCGAGCGCCGTCCAGGTGCGCTCCAGGAGCCACTGCCGGTTGGGCAGTCCGGTCAGCGGATCGCGCAGCTGCTCCTCCGCCCTGGCCCTGGCGATCCAGAGCGTGGAGTCCAGGGCGACCAGCGGGATCGCGAAGAGGGGCAGCAGGATCGGCAGGGAGATCGCCACCACGCAGATCAGCGGGGCGATGCCGAGCAGCGCGATGCCGAGGAGGCCCTGTCTGACCAGGGCGGTGCGGGTGACCGTCGGCAGGGCGCCGGTGCGCGGCGCGTGCACGTACCAGAGCAGGACGCGGGTGACGGCGAGATAGGCGACGGCGGCCAGGGCCACTTCGAGCGCGGTGTACAGGTCCCAGGTCTCGGGCAGCCAGGGCGACTCGGTCGTCGGCGCGGTGCCGAACGCGGCCAGGGTGAGGGCGCCCGCGCCGATGCCGAGGATGTCGACCGCGCCGTGCAGCACCCCCTGACGCCACCGGTGTCTGCGCGCGGCGCCGACCAGGACGACGACGGTGAGGCTGACGAGGCCCGCGGGCACCCAGCCGTACAGCAGCAGGACGGCGACGGTGAGCGCGCCGCCCGAGCCCGTGCCGCCCCACCAGCGGTCGCGGCCCAGGGCGACCAGATGGCCGACGATCAGGCCCGTGAGCACGGCGAGCGACCAGCCCACGGTGCCGGCGGGGAAGAGCGGGTGCCTGCCGCTGAACGCCTGGTAGAAGCCCGCGCCGAGCAGGGCCGCGGCCGCCGTGACGACCACGACGGGCAGCAGCGGCCAGGGGTCACGGGCGTGCTGCGCGTCCCGGCCGCCGGGGCCCGTCAGGGGGCAGGGGGTGTCCGCGCCGCGCGTCGCCGGGCCGCTCCAGGCGCGCTCGCGGGGTTCTATCGCCGTGCTCAGCGCCCCGGATCCGGCCGGGCCGCCCGTCGTGTCGGTGGTCGGTGCTTCCCGGCGGCCGCGCAGCCAGGCTCCCGGCGCGCGCCACAGGCGCGCGCGCAGCCGTGAGTCCGGGGCGGCGCTCTCGGTCGGTTCCATTCCCGTCCCTCTCACAGCCGGCGGTGCCCACGCCACGCGGACTCGGCCCGGAGTCGGCCGCGTCCGTATTTTCCTGCCCCAAGCCCTGGACGAGCGCGGGATGACCCACTCCCGAACTCGTGCCGAGCAGGGGATGCCCCTTCCAAGCTCTGGGTGAGCAGGAGATACCCCGTTCGCAGCGGGGCACGGCAGGCGCACACCTCAACAGTAGGCCGCAGAAGGCTTCCACGGGCAGCGGTCGACTACGGTTGCCCGAATGCGACCCGGCCACCCGTATGCATCTGGTATGCGCTGAACGGGTGGCCTTCAACCGCTACTCTTCGGTCGGAAGCGCGACTTCCTTCGCCGCGTCCGGTCCCTGTTCGAGCAGGACAGCGAAGCCTTCCTCGTTGAGAACCGGAACCTTCAGTTGCATGGCCTTTTCGTACTTCGATCCAGGGTTGTCCCCCACAACCACGAAAGCGGTCTTCTTCGAAACGGAACCCGTCACCTTGGCTCCCCGGGTCTGCAGCGCCTCTTTCGCGCCATCCCGGGTGTGGTGCTCGAGGGTTCCGGTGACCACGACCGTGAGGCCCTCCAGCGGACGGGGCCCTTCGTCCTCGCCGCTCGCCTCTTCCTCCATGCGGACGCCCGCCGCCCGCCACTTGCGCAGGATCTCGCGGTGCCACTCCTCGGCGAACCACTGTTTGAGTGAGGCGGCGATGATCGAGCCGACGCCCGCCACCGCGGCCAACTCCTCCTCCGTGGCCTGCTCGATACGGTCGATGGAACGGAACTCGCGGGCCAGCGCCTCGGCGGCCACCGGGCCGACGTGCCGGATCGAGAGGCCCGTGATGATGCGGGCGAGCGGCCGCTCCTTGGCCGCCGCGATGTTCTCCAGCATGGCGAGGGAGTTCTTCTTCGCCTCGCCCTTCTGGTTGGCGAAGAAGGTGACGACCTTCTCCTCACCGGTCTTCGGGTCGCGCTTGGGCAGGCCCGAATCCTGGTCAAGGACATACGACTTGATGGGGAGCAGCTCCTCGATCTTCAGGTCGAAGATGTCGCCCTCGTCGAGGATCGGCGGCTCGGCGGGCTCCAGGGGCCGGGTGAGCGCGGCCGCCGCGACGTACCCGAAGTTCTCGATGTCCAGGCACTTGCGGCCCGCCAGGTAGAAGAGACGTTCACGCAACTGGGCGGGGCACAACTGGGCGTTGGGGCAGCGGAGGTCGATGTCGCCCTCCTTCATCGGGCGCAGCGCCGTGCCGCACTCGGGGCACTCGGCGGGCATCTCGAACTCCCGCTCGCTGCCGTCCCGCAGGTCCACGACGGGGCCGAGGATCTCCGGGATGACGTCGCCCGCCTTGCGCAGCACGACCGTGTCGCCGATGAAGACGCCCTTCTTCTTCACCACGTCCTGGTTGTGCAGGGTCGCGAACTCGACCTCGGAGCCCGCGACGGTGACGGGCTCCACCTGGGCGTACGGCGTGACGCGGCCGGTGCGGCCGACGCCGACGCGGATGTTGATCAGCTTGGTGTTGACCTCCTCGGGCGCGTACTTCCAGGCGATGGCCCAGCGCGGTGCGCGCGAGGTGGAGCCGAGGCGGCCCTGGAGCGGGATCTCGTCGAGCTTGACGACGACGCCGTCGATCTCGTGCTCCACGGAGTGGCGGTTCTCCCCGAAGTACGCGATGAAGTCCCGGACGCCCTGGAGGTCTTCGACGACCTTGTTGTGCTTGGCGGTGGGCAGGCCCCACTCGTGGAGCAGTTCGTAGGCGTGGCTGAGGCAGTCGATGTCGAAGCCCTCGCGGGCGCCGATGCCGTGCACGACCATGTGCAGCGGGCGGGTGGCCGTGATGCGGGGGTCCTTCTGGCGCAGCGAACCCGCCGCCGCGTTGCGCGGGTTGGCGAAGGGCTTGTCGCCCGCCTCCACCAGGCGGGCGTTCAGCTCCTCGAACTTCTCCATCGGGAAGAAGACCTCGCCGCGGATCTCGACGAGGGCGGGCACGCGGTCGCCCTTGAGGCGGTCGGGGATGTCGGCGATCGTGCGGACGTTCGGCGTGATGTCCTCGCCGGTGCGGCCGTCGCCGCGGGTCGCGGCGCGGGTCAGCTTGCCGTCCTCGTACGTGAGGTTGACCGCGAGGCCGTCGACCTTCAGCTCGCACAGGAAGTGGTACCCCGGGGAGCCGACGTCCTTGGCGATGCGGTCGGCCCAGGCGGCCAGCTCCTCGTCGTCGAAGGCGTTGTCCAGGGAGAGCATCCGCTCGCGGTGCTCGACCGACGTGAACTCCGTCTCGTACGCACCGGCGACCTTCTGGGTGGGCGAATCCGGCGTACGCAGCTCCGGGTGCTTGTCCTCCAGGGCTTCGAGCGCGCGCAGGAGCTTGTCGAACTCGGCGTCGCTGACGACCGGTTGGTCCTTCACGTAGTACCGGAAGCGGTGCTCCTCGATCTGTTCGGCCAGCTGGGCATGCTGATCCCGTGCCTCGGCGGGCACAGAGCCTTGCTGTTCGACAGCCACCGTTTCGTCCTCCCGTTACGTCATACCCAATTACTCAGGGTTGTCTGCGAGCGATCTCGCCGCCCTGACGCAGTGGGCGAGCACCGCGCGTGCGTACGCGGGAGAAGCTCCCGCGAGTCCGCACGACGGAGTGACCACGACCGACTCCGCGAGTGATCCCGGATTCAGCCCCAGCCTGCGCCACAGCGTCCTGACACCCATGACGCTACCGGCAGGGTCTGACAATCCGGCGTCCACGCCCGGCACGACACCGACGAAGAGCTTCGTGCCGCCCTCGACCGCCTCGCCGATCACCTCGTCGTCACGCTCGGTGAGGAGCGAGAAGTCGAAGGAGACCGCGTCGACCCCGGCGCGGCGCAGTAGCGCGAACGGCACGTCCGGCGCGCAGGAATGCACGGCCGTGGGTCCGTCGTGGACGCCGAGGACGTCCCGCAGCGTGCTCTCGACGAGCTGGCGGTCCACGGCACGGTGCGTGCGGTACTCGCTCGCGGTCTTGATCTGCCCGCGCAGCACGGCGATGAGCGAGGGCTCGTCGAGCTGCAGGATCACCTGGGCGCCCGGCACCCTGCGGTGGACGTCCGCGAGGTGCGCGCGCAGCCCTTCGGCGAGCGATGCCGCCAGGTCGCGGCAGGCGCCGGGGTCGGAGAGCGCGGCCTCGCCGTTCTTCAGCTCCAGGGCGGCGGCGAGCGTCCACGGCCCGACGGCCTGGACCTTGAGCGGGCCCTCGTACCCCTGGGTGAACTCCTCCAGGGCGTCGAGGTCTTCGCCGAGCCATGCCTTCGCGCGCCGGGTGTCACGGCCGGGGCGGTCGCCGATGCGCCAGCCGCTGGGCTCCACGCGCGCGTACAGCTCGGTGAGCAGGCCCGCGGTGCGGCCGATCATGTCGGCGCCGGGGCCGCGCGCGGACAGTTCGGCGAGGTGCGGCATGCCCTGCTCGGGCCCCTCGAAGCTGCCGGTGACGGTCTTCGCGGCCTCGCGGGCGTCGCCGCCCGGCATGGACCCGACGCCGGTGGCCGGGCCCCAACGGAACTCGCTCATCGTCCCGGCCGCACCGTCAGGTCGTTGACCTCCGCGTCGCGCGGCAGGTCCAGGGCCATGACGATCGTCGTGGCGACGGACTCGGGGTCGATCCAGCGCGAGGCGTCGTACTCCTTGCCCTCCTGCTGGTGGACCTTGACCTGCATGGCGCTGGCCGTGCGGCCGGGGTAGACCGAGGTGACCCGGACTCCGTTGCCGTGCTCCTCCTGGCGCAGGGAGTCGGCGAGGGCCTTGAGGCCGTGCTTGGAGGCGGCGTACGCGGACCAGTCGGCGTGGGCGTTGAGCCCGGCCCCCGAGTTGACGAAGAGCACGTGCCCCTGGGAGACGCGGAGTTGGGGCAGGAAGTGGCGGGTCAGCTCGGCGGGCGCGATGAGGTTCACGTTGAGCTGGTGGCGCCAGGACTTGGGGGTGAGCTCGCCGACCGGGCCGAGGTCGACGACGCCCGCGATGTGCAGCAGGGAGTCGACCTGCGGGGGCAGCGACTGGTGCCCGAAGGCCCAGGACAGCTTGTCCGGGTCCGCGAGGTCGCCGACGAGGGTGCTCGCGCCGGGGAACTGGGCGGCGAGCTCCTTGGCGCGGCCCGCGTCGCGCGCGTGCAGGACGAGGTCGTCGCCCCGTGCGTGGAGGCGGCGGGCGACGGCGGCGCCGATGCCTGAGCCCGCCCCGGTGATCACATGTGTTGCCATACCCGCCATGCTCGCATCACTGGGTGCCGAAGGATTCCTCCAGGTGGGCCAGGGCGCCCACCGGCTCCTCCGCGAAGAAGACGAGGTCGGTCAGCGGGACGGGCAGGAAGCCCTCGTCCTCCATGCGGCGGAACTGCTCCTTGAGGCCGTCGTAGAACCCCGCGGAGTTGAGCAGGACGACCGGCTTGGTGTGCTTGCCGTGCTTCTTCAGCTCCAGGATCTCGGTGGCCTCGTCGAGCGTCCCGGTGCCGCCGACCATGATCACGACCGCGTCGGACTTCTCCAGGAGGAGGGCCTTGCGCTCGGCGAGGTCGCCCGCGATCACCATGTCGTCGGGCGCGGTGACCTGCCTGGCCTTGGCCGCGAGGAAGTCGACGGAGACGCCGACGAGCCGGCCGCCCGCCTCCGCGACGCCGTCCGCCACGACCTTCATCAGGCCGCTCTCGGAGCCGCCCCAGACCAGGGTGTGGCCGCCCTTGCCCAGCAGTTCGGCGAATTCCCTGGCGGGGCGGGTGTAGCGGTCGTCGAGGTCGGCGGCGGAGAGAAAGACGCAGATGTTCATGCGCCCACGGTACGTTCCGCCTCTGACAGCGCGGCCGCCCGCATGATCCGGATCTTGGACTGGCCGTGCGGCTTGTCCTCCCAGTCCGCCATGAAGACGGCCGACAGACCGTGCTTCTCCGCGAGCCCGATCAGCGTCTCGGTGCGGTAGTAGAAGTCCTCGCGCAGCACGTGGTGTTCCGCGCCCTCGGTCCTGTCGAAGGTGAAGTCGAAGAATCCTTCGGGCGCGAGGATCCGGCCGACGTGCCGGAAGCACTCCTCGATGACGTTCAGCGGCGAGTGCGAGAAGACGCTGTGCGCGTGCACCACGTCGAAGTGCCCGTCGGGCAGGAAGTCGAAGGTGAGGTTGTCGGCGATGGTCAGGTAGGGCAGCTTCTCGCGCAGACCGTGGCGTACGAGGGTGTGCTTGGCGGCGACGAGGATGTCCGGCGAGATGTCGATGCCGTAGTAGTGCCCCGGTTCGAGGTGGTCGATGAACAGCCGTCCCGCGCGCAGGTTTCCGCAGCCGATCTCCAGCATCGTGTGCCGCGGCAGGAGGCCGTGCCCGACGAGGTAGTCGAACTGCATCTTGCCGATCCAGGTCCACCGGTCCAGGGAGGGGCCGCCGCCGACCGCGGCCTCGGCGCTGCGGGCGGCGTCGGACGCCATCACCGCGCGGTAGTAGGCGACGTGGTCGCGGTGCCTGACCCGCAGCACGGCGTCACGCAGGGCCCGGCGCACGTGCGCGGGGACGCGGCGGGGGTGCCGCAGGGCGTAACGGGCCTTGTGGAGAAGGGACTTGCGGTTCCTGGTCATGCTCTTGTCCGGTCCTGCGGCTGCCATGCACGCCTCCATCACAGTGGGTCACCATTCGTTACGGTGCGTGATTGTGTCATGTCGCCCGACGGGAAGAAGTGCACGCCCTGAGGTGCTGAAACCAGCGGGGAGAGCACAGCGAACGCCCCGGGAACCACTCGACGAGGAGGCACGACCGTGGCCGAAGGACACCGGATCACCATCGAGCAGGGCACGGACCACGTGCGCGTGGTGCGCGACGGGCAGGTCGTGGCGGAGAGCGAGCGCCCGCTGCTGCTGCGCGAGACGGGCTACCCCGTGCGTTATTACCTCCCTCCGGAGGACGTGCGCACCGACCTGCTGACGCCGTCCGCCACCACTACGTACTGCCCGTTCAAGGGGACGGCCGCCTACTGGTCGCTGCCGGACGCGGCGGACGCGGTGTGGGGATACCCCGACCCGAAGCCGGACGTGGCCGGGATCAAGGACCACTTCTGCTTCTACGACGTGGAGGTCATCGAGCAGCGGTGAACGTCCTGCGGTAGGCGGCGGGCGAGACGCCGAGGACGGACCGCATGTGCTGGCGCAGGGAGTTGCCGGTGCCGAACCCGGCCCGGTGGGCCACCACGTCCACGGGCAGGTCGCTGGACTCCAGGAGCTGGCGGGCCAGTTCGATGCGCTGGCCGGTCAGCCAGCGCCCCGGCGACATGCCCACCTCCTCCTGGAAGCGCCGCGTGAACGTCCGCAGGCTCATGCGCGCGTGGGCGGCCAACTCGCCCAGGGGCAGCGGCTCCTGGAGCCGTTCCAGGGCCCACGCGCGCGTGGCGGCGGTCGTGGCGAGCGTCGGCTCGGGGACGGGCCGTTCGATGTACTGGGCCTGGCCTCCGTCGCGCCAGGGCGGTACGACGCAGACCCGGGCGACGTGGTTGGCGACGGCGGCGCCGTGGTCGGCGCGCACGATGTGCAGGCAGAGGTCGATGCCCGCGGCCACGCCCGCCGCGGTCAGCACGTCGCCGTCGTCCACGAAGAGCACGTCCGCGTCGACCTTGATCCTGGGGAAGGCCCGCTGGAAGTCGCGGGCGACCTGCCAGTGTGTCGTCGCGGGCCGCCCGTCGAGGAGGCCGGCGGCCGCGAGCACGTACGAGGCGTTGCAGAACGACACGATCCTGGTGCCGGGCCTGATCCGCGCCAGCGCCGCGGCCACCGGGCCCGGCAGCTCGTCGGCCGCGCCCCTGTCGAAGTCGCGGGTCGGCGGGATCACCACGGTGTCCGCCCGCTCCAGGGCCTCGGGGCCGTGCTCGACCGCCACCGTGAACCCGGAGTCCGTGCGCACCGGGCCACCGTCCACCGCGCAGACCACGACGTCGTAGAGCGGCCGCCGCCGGTCGTCCAGCGCGGTGCCGAACACCCGGGAAGGGATGCCCAGCTCGAAGGCGTACACGCCGTCCAGGGCGAGGACGGCCACGCGATGTCTGCCCCTGCGTTCCATGGCCGAATCCTGTCACATCATGGCCAAACTGCCAGCACCATGATCGGCCGGGGCGACGCACTCTGGGCTCATCACCCGCTTTTGCGAAGAGCCTGAAGAGGAAGACCATGAAGATGCGTGCCGTCAGCCCCCGCGCCTGGGGCGCCCCCGAGAACCTGGTCCCCGTGGAGGTGGACCGCCCCGTGCCCGGCCTGACCGAGATCCTGGTCAAGGTGCACGCGGCGGGCGTCAACCCCGTCGACTGGAAGACCCGCGCGGAGGGCGCGTTCGGCACCTGGGGGGACACACCGATCCTCGGCTACGACGTGTCGGGCGTCGTCGAGGAGGTGGGCCCCGGAGTGACCCTGTACCGGCCGGGCGACGAGGTGTTCGGCATGCCCCGCTTCCCCGAACAGACGGGCGGATACGCCGAGTTCGTCACGGCGCCCGCCCGGCGCTTCGCGCCCAAGCCGCGGGGCATCGACCATGTCCAGGCCGCCGCGCTGCCCCTCGCGGCGCTCACCGCGTGGCAGGGGCTCGTCGAGACGGCCGGGCTGCGGTCCGGGCAGCGGGTGCTGATCCACGCGGCGGCCGGCGGCGTCGGGCACCTCGCCGTACAGATCGCCAAGGCCCACGGCGCGTACGTCATCGGAACCGCGCGCGAGGACAAGCACGCGTTCCTGCGCGGCCTCGGCGCGGACGAAATCATCGACTACACGCGCGTGGACTTCACCGAGGCGGTGCGCGACGTGGACATCGTCCTGGACGGGGTCGGCGGCGCCTACGGCACGCGGTCCCTCGATGTCCTGCGCCGCGGCGGCCACCTGGTCACGCTGCCCGACCCGGGCGGCCTGCCGGATCCCGTGCGGGCCGCGGAGCTCGGCGTGCACACGGGCTGGACGGTCGTCGAGCCCGACCGCCTGGGCCTGCTGGAGATCGCACGCCTGGTCGACGAGGGCAAGCTCCGCGTCGAGGTCGACACGGTGCTGCCCCTGGCGGACGCCGCGCAGGCCCACGCGTACGGCGAACAGGGCCGCACGCAGGGCAAGATCGTCCTTCAGGTCGCCTAGCGCCCCGAAAGGGGCGCGGGGAACGGCGCGGGCAACCGGCACGGACCCGCGGATGCGCACCGGTCCGGCGAAGCGCCTACGCCACCGCCACGGCCCGCTCCGTAGTCGCGATCGTCGCCGAGCCGACCACGCGCGTGCCGTCGTAGAGCACGATCGCCTGGCCGGGGGCGACACCGCGCACGGGCTCGGTGAACGAGACGTTCAGGGTGCCGTCGACGAGCTCGGCGGTCACCTCCGTCTCGCCGCCGTGCGCGCGCAGCTGCGCGGTGTACGTGCCGGGGCCCGAGGGGGCGGCGCCGCACCAGCGGGGCTTGATGGCGGTCAGGCCTGTCACGTCCAGGTCGGCGGCCGGGCCGACCGTCACGGTGTTGTTGACCGGGGAGATGTCCAGGACGTAGCGGGGCTTCCCGTCGGGGGCGGGGGTGCCGATCCGCAGGCCCTTGCGCTGGCCGATGGTGTAGCCGTACGCACCCTCGTGCGTGCCGAGCTTGTTGCCGTCGGCGTCCACGATGTCGCCCTCCGCCTTGCCGAGGCGGGCGGCGAGGAAGCCCTGGGTGTCGCCGTCGGCGATGAAGCAGATGTCGTGGCTGTCGGGCTTCTTGGCGACGGCGAGCCCGCGGCGCTCGGCCTCCGCGCGGATCTCCTCCTTGGTGGTGACCGTGTCACCCAGGGGGAACATCGCGTGGGCGAGCTGCTTCTCGTCGAGCACCCCGAGGACGTAGCTCTGGTCCTTGGCCATGTCGGAGGCGCGGTGCAGTTCGCGGGAGCCGTCCTCGCGGACGATCACCTGGGCGTAGTGGCCGGTGACGACCGCGTCGAAGCCGAGGGCGAGGGCCTTGTCGAGCAGCGCGGCGAACTTGATCTTCTCGTTGCAGCGCAGGCACGGGTTCGGGGTGCGCCCCGCCTCGTACTCGGCGATGAAGTCCTCGACCACGTCCTCGCGGAACCGCTCGGCGAGGTCCCACACGTAGAAGGGGATGCCGATGACGTCCGCGGCGCGGCGGGCGTCGCGCGAGTCCTCGATGGTGCAACAGCCACGCGCGCCCGTGCGGAACGATTGCGGGTTCGCCGAGAGCGCGAGGTGCACTCCCGTCACGTCGTGCCCGGCTTCGGCGGCACGGGCGGCGGCGACGGCGGAATCCACGCCGCCGGACATGGCGGCCAGGACACGGAGGGGACGCTGGGGACGCTGGGAGGTCTCGGTCAAAGTCATAGCCCTAACAGGGTACGGGGCGACGGGAACCGTACGCCCGTGAGTAAGCGTTCACGATCACATGGGGGAAGAGACCGAGAAGGCGACACCGGAGAAGCCGCGGCGGCGCGGCGTCGACCGGCGGACGCTGCTGATCGGCGGCGCGGCGGCCGCCGTGGGCTCGGCGCTGCTCGCGAAGGACGAGCTCGGCCGGCTGTGGTGGCGCCTGCCCGGCGTGGTCAAGAAGCGCAAGGAGGGCGAGGTCGACGCCCGGGGCGCGCAGTGGATCGCCGCGTCGGACTACAACTGGCGGCGCGCGGACCGCCCCGACGACTACGAGATCGACCGCGTCGTCATCCACGTCGTCCAGGGCGGCTACGCGACGGCGCTGCGCGTCTTCAAGGACCCGGCCCATGGCGCCGCCGCCCATTACGTGGTGCGCAAGGACGGGCACATCGCGCAGATGATCCGCGAGCTGGACGTGGCGTTCCACGCGGGGAACAAGAGCTACAACGAGCGCAGCATCGGCATCGAGCACGAGGGCTTCGTCGACAAGAAGTCGTCGTTCACCGACGCGATGTACGCGGCGTCCGCGCGGCTCACGGCCGGGATCTGCGAGCGGTACGGCATTCCTGTGGACCGGGAGCACATCGTCGGCCATGTGGAAGTCCCCGGCACGGATCACACGGATCCGGGGCCGTACTGGGACTGGGACAGGTACATACGCCTGGTGCGGACCGAGCGGAACCGCCCCGAGCAGTCCGCGAAACCCAAGAAGCCCGAGAAGCCCGAGAAGAAGGCCTAGCTCAGCCCAGCCGACCGCGCCCGCTCCACCGCCGGGCCGATCGCCGCCGCCACCGCGTCGACGTCCGCCTTCGTCGACGTATGGCCGAGGGAGAAGCGCAGCGTGCCGCGGGCCAGGTCCGGGTCGGTGCCCGTGGCGAGCAGGACGTGGCTGGGCTGGGCGACGCCCGCCGTGCAGGCCGATCCCGTGGAGCATTCGATGCCCTGCGCGTCGAGCAGGAGCAGCAGCGAGTCGCCCTCGCAGCCGGGGAAGGTGAAGTGCGCGTTGGCGGCGAGGCGGCCGCCCGGTGCCGGGTCGCCGCCGAGGATCGCCTCGGGGACCGCCGAGCGGACCGCGGCCACCAGGTCGTCGCGGAGCGCGCCGATCTCGGCGGCGAACCACTCGCGGTGCGCGGCGGCGTGCTCGCCCGCGACGGCGAACGCGGCGATGGCGGGCACGTCGAGGGTCCCGGAGCGCACGTGCCGCTCCTGGCCGCCGCCGTGCAGCACGGGCACGGGGCTGTACTCGCGGCCGAGCAGCAGCGCGCCGATGCCGTACGGGCCGCCGATCTTGTGGCCGGACACGGTCATCGCGGCGAGCCCGGAGGCGCCGAAGTCGACGGGGAGCTGGCCGTACGCCTGCACCGCGTCGGCGTGCAGCGGGATGCCGAACTCGGCGGCGACGTCGGCCAGTTCGCGGACCGGCTGGATCGTGCCGATCTCGTTGTTGGCCCACATGACGGTGGCCAGGGCGACGTCGTCGGGGTCGCGCTCGATGGCCTCGCGCAGCGCGTCGGGGTGCACGCGGCCGTACCGGTCGACCGGCAGGTATTCGACGGTGGCGCCCTCGTGCTCGCCGAGCCAGTGCACGGCGTCGAGGACGGCGTGGTGCTCGACGGGGCTGGACAGGACGCGGGTGCGGGCCGGTTCCGCGTCGCGGCGGGCCCAGTACAGGCCCTTCACCGCGAGGTTGTCGGCCTCGGTGCCGCCGGAGGTGAAGACCACCTCGCTGGGGCGTGCGCCGAGTGAGGCGGCGAGCGTCTCGCGGCCCTCCTCGACGGTACGCCGCGCACGGCGCCCCGCCGCGTGCAGCGAGGAGGCGTTGCCGGTGACGGCGATCTGCGCGGTCATCGCCGCGATCGCCTCCGGGAGCATCGGAGTGGTCGCTGCGTGGTCGAGGTAGGCCATGGTGCGCACGATTCTACGAGCCGTGCGGGGCCGGACGACCGGGTGGTATCAGCCTGCGAGACCCCACGACACGGTGTTGTCCATCGAGACGAGTGCGGCGAGGACGACGAGGTCGGCCACGCCGAGCCCGAGGCCGAGGAGCGCGCGACCTTTGCGGGTGGTGCCGCGCCACAGGGCGAGGCCCGCGAGGACGATCGCGACGGGCCCGAGGAAGAGGTTGAGGACGAGCAGTCCGAGCAGCCCGAGGACGAAGGAGGCGACGGCCATGCCGTCGGCGTCCCGCCGTGCCGCGGGCCGGGGGGCGGTGAGTTCCATGGTGCGACTCCTGGCAGGTGGAGGTGTCGTACGAAGTGGGGGGCGGGTCAGCGGTGGTGGGCGCGGCGCTCGCGGAT
The DNA here is from genome assembly GCF_042740435.1 of Streptomyces sp. NPDC059002. Lineage (NCBI taxonomy): Bacteria > Bacillati > Actinomycetota > Actinomycetes > Kitasatosporales > Streptomycetaceae > Streptomyces > Streptomyces sp. NPDC059002. Next base: position 9,779 of record NZ_JBHYJI010000050.1, on the reverse strand, counting down.
GGCGAAGACGGCGAGCCAGGTGCCGATGACGGCGGCGGCGACGAGGGTGACGGAGAGCGGGGCGTGGGCCACGGAGCCCATGGCGACGCCGAGCAGGAGGAGGGCGGCGACGAGGAAAAGCATGAGATCCCTCTCGGTTGCGGTGACCTCTCGATTCAGTGAACGCTTGTGGTAACAACTGTTCACTGACCGAGGAGTCTACTCTTCTTCCGGCTTCCCAATCCCAGAGAACAGCTGTTAACTGAATGGCATGAGTCACACCCTCGGCACCCGGCAGGCGCAGAAGCTGAAGACCCGGCAGGCCCTCCTCGACGCGGCGCTCCAGCTGCTCGAGGAGCAGAGCCTCAGCAGCCTGGGCCTGCGCGAGGTCACCCGTGCCGTGGGCGTCGCACCCACCGCCTTCTACCGGCACTTCCGCTGCACCTCCGACCTCGGCGTCGCCCTGGTCGAGGAGGCGCTCGGCAGCCTGCACACCACACTCGCCGCACTGCTCTCGGCGGTCGGCGACGGCGAGGAGCGCATCGCGGCCACCGTCGACCTGATCGCCGCCTATGTGCGCGAGCACCCCGCGCACGTCCGCTTCATCGCCCGCGAGCAGCACGGCGGCGTCAAGGCGGTGCGCGCCGCGATCGGTGGCCAACTCGCCCTGTTCGCACGGGAGGTGAAGGAGCAGTTCGCCCGCGAGCCGGAGGCGGCGGGCTGGGCCGACGACGATCTGCTGATGCTCGCGCGGATGTACGTCGACCACATGGTGATGACCGCGTCGGCCCTCCTGGAGGCGGAGTCCGACCCCGAGGCCGCGGCACGGGTCGCGGACACCGCGCGCAGACAGCTGCGCCTGGTCACCCTGGGCCGCCGCCACTGGCTCGACGAGCCGCAGCCGTAACCTCCTCGACTCCCGGGTAAGGGGCAACTACCCTTTACGGTCATGACGACCGACCGTGATTCCTGGACCCTCGACCGCACCTTCACCGGCTCGTCCGGCACCGTCCGCTGGACCGCGCTCGGCCCCGCCGACGCGCCGCCCGTCGTCCTGGTCCACGGCACGCCCTTCTCGTCGTACGTCTGGCGGGGCGTGGCCCGCGCCCTCTCCCGCGAACACCGCGTGTACGCCTGGGACCTGGCGGGGTACGGCGCCTCCGAGATGAGCGCGGGGCAGGACGTCTCGCTGGCCGCGCAGGCCCGCGTGCTCACCGAACTGCTCGACCACTGGGGCCTGGCCCGGCCCGCCGTCGTCGCCCATGACTTCGGCGGCTGCGTCGCCCTGCGCGCCCATCTGCTGCACGGCGCCCGCTACGACAGGATCGCCCTCGTCGACCCGGTGGCCCTGGCCCCCTGGGGCTCCCCCACCTACCGGCTGCTCGGCGCGCACGCCGAGGTCTTCGCGCAGCTGCCGCCCGCCCTGCACGAGGCACTCGTCCGCGAGTACGTGAGCTCGGCGAGCCACCGCGGACTGCACCCCGCGGTCCTCGACCGGCTCGTGGCGCCCTGGTGCACGACAGAGGGCAGGCCCGCCTTCTACCGGCAGATCGAGCAGAACGACCAGCGCTACACCGATGAAATCCAGGGCAGGTACGGCGAGTTGGACCTGCCGGTGCTGATCTGCTGGGGCACGGACGACACCTGGATCCCGGTGGCGCGCGGCCACGAACTCGCCAAGGCGATCCCCGGCGCCGAGCTGCGTCTGATCGAGGGCGCGGGACATCTCGTACAGGAGGACGCGCCCGCCGAACTCACCGGGGAGCTCGCGGGTTTCCTGCGTACAGCTCCGTGACCGCCGCGGCGGCCCGCGCCAGCTCCGCGCGGGCCTCGGGCGGCGAGAGCACCTCCACGTCCGCGCCGAAGGGCAGCAGCGTGCGGGTCTCGCCGACGACCCCGAACCCGAGGACGACGGCGATCCACTCGCTCGCGCCGTCGTCGTCGGGCGGCCCGCAGAGCCGGTGCCCCTGGAGCCGCAGGAACAGCTGGAAGCGGCCGCGCGCCACGCGTGCCGTGACCTCGACGCCGACCGGACGGTCCTCGACGTGGCGCTTCAACACGCCCCATACGTCGGCCAGTTCCACTCCCTCGCGGCGCTCCACCGGCGCGTCCGTGAGCGTCGCCGACCGCACCCGGTCGGCGCGGAAGAGCTGCGGGGCGCCGCGCCGGTCCGCGACCAGGTACCAGACGCCCGCCTTCGACACGAGGCCGTAGGGGTCCACGGTGTAGGTGCTCGGCTCCACGTCGCCGCCGTGCCGGTAGCGCAGCCGCAGCCGCCGGTCGGCGAAGACGGCGTCCCGCAGTACGTCGAGGTCGACGGCGGCCGGAGCCGTCTCACGGGCGCCCGGCATCCAGCGCTCCGCGTCGACGAGGACCCGGCGGCTCATCAACTCGGCGGCGGGGCGGTGCGGTTCGGGCAGCGCCGCCATGACCTTGCGCAGCGCGGAGCCGAGCGCCGCGTCCAGGCCGAGGGCGGCGTGCGTGCCCTTGGCCGCGAGGATGAACAGCGCCCGCGACTCGTCGGCGGTCAGCCCCGTCACATCCGTGCGGAACCCGGCGAGCAGCTCGATGCCGCCGTGCCTGCCCCGCTCGGCGTAGACCGGGACACCGGAGGCGGACAGGGCCTCGATGTCCCGGTAGATCGTGCGGACGGAGACTTCGAGCCGCTCGGCCAGCTCATGGGCGGGCACCCGCCCACGGGTCTGGAGCAGCAGCAGGATGGAGAGCAGCCGGTCGGACTTCACGCGGTCAAGGATCCCTCAGCGCGTACGAGCCCCGGCGGTCCCACCGCGCTCCGGCCGACCGGTCGGCCTCCCTATGCCTTCAGCGCCCGCGCCAGCTGCCGCGACTGCGCGACCAGACGGCCCGCGCTGTCCCAGACCTCGGCGTCCTCCTCCAGGAAGCCGCCCGCCAGGTTCCGCGTGGAGATCGCGACGCGCACCGGGCCAGGGGCCGGGCGGCAGCGGATGTGGACCGTCAGCTCCACGGTCGGCACCCAGCCCATCAGGCCGAGCTCGAAGGCGGTCGGCGGCAGGGCGTCCACGGCGAGGAGCAGCGACAGCGGGTCGGCGTCGCGGCCGTCGGCGAGCCCGAACCAGCCCCGCATCTCCCCCTTGCCCGACGGCTGGCCGAGCGCCCAGCCGAGGGTCGCGGGGTCGAGCTTGAGGAAGAGGCGCTCGGCGATGGGCGAGCCACCGGGCACCGGGCCCTCGCCCGGTGCGTCGTCGGCGCCGAGGCACTGGTCGACCGGCGGCATCACGGGCGGCTCGGCCGTCGTGCGGACATCGTCGGGGAGCGCGTCGAGGTCTCCGTACGAGGCGACCACGCGGATCCGTTCGACCTCGCGGCCCTCGTCGTCGTACTGGAAGAGCGAGGCCTGCCCGGTGGAGAGCGAGCGGCCGTCGCGCACCACGTCCGTGCGGATCACCGCCGGTCCCGGGCGGGACGCGGTGAGGTAGTGCGCGGAGACGGTGAACGGGTCGCCGTGCGGCAGGGTGTCGGCGAGGGCGCGGCCGACGACGGCCAGGAGATAGCCGCCGTTGACGGCGCCGAAGATCGTCCACCCTGCGGAGAGCTCGGTGTCGTGGACGCCGGGCTCCCGCCGGACGACCGCGGTGTCACGGTCGAACTCGCTGTCGCCGATGCTCGCGGGCACCGCCGCGGGAAGGGATGCTGCCGTTGCCATGGCAGCAACGTACAACAGGAAACTACTGAGCGGTAGCTTTTTCTGTTGTGCGCTGTCCGTCCGGCTCGGCCCCGCTACGGCGTCTCCTCGGCCTCCGCCTCCACCGCCGTCGAGCGCCGGTTCCAGGCCCGCGGCGCGCGCCAGTGGTAGCGCATCGCGAGGAGCCTGAGGACGAACGCCGTGACGATGGCGAGGCCGCTGGTGAAGGCCGTCAGCTGGTCGTAGCGGATGCACAGGGCGACCATCGTGGCGCCCACGATGGCGGGCACCGCGTACAGGTCGCGGTCCCAGCGCACCAGCGAGGGCACTTCGTTGGCGACGACGTCGCGCAGCACGCCGCCGCCCACCGCGGTCGCGAGGCCGAGGGCCACCGACGCGGTGAGGCCGAGCCCGTAGTCGTACGCCTTGGTCGTGCCCGTGACGCAGAAGAGGCCGAGCCCCGCGGCGTCGAAGACGTTCACCGCGAGCTGGGTGCGCTCCACCTCCGGGTGCAGGAAGAAGACGAGTGCGGCCGCGAACAGCGGGGTGATGAAGTAGCCGAGGTCGGTGAAGGCGGCCGGCGGGACCGCCCCGATGACCAGATCGCGGAAGAGTCCCCCGCCCAGCGCGGTGACCTCGGCGAGGACGGCGATGCCGAAGACGTCGAAGTTCTTGCGCACGGCGAGCAGCGCGCCGGAGATCGCGAAGACGAAGATCCCCACGATGTCGAGCGCGTGCTGGACGGAGGGCGTGAACAGATCCTGGAGCACGCGCCATTCTTACCCGCGCGTGGCCCGGGTCCGGCGTTGCCGTCACCCGGAGTTGAGACTTTTGCCGCAGGGCTTCGCCCGGGAAAAGGAGCCCGGCGGGGAAAAGTCCCACAAAGCAGTTCAATGAGAAAGTTGAAGGCAGGGAATTTCGCGGGACATGGTCCGCGGACCGTTCACAGCCACGGAAGAGGTGCGGGGCATGAAGTTCGTCCTTGAGGTCGACATGGGTGAGGCGGCCTTCGAGGGGAAGGCCGCCGACGAGCTGGGGCGGATCCTGCGGTACTGGGGCGGGAACCTGCGGCACTACGCCCTGGAGCCCGGCACCGGCGAGGCCGTGTACGACTCCGGGTACCGCGAGGTCGGCGGCTGGCGGATCACCGCGTCGGAAGCGCCGGCTTCCCCTTCGTGAACAGCCAGGTCTGGAAGAGCCCGTCGAGCTGCTCCCCTGAGATGTGCTCGGCGAGCCGGATGAAGTCGGCGGTGCTCGCGTTGCCGTACCGGTGCTGCTTCACCCAGGTCTTCAGGAGCTTGAAGAAGTCCTTGTCCCCGATGCGCTCCCTGAGCACCTGGAGCGTCATCGCGCCGCGCTGGTAGACGGCGGAGGAGAACATCGTGTCGCGCTGCGGGTCGCCGACGGTGATCTGCCAGAAGGCGGAGTCGGCCGGACGGGCGTCGTAGGCGGCGCGGAAGGCGTCGTGCGCCGTGGCGCGGCCCTTGTGCTCGCCCCACAGCCAGGGTCCGTAGGTCGCGAAGCCCTCGTTGAGCCAGATGTCCCGCCAGGACGCGGGCGTGACGGAGTCGCCGAACCACTGGTGGGCCAGCTCGTGCACGATCGTGTTCTCCGAGCGCACGGCCGAGTAGATCGGCTTGGTCTGCGTCTCCAGGGAGAAACCGGCCTGCGGCATGTCGTCGACGATCGCGCCGGTCTCCTCGAAGGGATAGGGGCCGAAGACCTCGGACCAGTAGTCGGTGACCTCGGCGGTGATGCCGTACACGTCGACGGTGCTCGGCGGCAGCACCGGGTCCATGGCGACATAGATGGGCGTGCCGCCCGGGGTCGTCCCGGTCCGCACGTCGAACTTCCCGATGGTGGCGGTCGCGAGGTAGGTCGCCATCGGCTTGGTCGAGCGCCAGTGCGCGACGGTCTGGCCGTCCTTGTCGTACGTCCCGACGAGGCGGCCGTTGGAGACCGAGGTCAGCCCCTTGGGCGCCTTGATGCGGATGTCGAAGGGGGCCTTGTCGGAGGGGTGGTCGCTGGACGGGAACCAGGTGGAGGCGGCGTTCGGCTCGCAGGCGACGAAGACGCCGTCGGGGGTTTTCATCCAGCCGTAGTCGGAGCCGAACACAATGGGGCCGCTGAGCGGTTCGGGCACGCCGCCGTAGGTGACGGCGACCGTGAAGTTCTTGTTCTTGCCCAGGGCGTCGCGCGGCGTGATGCGGATCTCGTCGCCGGTGCGCGTGAACGGGGCGCGTCTGCCGTTGACTTCGATCCGGGTGACCGTCAGCTTCTGCAGGTCGAGGTCGAAGGACGACAGGTTCTGGGTGGCGCGCGCGGTGATCGTGGTGCGGCCGTCCAGGCGGTCGGTGTCCGGGTCGTAGGCGATGTCGAGACCGTAATGACGTACGTCGTAGCCGCCGTTGCCGAGCTGCGGGAAGTACGGGTCGCCGACGCCGTCGGAGCCGGGCGTCGGAGCGGGGGCCGCCGCGACGAGACAGAACGAGGCGGCCGCGAGGGTGACGGCCGCCAGACGTGCCGAACGGGAGAGTGCCATGAGTCTTCCCTTCGAACGCGTTCCGATGGGGTGTCCGAGAAGACGGACACGCAGACTCTGCACTCTCCCGCTAGGGCATGTACATGACCCAGGACGCGTACTTCGTCCGGGTCAACTTGCCTTATTCCTCAGTCGACTTCTGACCCTTGTCCTTCGTGGCCTCGCTCTTCGCGACGTCCGGCTCCGGCTTCGCGCCGGACGCGGCGACCTCGCCGGACTCAGCAGGCTCAGCGGCCTCGGCGGACTCCCCCGCCCCGGTGGCCGCCTCCTCCGCCTTGGGCACCACCGTCACCACCTCGATCGCCTCCTTGGCCACCGAGAGCAGCTTGGCGTCCTCGGGCGCCTGGTCCTCGGCGTTCTCCGGGTGGTGGCACGCCACCTGGTGCCCCGTGGCGAGCGCGAGCAGCGGCGGCTCCTTCGTCGTGCAGATCTCCGTCGCCTTCCAGCACCGCGTGTGGAAACGGCAGCCGGTGGGCGGGTCGATCGGCGAGGGGACGTCGCCGCGCAGCAGGATGCGCTCGCTCTTGGCGCCGCGCCGCTTCGGGTCGGGCACCGGCACCGCGGAGAGCAGCGCCTTGGTGTACGGGTGCATCGGCGTGGCGTAGAGGTCCTTGCGGTCCGCCAGCTCCACGATCTTGCCGAGGTACATCACCGCGATGCGGTCCGAGACGTGCCGGATGACCGACAGGTCGTGCGCGATGATCACATACGTCAGGCCGAGCTCGTCCTGCAGGTCGTCCAGGAGGTTGACCACCTGGGCCTGGATGGACACGTCGAGCGCGGAGACCGGCTCGTCCGCCACGACCAGCTTCGGACGCAGCGCCAACGCCCGCGCGATGCCGATGCGTTGACGCTGGCCGCCGGAGAACTCGTGCGGATAGCGGTTGTAGTGCTCGGGGTTGAGGCCGACGCGCTCCAGCATCTCCTGCACGGTCTTCTTCACGCCGCCCTCGGGCTTGACGCCCTGGAGCTTGAAGGGCGCGCCGACGATCGTGCCGATGGTGTGCCGCGGGTTCAGCGACGAGTACGGGTCCTGGAAGATCATCTGCACATCGCGGCGGAGCGGACGCATCCGGCCGGTGTTCAGGTGCGTGATGTCCGTGCCCTCGAACTCGACGCGGCCGCCGGTCGGTTCGAGCAGCCGCGTGATGAGCCGGCCCATCGTCGACTTGCCGCAGCCGGACTCGCCGACGACGCCGAGGGTCTCACCGGGGCGCACGTCGAAGCTGAGGCCGTCGACCGCCTGCACCGCCGCCACCTGGCGCTGGAGCAGCCCCTTCTTGATGGGGAAGTGCTTCACCAGGCCGTCGACCTTGAGCAGCGGCTCGGGGGAGCTCTTCGCCTGCGCCGGGATCGTCATCTCACGGCCCTTCACGTCATCGTTCACAGCTTCGGCGCAATCTCTTCGGTCCAGATCCGGGTGCGCTCTTCCTGCGACATGTGGCAGGCCGAGTAGTGACCTGCGGCCACCTCGCGCAGTTCGGGGCGCTCACGGCGGGTGATCTGGTCCTTGGGGACGTCCGCGTAGGGGCAGCGCGGGTTGAAGGCGCAGCCGCTCGGCAGGTTGATCAGGCTGGGCGGGGAGCCCTTGACCGGGATGAGCCGGTCGGTCTCCTCGCGGTCGATGCGCGGCATCGAGCCCAACAGGCCCCAGGTGTAGGGGTGCTGGGGTTCGTAGAAGACCTTCTCGGCGGTGCCGCGCTCGACGCACCGGCCGCCGTACATGACCAGGAGCTCGTCCGCCATCTCGGCGACCACGCCCAGGTCGTGCGTGATCATGATGACGGCGGAGCCGAACTCCTTCTGCAGATCCCTGATGAGGTCGAGGATCTGCGCCTGGACGGTCACGTCGAGGGCGGTGGTCGGCTCGTCCGCGATGAGCAGCTCGGGGTTGTTCACCAGGGCCATCGCGATCATGGCGCGCTGGCGCATGCCGCCGGAGAACTCGTGCGGGTAGGAGTCGACACGCTTGTCCGGCTGGGGGATCCCGACCCGGTCGAGCATCTCGATCGCGCGCTTGCGGGCGGTCTTCTTGTCGACGTCGTTGTGGACCCGGTACGCCTCGGTGATCTGCTTGCCGATGGAGTAGTACGGGTGCAGCGCGGACAGCGGGTCCTGGAAGATCATCGCCATCTCGCGGCCGCGCAGCTTGCGCACGGCGTCCGGGTCGGCGCCGAGCAGCTCCTGGCCGTTCAGCCAGATCTCGCCGGAGATCTGCGCCCTGCGGGAGCCGTACTGGCCGGCCGTGTGCAGGCCCAGGATGCCGAGCGAGGTCACCGACTTGCCGGATCCGGACTCGCCGACGATGCCGAGGGTCTTGCCCTTCTCCAGCTGGAAGCTGAGCCCGTCGACGGACTTGACCAGGCCGTCGTCGGTCGGGAAGTGCACCTTGAGGTCGCGCACCTCGAGGAAGGCGGACGGAGCGGGCGAGTCCGCGGCGACGGGTTCGCCCACCGCGGCTCCGCTCTTGGACAGTTCGGTCATCCCAGCCTCACTCGCGGGTCGATGACGGCGTACAGGAGGTCGACGACGAGGTTGGCCACGGCGATCGCGAGCGCCGCGCACAGGGTGACGCCGAGAATGACGGGCAGGTCCTTGCTGCTGATGGCCCTGACCGCTTCGAGGCCGAGCCCCGGCAGGTTGAACGTGGACTCGGTGAGCACGGCGCCGCCCATCAGGACGCCGAGGTCGAGTCCGAAGACGGTGAGGATCGGCGTCATCGCGGAGCGCAGCGCGTGCTTGCGGATGACGGTGCCCTCGCCGAGCCCCTTGGCGCGCGCGGTGCGGATGTAGTCCTCGCCGAGCACTTCGAGCATGGTGGCTCTGGTGAGGCGGGCGTACATCGCCGCGTTGAGGAAGGCGAGCACGATCCACGGCAGGATCAGCGTCTGGAGCCAGACGCCCGGTGAGTCGTCGGTACTGAGACTGTCCGCGATCTTCACCCAGCCGAGCTGGTGGACGAAGATGCCCATCGCGATCATGCCGGTGAAGAAGACGGGGAGCGAGACGCCGCCGAGGGCGGTGGTCATCGCGAGCCGGTCCCAGACGGTGCCGCGCCGCAGCGCGGAGACGACACCGGTGGCGACACCGGCCGCCAGCCACAGCACACAGGCTCCGGCGGCGAGCGCGCCGGTGACGGGCAGGGCGTCCTTGAGGGTCTCCCAGACGGGCGCCTCGGTGCGGAAGGAGTAGCCGAAGCAGGGCGCGGGGCAGTGCGTGACGTCAGTGCCGTTGACGTAGTCGCGCCCCATCGGGATGCCCTTGATGAAGTCCCAGAACTGGACGAGGAGCGGGTCGTCGAGTCCCAGTTTGGTCCGGATGCCCTCGATCTGCTCGGCACCGGTCGACTTGCCGGCGAAGAGGACGGCGATGTCCTGTCCCGCCCACTTGGGCAGCATGAAGAAGACGGTGAAGGTCGCGAGCAGTACGACCAGCACCATGATGATGACGGCGATCAGGCGCCGGATGAGATAAGCAAGCACTGTGCGCGGCCCGGCGGTGGGCGGGGGCCCCCAGGGGGGGGGGCCCCGCCCCCCCCCGAGACGGCGCTCAGGACGGAAACCGGTCCGCACCACCCACCCGGAACTGCGACCA
>NZ_JBHYJI010000049.1:0-71610 GCF_042740435.1 Streptomyces sp. NPDC059002 | reverse complement strand
TTCGTTTTCCTTTTTGTTTTTTTGTGTGTGGGGTGGTTTTTTTTTAAACCCCGCCCGGGGGGGGGGGGTCCCTGGCTCCGAGTGGGGGGGGGGCCCCCGCCCGGGGGCGCCCCCCCCCTCACACATGTCTGTCGGGTCCGTACACATGTCTGTCGGGTCCGTCAGGTCAGCGCATCGGCGCCGGACTCACTGACCACCCTGCTGTTCGTCTCGGCGGCGCTGCCAGCGCTGCTCGATCCGGTCCATCACGGAGCGGCGCTGCCGGGTCTGCCGACGGGTCTGTGCCCCGCCCTGCGCCGCGGCCGCGCCCGAGGGCTGTTCGCCCGGCTTCGGCGCCTTGCGCCAACCGGTGACGGCCAGCACCGCGCAGCCCAGCATGACGAGGAATCCCACCACGCTGATCCAGATCTGCTGGGCGACCATTCCGGCCATGAGAAGGGCGATGCCCACCAGGAAGCCCGCGACCGCTTGGTAGACCCGCTTCCGGGTGTACGTACGCAGCCCGCTTCCCTCAAGCGCTGTCGCGAACTTGGGATCTTCGGCGTACAGCGCTCGCTCCATTTGCTCGAGCATGCGCTGCTCGTGCTCCGAGAGCGGCACGGAGTCCTCCTCATCGTGCAGTCGCCGGGGCGACCGGGGGTCCCCTTCAGGATAGGCAGGGAATCGCCCCCGTGAAACCCGCCCCTCTGCGCCAACTTCGCCAAACCGGACCTTCACGCCGGTCCGGCTCGCTGAAACGTGCATTCCCCAACGGCCGAACCGTCATGCAGGACGGTGTCCCTCGATCATACGGCGCCGGTAGCCCGTTCGGGGGGCCTGTGGCGTACTCCATGTGCGGCTGCGCCGCTGATCAGCGGGGGCAGCCACAGGCGTACCTCACGCCCCGGCGGGCTCCCGCGCCTCACCGAGGACATGCAGCTGGGTGGCCACGGAGTGGAAGGCGGGCAGTTCCGCGGCGGCGGCCTCCAGCTTGAGGAGGGCCTCCAGGGCGCCCGGCTCGGTGTCCACGAGGACCCCGGGAACCAGGTCGGCGAAGACCCGCACGCCGTGCACCGCGTCCACCCGCACACCCGCCGCCTCGACCAGCTCGGTGAGCTGGTCGGCGGTGAAGCGCCGGGGCACGGGGTCGCCCTCGCCCCAGCGGCCCGCCGGGTCCGTGAGCGCGGTCTGCGCCTCCTTGAAGTGGCCCGCGAGGGCGCGCGCGAGCACGGCCCCGCCGAGGCCCGCGCCCAGCAGGCTGAGCACGCCGGAGGGGCGCAGCGCGTCGACGGCGATGCGCACGCCCTCGGCCGGGTCGTCCACGTACTCCAGGACGCCGTGGCACAGGACCGCGTCGAAGCCGCCCCGCTCGACGACGTCGAAGAGGCCGAGGACATCGCCCTGCACACCCCGTACGCGATCGGCGACGCCGGCCTCGGCGGCCCTGCGCTCCAGGGCGAAGAGGGCGTTCGGGCTGGGGTCGACGACGGTGACGCGGTGACCGAGGAGGGCGACCGGCACCGCGAAGTTGCCGCTGCCGCCTCCCGTGTCGAGCACATCGAGTTCGGTGCGTGACTCCCGGCCCGTGACCTTGACCCGACGGTCGAGGGCGTCCTTCAGGACGTCCCAGACCACGGCGGTACGGAGCGCGGCGCGGGGACGAGGGGGGTCAGAGCGCAGCGACGCCGTTTGAGGCTGGTGGGGGGAGACGGGCGGGCGCATCGGGTCCGACACGGCAGTTGACTCCTCGACGCGTGGGATTCGGTCGCCTCCCACCCTATTGCCTGGCGCGCGGTGCCCCGGCCACCCGTCCCATGGCACGGACGCGCCGGTCAGACCGCGTCCGGCGGCTCCTGCCTGGGCTGCGGCAGCACGGGCTGGAGGACCAGCATCCGCTCGACGAGGCGCAGGAACATCGCGACGTCACGGAGCAGGTCGTCGGCGGCGCGGACGGTGGCCGCGCCCTGGATGCCCGCCTCCGCGCGGGCCCTGCGGGCGGCCCCCGAGGCGAACAGGGCGCTCCACTCGGCCAGTTCGGGGGCTATCTCGGGGAGCACTTCCCAGGCGCTGCGGATGCGCTGCCTGCGGCGCGGGCTGGTCTCCGGCCTGCCGCGGGCGGCGAGCACGGCGGCCGCGGTGCGCAGGGCGGCGAGGTGGGCGGTGGCATAGCGCTCGTTCGGGGTGTCCAGGCGGGCGGCCTCGTCGAGTCCGGCGCGGGCCTGGGCGAGCAGTTCGAGGGCGGCGGGCGGGGCGGTCGCGCGGCGCAGGACGGGGTGGACATCGCTCGCCGGGCCGGTCAGTGAGGAGACAGGGCCTACGGCGCGGTGCCGGTGTGCGGCTGCTGCGGAACTCCTGGCCATGACGAACCTCCTGTCGTCGTGTGACGGCGCAGTGGCCGTATGTGCCCATCGTGGAGTACGCCACTGACAATCGGCCCTGACCTGGTCTTTTGCCTCGACCGGAGGTTCGGGCTAACTTTTGCACTGACCAGTCAGTTCAAAAGAGGGGTCTGGGGGGACTGTGGACGGTCCGACCGACGGTGTGCGCGGAGCCGCCGTCACTGCCGAAGGCTTCGGGCTCAAGGGCCCGCGCGGCTGGGCGTTCCGCGGCATCGACATCGACGCGGAGTCCGGCTCACTGATCGCGCTCGAAGGCCCGTCGGGGTCGGGGCGCACCTGTCTGCTGCTCGCCCTGACGGGCCGGATGCGCGCCACCGAGGGCCGGGCGTCCGTCGGCCGCCTCCGGCTGCCCAAACAGCTGGCCTCGGTGCGCCGGATCAGCGGGCTCGGCCCCGTACCCGGTGTCACCGACCTCGACCCGGCGCTGACCGTCGCCGAGCACCTGCACGAACGGGCGCTCCTTGAGCGGCGGTTCGGCGGTTCGCTGCGGGGGCTCCTGCGGCCGCGCGCCGAGCGCGTGAACGAGACGAAGCTGCGGATCGACACCGCGCTGACCGCCGCGGGGCTCGACATGGAGACCCTCCCCAAGGGGCGGCGGACCGCCGTGCGCGACCTGGAACGCCTGGAGGCACTGCGGCTCTCCCTAGCCCTCGCGCTGATCGGCAGGCCGCGCGTGCTCGGCGTCGACGACACCGACCTGAAGCTGTCGGACGCCGAACGGGCCGAGGCCTGGGGGCTGTTGAAGTCCCTCGCCGACAGCGGGACGACCGTCGTGGCGGTGTGCAGCGAGGCGCCCGAGGGCGCGGTCGTGGTCCGCACCGGCGCCAAGGACACCGCGGCAGACCACCAGGGCACCCCCGAAGGCACCGACGACGACAAGGAGACGGCGGATGCGCTCGCCGAAGCTGGCCGCGCTTGAGCTCAGGCGCTTCGGCAGGGGGAAGCTGCCGCGCGCCGCGCTCGTCGCGCTCCTGCTGCTGCCGCTGCTGTACGGCGCGCTGTACCTGTGGTCCTTCTGGGACCCGTACGGCCGCCTCGACCGCATCCCCGTGGCGCTCGTCAACGACGACAAGGGGGCCACCGCCGCGGGCAAGAAGCTCACGGCGGGCGACAACATCGTCGAAGGGCTGCGCGACAGCAAGACCTTCGACTGGCACGAGGTGAGCGACGACGAGGCGCGCAAGGGCGTCGAGGACGGGACGTACTACCTGTCGCTGACCATGCCGTCGGACTTCAGCAAGCGCATCGCGTCGAGTTCGGGGGACTCTCCGGAGACGGGTGCCCTTCGGGTCCGTACGAACGACGCCAACAACTACATCGTCGGGCAGATCTCGCGGACGGTCTTCTCCGAGGTGCGCTCCGCCGCGTCCACGAAGGCGTCCCGCGGCTTCCTCGACAAGATCTTCATCTCGTTCTCCGACATCCACGGCGCGACGCAGAAGGCCGCCGAGGGCGCCGACAAGCTCGACAGCGGCATCGGCAAGGCGAAGAAGGGCTCCAAGGACCTCGCGAACGGTCTGCAGGACGCCAAGGACGGCAGCGGCGATCTGGCCGACGGCGTCAAGAAGCTGCACAAGGGCGCGGGCGATCTGGAGGTCGGCGCGAAGCGGGTCTCGGACGGCACACAGCGGCTCGCCGACAAGGTCGACGGCACCGCGGACCAGGTGCGGCCCTTCCTGAAGGACAACGGCAAGACCATCGGGGACACGGCCCAGCTCGTCGCCGACTCCTCCAAGGCGATGCGCCACAACCTGGACAAGTGGGTCGAGCTCGCGCCCGGCGCCGCCAAGACCGCGAAGGACAGCTCCGCGGTCATCGACGCGTTCTACACGGAGCAGTGCGAGACGGCGCCCGTGCCCAGTCCACGGTGCCCGACGTTCAAGAACGTCAAGGAAGCCGCGGAGAACGTGTCGACCATCGCGGACGACCTGAACGACGTCATCAAGGACCAGCACAGCGACGTCAAGCAGCTCGACAAGCACCTCGCCACGCTGCAGAAGAAGTCGCAGCAGCTCGCCGACCGCGCGCCGCACCTCGACGAGGACCTGGACAAGGCCGTCACCCAGATCCACGACCTCAACAAGGGCGCGGGCAAGGTCGCCAAGGGCGCCACGAAGCTGCACTCCGGCCTCGGCACCGCCAAGACCGGCGCCACCGACCTGGACACGGGCGTCGGCAAGCTGGAGACGGGCGCGAGCGACCTCAAGGGCGGCATGTTCAAGCTGGCCGACGGCTCCGCCGAGCTGTCCGGCGGGCTGCACGACGGCGTCAAGAAGATCCCCGACTACGACAAGAAGGACCGCGACGAGCGGACCGACGTCATGGCCGACCCCGTGCAGCTGGCCTCCCAGTCGATGCACAAGGCGCCCAACTACGGCACGGGCTTCGCGCCGTACTTCATCCCGCTGTCCCTGTGGGTCGGCGCGATGGTGGCGTACATGCTGATCCAGCCGCTGAACCGGCGCGCGCTCGCCGCGGGCGCTTCCGCGTGGCGCATCGCGCTTGCGGGCTGGCTCCCGGTGGCGGCGCTCGGCGTGCTCCAGACGGCGGCCCTGCTCTCCGTCCTGCACTGGGGACTTGGCCTGCAGATGGCGCGGGCGGCCGGGACGGTCGGCTTCCTCTGCCTGGTGACGGCGTGCTTCGCGGCGATCGTGCAGTGGCTGAACGCCCGCTTCGGAGCGGCAGGCCGGATCCTCGTCCTCGCCGTGCTGATGCTGCAGCTGACCTCGGCGGGCGGCACGTACCCCGTCCAGACGAGCCCCGGCTTCTTCAGCGCGATCCACCCCTACTTGCCGATGAGTTACGTCGTCGAGGCTCTCCGGAGACTCATCACGGGCGGCGGCCTCGGTCCCGTCTGGCAGGGCTGTGCGGTCCTTGCGGCCTTCACCCTCGGCGCCCTCGCGCTCACCGCGGTCTCCGCGCGGCGCAAGCAGGTGTGGACCCTGGACCGGCTGCACCCGGAGCTGAGCCTGTGAGCACGGCGGGTCCGGGCAGCCCGGCGAGACCTGTGAGAATCAAGGCCATGGACAGCAGTGCAGGCAGCACCCGGCGCGAGGCCACCCGGCAGAAGCTCTACGAGGCCGCCGTCACCCTCATCGCGGAACAGGGCTTCTCCGCCACGACGGTCGACGAGATCGCCGAACGGGCCGGGGTCGCGAAGGGCACCGTCTACTACAACTTCGCGAGCAAATCGGTCCTCTTCGAAGAGCTGCTGCGGCACGGGGTCGGCCTCCTGACCGCCTCCCTGAAGGAGGCTGCGGAGGAGGCGGGCAGGAGCGGCGGCAGCAAGGTCGACGCCCTGGACGCGATGATCAGGGCCGGTCTCGTCTTCATCAACCGCTACCCGGCCTTCACCCAGCTGTACGTGGCCGAGCTCTGGCGGACCAACCGGGCCTGGCAGTCCACGCTCCTCGTGGTCAGGCAGCAGGCCGTCGCGGTCGTCGAGGACGTCCTGCGGGCGGGAGTCGACAACGGCGAGCTCAGCGAGGAGATCGACATCCCGCTGACGGCCGCCGCGCTCGTCGGCATGGTCCTGGTGGCCGCCCTGGACTGGCAGGCCTTCCAGCCGGAGCGCTCGCTGGACGACGTGCACGCGGCACTGTCGCGCCTGCTGCAGGGCCGGGTCAGCGGCACGCGCGCGTAGCCCGGCCCACGTCACCACGTCACACAACGGCACCGGCCCGGCGCCTCCTGGCTCTCCAGGCGGCGCCGGGCCGGTGCTTTCTTCGTGTTCCCCCGTAACCCCCGTACGACCCCCGTGTGGTCGTCCCCCCGAGTCACCCCCGTGTCTCACTCCCACCTTTCGGCGGGAGGAGCGGCCAAGGGCGCCGCACCGTTCCGCCGCCCCGTGTCGGCGGTGCCGGCGCTGCGCCCTTCTCCGTGCCCCTCACTCTTCCGTCTGCGCAGGTGGGGGCCCATCCGCGCAGGTACTCATCTCACTCACTAGGTACGGATACTCAGGCCTGCGCACTCATCCCCAAGCCAAGGGATGCCCGACTGGCTACGATCGCGTCCGTGTCCGTACTCCCCTTGGTGTTCACCAGCGGCTGGGCGAGCGGGATCAACGCGTATGCCGTGGTCCTGCTGCTCGGCGTCTTCGGCGCGACCGGGCTCACCGACGAGGTGCCGGAGTCGCTCCAGAGACCCGACGTGCTGATCGCCGCCGGTGTGCTCTTCGCCTGCGAGGCCGTCGCCGACAAGATCCCGTACGTCGACTCGGTGTGGGACACGGTGCACACCGTGATCCGGCCGGTCTCCGGTGCCGTGGTCGGGGCGCTGCTCGCGGGGCAGAGCGGGTCCCTGTCCGACCTGGCCGCGGGCGCGGTGGGCGGGTCGACGGCGCTGGCCAGCCATGCGGTGAAGGCCGGAACGCGGATGGCGGTCAACACCTCGCCCGAGCCGTTCAGCAACATCGTGCTGAGCCTGGCCGAGGACCTCGGGGTCGGCGGGATCATCACCTTCGCAATGTTCTATCCGGAGGCGGCGGCGATCATCGCGGCCGTGCTCCTGCTGCTCGGCCTGCTGATACTGCTCTTCCTCGTCTCGCGGATCCGGCGGTTCCTGCGGCGCAGGGCGCAGCGGCGCGAGGAGAAGCGGCTCGCGGGCCAGGTGGGACCACCGCCGCCCTGAGCCGGGCGCCCGGGACCGGGGCTCCGGCGTGACTGTCAGTGGCGGCCGATAAAGTCCCTGGCATGGCACGGATTGTGGTGATCGGCGCCGGGATGGGCGCGATGACGGCCGCCGCCCGGCTGGCCGTCGCGGGCCACCGGGTGGTGGTGTACGAACGCGGGGAGACGTACGGCGGCGCGCTCGGCCGCGTCGAGCGGGACGGCTTCTCCTTCGACACCGGACCGGGACTGCTCCAGCTCCCCGCGGTCTACCGCGACTTGTTCGTCAAGACGGGCAAGGAGCCCCTGGAGAAGTGCGTCGAGCTCTCCCAGGTGGAGCCCGCCGTGCGCCATGTCTTCGCGGACGGCACCACCGCGGACCTGCCGAACGCCTCGCGGGCGGGCGTCGGCGAGGCCCTGGACGCGGCCCTCGGGGACGGCGCGGGTGCCCGCTGGGCGGCCTTCATGAACCGCGCGCGGGAAGCCTGGGACCGCACCCGCCGCCCTCTCCTGGAAGAGCCGCTGTGGGCGGACTGGAAGGTGTTCGCCGAGCGTGAGCCGTACCCCTCGGTGGCCCAGAAGCGGCTGCTGCGCCGCGAGCGGCGTGCGGTCACGCTGAGCGAGATCGCCGAGTTCGAGCTGGGCGGCGATCCCCGGCTGCGGGCGCTCCTGGAGCACTTCGCGCTCGTGGACGGCCTCGATCCCCGGACGGCCCCGGCGAGCGCGGCGGTCCTGCCGTACATGGCGCAGACCTTCGGCACCTGGTCGGTCGGGGGCGGCATGCGCGCCCTGGCCAGGGCCGTGTACGAGCGGTGTCTGGCCCGCCGGGTCGAGTTCGTGTTCGGCGCGGCGGTGACCCGGATCGTGGCGAAGGACGGCCGCGCGGCGGGCGTGGAGCTCGCGGACGGCAGCACGGCCGAGGCGGACTTCGTCGTCGCCGGGGTCGCCCCCGCCGCCCTGGACGGCATGCTGCCCGGTGTGGAGATCCAGGCCGCGGATGACGCCCCCGCGCAGTCCGGCCTGCCCAGCCGCCTCACGGTCCTGCTCGCCCTGTCCGGCGGCCGCCCCGAGGGCACGCCGCATCGGACGGTGGTGCATGCCGCGGACCGCGCGGACGAGTTGGACCGCCTGTTCGGCGGCGGCGCCGCCATGGCGGCGCGCCCCACGGTCACCGTGACGCGGCCCGGCGACCCCGGGTCGGTGCCGGACGACGCGCATGAGGCGGTCACGCTGACCGCCACGGTGCCCGCGTTCCGTGCCGCCCAGGACCAGGCGTCGCGCGACGCCTTCGCCGCGCGGGCCGAGCACCTCATCGACCAAGCCGAGCGGGCCGTTCCCGGCCTGCGCGAGCGGCTTCTGTGGCACGAGGTCCGCACCCCCGCGGACATCGCGGAGGCCACCGGCGCCGGCGGCGGCTCGGTCCCCGCCCCCACGCTCGCCGCGGCCGACGGCAGACTGCTGCACCCGTCCAACAGCACGCGCCTGCAAGGGCTTTACGCGGTCGGCGGCTGGTCCCACCCCGGCGGCGGCCTGCCGCACGCGGGCATGTCGGGCACGCTGGTCGCCGGGCTGATCGTCGAGGGGCCGGAGTTCCGCGGCTCCCAGTGAGCCGCGGAATCGGTACGGCGCGGATTCAGTACCGGTACTGCTGCTCGTTGTAGCCCGAGCTGTCGTAGCCCCCGGCGGTCCCGCCCTGGTACGGATAGGGCTGCTCCGGCGGGAGTTCACCGCCGTACGGGTCGTCGGTGGAGCGCTGCTGCGGCACCCAGACCCCGCCGGGCGGCGTCTCCTGGTAGGTGCCGCCGAGTGCGTCGAGCCCGTCGTAGGTGTCGCCGCCGTACGGCGCGTACTGCTGCTGGTCGCCGTAGGTGTCGTAGCTCTGCCGCGCGCCGTACGTCTGCGTGCCGATGTACGGGTCGGAGTACGCGGCGTACTGCTGCTGGCCCGCGGTCTCGTCGTACCCGTAGGCAGGCTGGTCGTACCCGGTGAAGGCGGCGGCGTCGTATCCGTAGCCGTCGCTCTGATAGTCGTCGGCGGCCGGCTGCTGCTGGGCGTACGCCGAGTCGCTGTACACGCCGTACTGACCGGTGTCGTCGGGCATCGGCTCCGGCTCGTAGACGCCGGGACCGCCGGGGGCTCCGGGGTCGTGCGCGGGCGGCGGCGGGACCTCGTACTCCACGTCGGAGACCTGGAGCGTCGGGTCCTGGGCGGCCGCACCCTGCGCGGCGCCCCGCGAGGACGCCCTGCGGCGCTTGCTCAGGCCCGGCTGCCCGCCGAGGGCCCATCCCGTGGAGAAGCCCTTGCGGAACGACAGCGTCACATACGTCTGGCCCGTGGCGAAGGCGATGGCGCCCAGCCCGATGACCCACACCGACGGCATCAGCACACCGAGGACGACACCGAGGAAGCCCACGAAGGCCAGCAGCCGCCAGCGCAGCCTTGCCTTGTACTGCAGCAGCACCTCGCCCAGCAGCCACAGCGCGACGATGCCGAACGCGATGTAGAGGACCGTCCAGCCCATGTACGCCCCTCTCCCCTGCGGCCGTCCCCATGGGTACGGGGGTACGACCGTTCAGGCCTGGTGGTGCAGGCCCAGATTTTCGTAGATTTCCAGCGTCGCCGTGGAGTTGTTGAGCGTGATGAAGTGCAGTCCCGGCACGCCTTCGGCCAGCAACCGCGCGCAGAACTCCGTTGCGAACTCGATGCCAATGGAGCGTACAGCGGCCGGATCGTCTTTGACCGAGAGGATGCGCTCTTTCAGTTCGGCCGGGAATACGGCGTTGCTGAGCTGGGGCAGCCGGTCGAGCTGGCGGACGTTGGTGACCGGCATCATCTCGGGGATGATCGGCGTCCGGCAGCCCGCGGCCTCGACGCGGTCGCGCAGCCGCAGGTACTCCTCGGGGTCGAAGAACATCTGCGTGATCGCGTAGTCCGCGCCGGCCCGGCACTTGTCGATGAAGTGCCGGGTGTCGGACTCCCAGTCGGGCGAGCGCGGATGCATCGCGGGGAAGGCCGCGACGCCCACGCAGAAGTCCCCGGACTCCTTGATGAGCTCGACCAGTTCGGCGGCGTAGGTGAGGCCTTCGGGGTGGGCGATCCAGTCGCCGAGCGGGTCGCCGGGCGGGTCGCCGCGGACCGCGAGCATGTTCCTGATGCCCGCGTCCGCGTACTGCCCGATGATGTTGCGCAGTTCGGCCACGGAGTGGTCGACCGCGGTCAGGTGGGCGACCGGTGTCAGTGTCGTGTCGGCGACGATCTGCTGGGTCTCCTTGACCGTGCCGGTGCGGGTCGAGCCACCGGCCCCGTACGTCACGGAGACGAAGTCGGGCGCGACCGCCTCGACCCGGCGCAGCGCGTTCCACAGATTCCGCTCGCCCTTCGGCGTCTTCGGCGCGGAGAACTCGAAGGAGTACGTCGTCTTGCCGATCGCGAGCATGTCACGCACGGTGCGTGCGCGGTCAGTCCTGGTGGAAGCTGTGCCTAGGGCCATACCGGCAGGTTAGCCAGGCTGCGGCGGTCCCCCAACCACGCCTCAGTGATTTGTCCGCTTTGTCAGACTGTTGTCCACGGATCGGACACTCCCGGGCTGTTGCTCACACAAGCGTACGTATGCGCTTCGCGAGATCCGCGGCCGCCGCACCCGGGTCGTCCGCCTCCGTGATCGCGCGGACCACGACGACACGGGACGCACCCGCTTCGAGCACCTCGTCCAGATTGCCCGCGTCGATGCCGCCGATCGCGAACCACGGGCGGTCCGTGCCCAGCGATGCCGTGTACCTGACCAGGTCGAGGCCCGGGGCGTGGCGGCCCGGCTTGGTGGGCGTGGGCCAGCACGGGCCGGTGCAGAAGTAGTCCACGCCGTCCTGCACGGCGGCCGCCGCGGCCTCGGACTCGGCGTGCGTGGAGCGGCCGACCAGCACGTCGTCGCTGGCGCCGCCGAGGATGGCGCGGGCCGCGGGGACGGGCAGGTCCCCCTGGCCCAGGTGCAGCACGTCCGCGCCGATGGCGTGCGCGACGTCCGCGCGGTCGTTCACGGCGAGGAGCTTGCCGTGCCTGCGGCAGGCGTCGCGGAAGACCTCGAGGTGTTCCAGCTCCTCGCCTGCCTCCATGCCCTTGTCGCGCAGCTGCACGATGTCGACGCCGTTCGCGAGGACCGCGTCGAGGAACTCCGGGAGGTCTCCTTGGCGCTTGCGGGCGTCCACGCACAGGTAGAGCCGGGCGTCGGCGAGCCGTACGGCCGCGGGCTTGGTGGCCATGGAGAGGTCCCCCCGTTGTCGGTGTCGGTGCGCACGGGGCCGCCGGTGATGCGGTGTGCGCACCACCCGCGGCCCCGTGCGTCGGACGGTTCGTTCAGGTCAGACGGCGAGCGCCTGGGCGCGGCGCTTCACCTCCGTGCCGCGATTCTCGCTCAGAGCCTGCGCGGGGGTGCCGGGCAGGGTCGGGTCGGGGGTGAAGAGCCACTCGAGCATCTCTTCGTCGGAGAAACCGTCGTCCTTCAGGAGCGTCAGGGTGCCGACGAGGCCCTTGACGACCTTGTCGCCGTCGATGAAGGCGGCCGGCACCTGAAGCGCGCGGTTCTCACCACGGCGTACGGCGATCAGCTGGCCCTCCTTGACCAGCTGGCGCACACGCGTCACCTCGACATCGAGCATTTCGGCGATGTCGGGCAGGTGGAGCCAGGCGGGGACGAGAGCATCGGTCTTTGCGTCAATCTCGGTCACGGGTCAAGCGTATCGCTGGCCGGGGGCCTGGAGCTGGGGGAGGCTTCTCGGGGCCGAGGGCCGAGGGCGGGGGCCCTTGTGTGTCGGGTGCGGGTTCGTTCTGGTTGCTCGCGCAGTTCCCCGCGCCCCTTAACGGGGCCCCGCCGCCGTCAGAGGTGCAGTTCCGCCTTCTTCAGAGGGACCGACGGGTCCGATGCGAGAGTGGGGTCCAGGTGTGCGCCCGCCTCGATGAGTTTGCGGCCCTGGGCCAGGTCGCGGGGGCGGCCCACGGCCAGGACGGCGACCAGGGCGCCCTCGCGGAGCCAGCAGACCGACCAGGCCGCGGTGGTCGGGTCGCCGCGCCAGATCAGCTTGTCGGCGGCCGCGTGATGGCCCGCGTACTGCACGAAGCGGCCGAACTGCTCCGACCAGAAGTACGGCACGGGGTCGTACGACGCGGGGGCCTCACCGATGATGTTCGCCGCCACCGTGCGCGGGCCCTGCAGGGCGTTGTCCCAGTGGTGGACGAGCAGGCGCTCGCCGTACCTGCCGGAGGGGAAGGAGGAGCAGTCGCCGACCGCGTACACGTCGGGCGCGGAGGTGCGCAGTCCCGCGTCGGCCACGACCTCCCTGCGGGTGCCGAGCTCGATGCCGGAGCCGGTGAGCCAGGCCGTGGCGGGGCGGGCGCCGATGCCGACGACGACGGCGCCCGCGGGCAGTCGCGTGCCGTCGGCGAGGACCACGGTGCCGGGCTCGACGCTCTCCACGCGCGCGTGGGTGCGCAGCACGGCTCCGGAGTCCGCGTACCAGTCCTCCATGGGCGCCGCCACCTCGGCGGGCAGCGCTCCCGCGAGCGGGCGTTCCGCGGCCTCGACCACGGTGACCGCGCAGCCCGCCTCGCGCGCGGCGGTGGCGAACTCGGCGCCGATCCAGCCCGCGCCGACGACCACGACGTCGTGCTGCTCGGCGAGCACGGGCCGCAGCCGCTCGGCGTCGTCGAGGGTGCGCAGGAGGTGGACGCCGGGGACGCCTTCGGTGCCCGGCAGCCGGATCGGTTCGGCGCCGGTCGCGAGGACCAGGACGTCGTACGTGATGGGGCCCTGCGCGGTGTCCAGTTCATGGTCGGCGGGGCGCACCCCGGTGACCTCGCGGCCGAGGTCGAGGGTGATGCCCAGCGCCTCGAAGTCGATGTCGAAAGCGGAGCCCTCCGCCTTGCCGAGCAGCACCGCCTTGGACAGCGGCGGCCTGTCGTACGGCTGGTGGGGTTCCGCGCCGACCAGGGTGACCCCGCCGGTGAACCCCTGCTCGCGCAGGGCGACCGCGGTCTGCACCCCGGCCATCCCCGCGCCGACGATGACGACGTGCCGCTCTGCGTGCCTCTGCTGGTCGCTCACCCGATCACCTTAGGACGACGGCCCCGCCCGCATTCAGAGGCGCAGGAGGAGATCTTTGACACACCGTCACTGCGCATACCCGGACAGCTCCCCTACTGCGGCAGGAAGCGACGGGCTAGGGTGGCCGGTGCAGAGCACTCGCGGGAGCCCGGACGCACCGGGCTGAGAGGGAGGCTGGGACGGCCTCCGACCGTACGAACCTGATCCGGGTCATGCCGGCGAAGGGAGGGGCTGGACGCCCATGCATCCACGTACGACGACACCATCCGCCACCACAGCAGACGTCCTGGTCGTCGGGGGCGGCATCATCGGCCTGGTCACGGCCTGGCGGGCCGCGCAGCGCGGTCTGTCCACCACGGTGGTGGACCCCGAGCCCGGCGGCGGCGCCGCGCAGGTCGCCGCGGGCATGCTGGCCGCCGTCACCGAACTCCACTACGGCGAGCAGACGTTGCTCGGCCTCAACCTCGAATCCGCGCGGCGCTATCCGGACTTCGCCGCCGAGCTGACCGAGGCGAGCGGGCGCGACCTCGGCTACCGCGCGTGCGGCACGCTCGCCGTCGCGCTCGACTCGGACGACCGTGCCCACCTGCGTGAACTGCACGCGCTGCAGCGGCGTTCGGGGCTCGCATCGGAGTGGCTGAGCGGCCGCGACTGCCGGCGCCTGGAGCCGATGCTGGCGCCCGGCGTGCGCGGCGGGCTGCGGGTCGACGGCGACCACCAGGTCGATCCGCGCCGGCTCGCAGCGGCGCTCGTGGTGGCCTGCGAGCGGGCCGGTGTGGTCTTCCACCGCGGTTGGGCCGAGCGCCTCTCGGTCGTACGCGACCGGGCCCGCGGCATCGTCACCGCGGACGGCACCGAGCTGACCGCGGACCAGACCGTGCTCGCCGCGGGCAGCCTCAGCGGGCGCCTCGCGGACGTCCCCGACGACGTCCTGCCGCCCGTGCGCCCCGTGAAGGGGCAGGTGCTCCGGCTGACGGTGCCGAAGGCGTACGCGCCGTTCCTGAGCCGCACCGTGCGCGCCGTCGTGCGCGGCGGCCATGTCTACCTCGTGCCGCGCGAGAACGGCGAGCTCGTCGTCGGCGCGACCAGCGAGGAGCTCGGCTGGGACACCACGGTCACCGCGGGCGGCGTCTACGAACTGCTCAGGGACGCGCATGAACTCGTCCCCGGCATCACGGAACTGCCGCTCACCGAGACCCGCGCGGGACTGCGCCCCGGCTCCCCCGACAACGCGCCGATGCTCGGCCCGACGCGTCTCGCGGGGCTTCAGCTGGCCACCGGCCACTTCCGCAACGGCGTCCTGCTGACGCCGGTCACGGGTGACGTGATGGCACACGCCCTCACCACCGGCGAACTGCCGGACGAGGCGCGCCCGTTCACCCCACGGCGCTTCGCCGACTCTCCCTGCGCCCCCTCCCCCGCCACTTCTGCCGCCCTTACGGAGCAGCCCGTATGACCACCACACCTGTGTCCGTCGCCGTCTCCCTCAACGGAGAGGTACGGGACGTCGCCCCCGGCACCACGCTCGGAGCGCTCGTCGCCACCCTGACCTCGGCCCACTCCGGAGTGGCCGCCGCCCTCAACGAAACCGTCGTCCCGCGCGCGCGGTGGTCCACCACGGCGCTCAGCGCGGGCGACCGCGTCGAAGTACTCACCGCAGTGCAGGGAGGCTGAACCGGCCATGGCAGACGACCCCTTCGTCATCGGCGGCCTCACCCTCTCCTCGCGCCTGATCATGGGCACGGGCGGGGCGCCGAGCCTCGACGTCCTCGAACGGTCCCTCGTCGCGTCCGGCACCGAGCTGACCACCGTCGCGATGCGCCGCCTCGACCCGGGCGTGCAGGGCTCGGTGCTCTCCGTGCTCGACCGGCTCGGCATCCGCGTCCTGCCGAACACGGCGGGCTGCTTCACCGCGGGCGAGGCCGTCCTGACCGCCCGCCTCGCGCGCGAAGCGCTCGGCACGGATCTGGTGAAGCTGGAGGTGATCGCCGACGAGCGCACGCTGCTGCCCGATCCGGTCGAGCTCCTGGACGCCGCCGAGGTCCTGGTCGACGACGGCTTCACGGTCCTTCCGTACACGAACGACGACCCGGTGCTCGCGCGGAAGCTGGAGGACGTGGGCTGCGCGGCGATCATGCCGCTCGGCTCCCCCATCGGCTCCGGGCTCGGCATCCGCAACCCGCACAACTTCCAGCTGATCGTGGAGCACGCGCGCGTGCCGGTGATCCTGGACGCGGGCGCGGGCACGGCTTCCGACGCGACGCTCGCGATGGAGCTGGGGTGCGCGGGTGTGATGCTCGCCTCCGCGGTGACGCGGGCCCAGGAGCCGGTCCTGATGGCGGAGGCCATGCGGCACGGCGTCGAGGCGGGGCGCCTCGCGCACCGGGCGGGGCGGATCCCGCGGCGGCACTTCGCGGAGGCGTCGTCTCCCGGGGAGGGCATGGCCAGGCTGGATCCGGAGCGGCCGGCCTTCTGAACGCCGACGTGATCCCCGGTGACGGTCACAGCTCCGCTGCAGTCTGGCCGCAGAGCATCCGCGCGGGCGGCGCCGACAGTGCGGGCTCGTAGACTCCCCTGCGTGGACACGACCCTTCAGGACCCCCTCGTCGGGCAGCTGCTCGACAGCCGTTACCGGATCGACGGGCGCATCGCGGTCGGCGGCATGGCCACGGTCTACCGGGCCGTGGACACCCGCCTGGACCGCGTGCTCGCGCTCAAGGTGATGCACCCGACGCTGGCGGCGGACGCCTCCTTCGTCGACCGCTTCATCCGCGAGGCCAAATCGGTCGCCCGCCTCTCCCACCCGAACGTGGTCGGCGTCTTCGACCAGGGCACGGACGGGTCGTACGTCTACCTGGCGATGGAGTACATCGCGGGCTGCACCCTGCGCGACGTCCTGCGCGAGCGCGGCGCCCTGCAGCCCCGCGCCGCGCTCGACATCCTGGAGCCGGTCCTCGCGGCACTCGGCGCCGCGCACCGCGCCGGGTTCGTGCACCGCGACATGAAGCCCGAGAACGTACTCATAGGGGACGACGGCCGGGTCAAGGTCGCCGACTTCGGGCTCGTGCGCGCGGTGGACACCGTCACGAACACGACCGGCACCGTCCTGGGAACCGTCTCCTATCTCGCCCCCGAGCAGATCGAGCACGGCACGGCGGACACCCGCGTCGACGTGTACGCGTGCGGGGTCGTGCTCTACGAAATGCTGACCGGCGCCAAGCCGCACTCCGGCGACTCCCCGGCCCAGGTGCTCTACCAGCACCTCAACGAGGACGTGCCGCCCCCGTCGGCGGCCGTCCCCGGGCTCGCCTACGAACTCGACGAGCTGGTCGCGTCCGCCACGGCCCGCACGCCCGACGTCCGGCCCTACGACGCGGTGGCGCTGCTCGGGCAGCTCAGGCAGAGCCGGGCCGTCCTGTCCGAGGAGCAGCTGGACGCGGTGCCGCCGCAGGCGCACACGACGGACCACGACAACGCGGAGGACCGCACGAGCGTGATCCCGCGCGCGGTGCGGCCCGTCCAGCTGGCGCTGCCGGAGGAGAACGGGCAGGACGGCCAGGACGCGCTCAACCGCACCAGCATCCTTGCGCCGCCCCCGCCCGGCCCGCCCGCCCCCACCCGGGCGGCCTCCCGCAGGCGGCTCGACCCGCGCCGCCGGATGGTCGCCGTGATCGCCGCCGTGTTCCTGGTCCTGGGGCTCGGCGCGGGCGTCTGGTACATCAACTCCGGCCAGTTCACGAAGGTCCCGCCGCTGCTGTCGAAGACCGAGGCGCAGGCGAAGCAGCGGCTCGAAGAGGCCGGGCTCGACGTGAAGGAGATCAAGCGCGAGTTCAGCGACACCGACAAGCGCGGCACGGTCATGGCCAGCGACCCGGCCGTGGGCCAGCGCATCCGTGACAACGGCAAGGTGACGCTGACCGTGTCGCGCGGCCCGGAGAACGTCAAGGTTCCGGACGTCAAGGGCATCCCGCTGGCGACGGCCAAGAAGGAGCTGAAGAACTCCGGGCTCGAACCGGGCATGGTCACCAAGTCCTTCAGCGAGAGCGTCAAGAAGGGGGCCGTGATCAGCACGGAGCCGCGGGCGGGCTTCACGCGCAAGGCCGGTTCGGCGATCGCCATCGTCGTCTCCAAGGGCGCACCGATCGAGACCCCGGACGTGACGGGCGATTCCGAGGAGGACGCCGTCGCCGAGCTGGAGGAGGCCGGTCTCAAGCCGGAGATCGCGACGGAGCGGGTCTACTCGGACGAGGACAAGGGCACCGTCGTCGAGCAGTCCCCCCGCGACGGCAAGACGCTCGCCGAGGGCGACACGGTCAAGCTGACGCTCTCCAAGGGCCCCGAGATGATCGAGGTCCCGGACGTGACCGGCATGAAGGTCGGCGAGGCCACCTCCGCGCTCGAGGACGCGGGCTTCGACGTGGACGAGGACCGCGGTCTGCTCGGCATCTTCGGCGACACCGTGAAGGACCAGTCGGTGGACGGCGGCGACAAGGCGCCCAAGGGTTCGACGATCACCATCAAGATCCGCTGAGCCACCGGCCGCGGGCCCTGACCGCCTGGGCCCGCGGACCGGGTGGACCGCTGCCGGAGCCCCTACGCGCGCGTGCCACCCTGGAGCGCGTGAGCAGCAACGATTCCCCCAGCACGACGTCCAGGGGCGCGGCGTCCCGCAACCCCGTCGGCGGCCATGTCCCGGTGGCCGGCGGCCTCGCGTCCGTCGGCCTCTCGTACGCCCGCGAGCTGGCCGCCGAAACCGTCCAGGTCTTCGTCGCCAACCCCCGCGGCTGGGCGACCCCGCCCGGCAACCCCCGGCAGGACGAGGAGTTCCGCGCGGCCTGCGCCGCCGAGGACATCCCCGCGTATGTGCACGCGCCCTATCTGATCAACTTCGGCTCGCACACCGAGGCGACCGTCGAGAAGTCCGTGGAGTCCCTGCGCCACTCGCTGCGCAGGGCCCGCGAGATCGGCGCCCTGGGCGTCGTCGTGCACACCGGCTCGGCGACCGGCGGCAGGGAGCGGGCCGTCGCCCTCGCGCAGGTGCGGGAGCGCATGCTGCCGCTGCTCGACGAGCTGACGCACGACGACGACCCGTATCTGCTCCTGGAGTCGACCGCGGGCCAGGGCTCCTCGCTCTGCTCCCGCACCTGGGACTTCGGCCCGTACTTCGAGGCGCTCGACTCCCACCCCAAGCTGGGCGTCTGCCTGGACACCTGCCACATCTTCGCGGCGGGCCACGACCTGACCGGCCCGAGCGGCATGCGGCAGACCCTCGACCTGCTCGTGGAGACCGTGGGCGAGGGCCGCCTGAAGCTCGTGCACGCCAATGACTCCAAGGACGTCGTCGGCGCCCACAAGGACCGTCACGAGAACATCGGCACCGGCCACATCGGGGCGGAGCCGTTCCGCGAGCTGATGGCCCATCCCGCCACCGAGGGCGTGCCGCTGATCATCGAGACGCCGGGCGGCAAGGAGGGGCACGCGGCGGACGTGGCGCGCCTGAAGGAGCTGAGGCGCGGCGAGTGACCTCTTGAGGAATACCCCCAGGGGGTATACGGTTCTTGTCAGACGGCAGGAACCGCTATCCGACGTTGGGGGCTTCTCATGCAGCACGACACTCACGCCGAGCACCACGGGCACGGGCAGCACGGGGGCCACGACCAGCGCGCGGACCACGGGCAGCACCAGGGCCACGCGCAGCACGAAGGTCACGCACACCACGCCGACCACGCGCACCACGGTCACGCCCACGGCATCGGCAAGGTCAGCTGGCGCATGGCCGCCCAGGCCACGCTCCACTGCCTCACCGGCTGCGCCATCGGCGAGGTGCTCGGCATGATCATCGGCACCGCGCTCGGCTGGGGCAACATGCCGACGATGATCCTCGCGATCATCCTGGCCTTCGCCTTCGGTTACGCCCTCACGCTGCGCGGCATCCTCAAGGCCGGCGTCGACTTCAAGACGGCGTTCCGCGTCGCGCTCGCCGCCGACACCCTGTCCATCGCCGTGATGGAGCTGATCGACAACGGCGTGATCGCGCTGTGGCCGGGCGCCATGGACGCCCACCTCGCGGACGCGATGTTCTGGTGGGTCCTCGCCATCGCCCTGGCCGCCGCGTTCGTGATCACCACGCCGGTGAACAAGTGGATGATCGGCCGTGGCAAGGGCCACGCGGTGGTGCACCAGTACCACCACTGACCTGCGAGGACAGCAGGCGCCATGACTAGAGCTCGGGGCCGTCCCCGGGCTCTTCCTGGTACGAGTAGCGCTGCTCGCGCCAGGGGTCGCCCACGTTGTGGTAGCCCCGCTCCTCCCAGAAGCCGCGGCGGTCGGCGGTCATGTACTCGATGCCGCGGACCCACTTGGGACCCTTCCAGGCGTACAGATGCGGCACCACGAGCCGCAGCGGGAATCCATGCTCAGCGGTGAGCAGTTCACCGCCCTTGTGGGTGGCGAAAATCGTGCGCTCGGACCGGAAGTCCGCCATCCGCAGATTCGAGCTGAAGCCGTACTCGGCCCAGACCATCACATGCGTGGCGTTGGGCGCGGGCGGTGCGATCTCCAGGAGCGCCTGGGCCGGTACGCCGCCCCATTCGGCGCCCAGCATGCTGAACTTCGTCACGCAGTGCAGATCGGCGACCACCGTGGCGTACGGCAGGGCCGAGAACTCCTCGTGCGTCCAGCAGTGCTTCTCGCCGTCGGCGGTGGCCCCGAAGACCCTGAACTCCCAGCGCTCGGGGCGGAACTTCGGCACGGGTCCGTAGTGCGTGACCGGCCAGCCGCGCTGCAGCCGCTGCCCCGGCGGAAGCTCCGGCTCCGCTGCCTGTCGAGATGCGCGTTCCGCCGGCTGACCCATGACTCCATCCTGACAGACCCTGGGCGGTGGACGTGACCAGGCGAAGCCCGGCATAGACGGATTCGGGCAACTCCTACTAAGCGTGCACTTACTGGACGGGTTCCGAACGCCGGTGCAAGGATGCGCGCTACCTGCCCAGTCACCCGTGTGGAAGGAGCCTCTGCGATGCAGGGCGACCCCGAGGTCATCGAGTTTCTCAATGAGCAGCTGACCGCCGAACTCACGGCGATCAACCAGTACTTTCTCCACGCCAAGATGCAGGAGAACTTCGGCTGGACCAAGCTCGCCAAGTACACCCGGTCCGAGTCGATCGACGAGATGAAGCACGCGGAGGTGCTCACCGACCGGATCCTGTTCCTCGACGGCCTGCCCAACTACCAGCGGCTCTTCCATGTGCGCGTGGGCCAGACGGTCACCGAGATGTTCCAGGCCGACCGGCAGGTCGAGGTCGAGGCGATCGACCGCCTCAAGCGCGGGATCGAGGTGATGCGCGGCAAGGGAGACATCACGTCCGCGAACATCTTCGAGTCGATCCTGGAGGACGAGGAGCACCACATCGACTACCTCGACACCCAGCTCGAACTGGTCGAGAAGCTCGGTGAGGCCCTCTACATCGCGCAGCTGATCGAGCAGCCGGAGGGCTAAGCGGCTTCGTCGAGCTCGGTGAGCACGGGCTCGCCCTGGTCCGCGAGCTCGCGGCGGGGGCACGCGCCACGGCCCAGCAGCGCCTGGATCCGCCGTACGCACGAACCACAGTCCGTGCCCGCCTTGCAGGCCGACGCTATCTGGCGGGGGGTGCAGGCACCGTCCTCCGCGTGCTTCTTCACCTGCGCCTCGGTGACCCCGAAGCAGTTGCAGACGTACACGCGGTTCACCTCCCGGACAGGACTTATCGGTAGCGCCGTCCCGATTGATCGGTGAGGCTAACCTAACCTTACCCGCGACATCGGGCACACAAAAGCCCCGGATACGCCGGTGGGGCGCGGATCACATGGATCCGCGCCCCACTCGTACGTACGGCGAGAACTACTGGTCCCGGTACATCTCCGCGACCAGGAAGGCCAGGTCCAGGGACTGGCTGCGGTTCAGGCGCGGGTCACAGGCCGTCTCGTAGCGCTGGTGCAGGTCGTCGACGAAGATCTCGTCGCCGCCGCCCACGCACTCGGTGACGTCGTCACCGGTGAGCTCGACGTGGATGCCGCCCGGGTGGGTGCCGAGGGCCTTGTGGACCTCGAAGAAGCCCTTGACCTCGTCGAGCACGTCGTCGAAGCGGCGGGTCTTGTGGCCCGATGCCGCCTCGTAGGTGTTGCCGTGCATCGGGTCGGTGATCCAGGCGACGGTCGCACCGGACGCGGTGACCTTCTCGACGAGCTCGGGCAGCTTGTCGCGGACCTTGTCGGCGCCCATGCGGACGATGAAGGTCAGCCGGCCGGGCTCGCGGTCGGGGTCGAGGCGCTCGATGTACTGCAGCGCCTCCTCGGCCGTCGTCGTCGGGCCGAGCTTGACGCCGAGGGGGTTGCGGATCTTCGAGGCGAACTCGATGTGCGCGTGGTCCAGTTGACGGGTGCGCTCGCCGATCCAGACCATGTGGCCCGAGGTGTCGTAGAGCCGCCCGGTGCGGGAGTCGACG
This sequence comes from Streptomyces sp. NPDC059002, assembly GCF_042740435.1. Lineage (NCBI taxonomy): Bacteria > Bacillati > Actinomycetota > Actinomycetes > Kitasatosporales > Streptomycetaceae > Streptomyces > Streptomyces sp. NPDC059002. The sequence continues at coordinate 50,048 of NZ_JBHYJI010000049.1, read as the reverse complement.
CGGGTGAGCGCCGACTCGTAGTCGAGGAGCAGCGCCTCGTGGGAGGCGAAGAACTCGACGGTCTTGAACTCCTCCGGGTCGGTCCCGCAGGCCCGCATGAAGTTGAGCGCGTTGTCGATCTCGCGCGCCAGCTGCTCGTAACGCTGGCCGGACGGCGAGGACTTCACGAAGTCCTGGTTCCAGGCGTGCACCTGGCGCAGGTCCGCGTAGCCGCCCGTGGTGAAGGCGCGCACGAGGTTGAGCGTCGACGCGGAGGCGTTGTACATCCGCTTCAGGCGCTCGGGGTCCGGGATCCGGGCCTCTTCGGTGAAGTCGAAGCCGTTGACGGAGTCGCCCCGGTAGGTCGGGAGCGTCACGCCGTCGCGGGTCTCGGTCGGCTTGGAGCGCGGCTTGGAGTACTGCCCCGCGATGCGGCCCACCTTCACGACGGGCACGGACGCCGCGTACGTGAGGACGGCGCCCATCTGGAGCAGGGTCTTCAGCTTGTTCCGGATGTGATCGGCCGATACGGCATCGAAGGCCTCTGCGCAGTCGCCGCCCTGGAGCAGGAACGCCTCTCCCTTGGCGACGGAGGCCAGTCGGGCGCGCAGCTGGTCGCACTCGCCCGCGAAGACGAGCGGCGGATACGACTCGAGGTCCGCGATCACATCGCGCAGAGCCTCGGCATCGGGGTACTCGGGCTGCTGCGCCGCGGGAAGGTCTCGCCAGGTGTTGCCACCGGTGGTGGTCTTAGCGTTCACGGTCACCCCGCCAACATTACGGGGTGATGCGCGCCGTCCATTCACCCGCTCACGAAGTGAGACGGAGCCGACACAGCGGAGTGCCCCACTCCGGCTGCGCGTTCGGCTGCGGACGGTGCGGCGAGCGCGTATGCGCGGTGCGTCCGGCGAGCAGTTTCATCCGGTACGCGTCCCGACGGCTGCCGGGCGCTCCCGGCCGATGCGGTTGAGCAGGCGGGACCACAGGAGCCGGTCCAGAACGCGCGGACGCGTCTGCAGAACATGGCGTACGCGGCAGTGGTCGCCGTCGACCGGTTCGACCGTCAGCTCGGGCACTGGTGTTCGTTGCGCAGCAAGGCCCGGCCGCCCTGCGGCGGGCGACGGGCTCGGCGCCCATCCCGACGAGGCCCTCGACCTCCTGATGATGCGCTAGGGTGCCGGACATGCGTACGCAGACGACGTTCTCGACCCAGAACTGGTGGTGGCCCGCTCATCCGGCGGCCCACTGACTGCGCGTACCCACACACTCGCGAAGGCCGCCCGAGAGGGCGGCCTTCCGCGTTTTCCGCACCGGGCCGTTCCTCTCCCCGTTGAGAAGGAACAGCACCGATGCAGCTGACAGACCTCCTGTCCGACGACCGCCCGTTCGCCCTCCTTCGACGCCGCACGCCGGGGCGCGACCACGACACCGTCGAGGTGCTCGTCGGCCCGACGGATACGTACGAACGGCTCGCGGACATCCCCGAGGGCCTCGCCCTCATCCCCTTCCGGCAGATCAGGGAACGCGGCTTCGACGTCCGCGACGACGGCACGCCGCTGACCGTCCTGGCCCCCGAGGAGACGTACGAACTCCCGCTCGCCGAGGCCCTGTCGGCGCTGCCCGCGCACGACGTGCGGGTCGACGGCGGGGCCTTCGACGTGGACGACGCCGCGTACGCGGACATCGTGGGACGGGTCCTGCGCGAGGAGATCGGGCGGGGCGAGGGCGCCAACTTCGTGATCCGGCGTACGTACGAAGGGGAGATCCCCGGCTTCGGCAGGGCCGATGCCCTCGCGCTCTTCCGGCGGCTCCTGGTCGGCGAGCGGGGCGCGTACTGGACGTACGTCGTGCACACCGGGGACCGGACGCTGGTCGGGGCGAGCCCCGAGGTGCATGTGCGGATGTCCGGCGGGACCGTCGTCATGAACCCCATCAGCGGGACCTACCGCTACCCGGCCGACGGGCCCACCCCCGACGACCTGCTCGCCTTCCTCGCCGACGGCAAGGAGATCGAGGAGCTGTCGATGGTCGTCGACGAGGAGCTCAAGATGATGTGCACGGTCGGCGACATGGGCGGGGTCGTGATCGGGCCGCGCCTGAAGGAGATGGCGCATCTCGCGCACACCGAGTACGAGTTGCGCGGCAAGTCGTCGCTGGACGTGCGGGAGGTCCTGAAGGAGACCATGTTCGCGGCGACCGTCACCGGGTCGCCCGTGCAGAACGCCTGCCGGGTCATCGAGCGCCACGAAGCCGGTGGCCGGGGCTACTACGCGGGCGCCCTCGCCCTCATCGGCCGCGACGCGGGCGGCGCGCAGACCCTGGACTCCCCCATCCTGATCCGCACCGCCGACATCTCCGCGGCGGGCGCGCTGCGGGTGGCGGTGGGCGCCACGCTGGTGCGCGGCTCGGACCCGGCGGGCGAGGTCGCCGAGACGCATGCGAAGGCGGCGGGGGTGCTTGCCGCGCTCGGCGTGCGCCCCGGGCGGCCCCGGCACGAGGGCACGCGGCCCGCCCTCGCCGACGACCCGCGCGTGCGGGCGGCCCTTGACGGGCGGCGTGCCGGGCTCGCGCCGTTCTGGCTGCGGATGCAGGAGCCGTCCCACGAGCTGGCCGGGCACGCGCTCGTCGTGGACGGCGAGGACACGTTCACCGCGATGCTCGCGCACGTCCTGCGCTCGTCCGGCCTCCGGGTGTCGGTGCGGCGGTACGACGAGGAGGGGCTGCGGGCCGCCGTGCTCGCGCACGAGGGGCCCGTCGTGCTCGGTCCGGGCCCCGGCGACCCGTCCGACCTCGCCGATCCGAAGATGCGGTTCCTGCGCTCCCTGACGGCGGAGGTGATCGGGGAGCACCGGCACGGTGTCCTCGGTGTCTGCCTGGGCCACGAGCTGATCGCGGCCGAGCTCGGCCTGGAGATCGTACGGAAGGACGTGCCGTACCAGGGCGCGCAGACGGGCATCGACCTGTTCGGGCGGACCGAGACCGTCGGGTTCTACAACAGCTTCGTGGCGCGCTGCGACGACGAGGCCGCGGCGGAACTGGCCGCGCACGACGTCGAGGTCAGCAGGGACGGGGCGAGCGGCGAGGTGCACGCGGTGCGGGGTCCCGGCTTTGCCGGTGTGCAGTTCCACCCGGAGTCGGTCCTGACGCTGCGCGGCGCCGGGATCGTGCGGGAGCTGCTCGGTCAGCTCCTCGCCACCGCGGGGACGAGCACGTTCTCCGAGCGGCGGCCCGCCTGATAGTCCAGGACGTTCTGCACCGTGGTGTCGATGATCTGGCCCACCGCGTCCACGGTGTAGTACGCCTGGTGCGAGGTGACCACGACGTTCGGGAAGGTCACGAGGCGGGCCAGGGTGTCGTCCTCGACGACCTCCAGGGACTTGTCGAGGAAGAAGAGCCCGGCCTCCGCCTCGTACACGTCCAGGCCCACGCCCGTGAAGCGTCCCGCCCGCAACTCCGTGACCAGCGCGTCCGTGTCGATCAGGCCGCCGCGGCTGGAGTTCACGAGGATCGCGTCGTCCTTCATCGTGCGCAGCGCGTCGGCGCCGATGATGTGCTGCGTCGAGGGGAGCAGCGGGACGTGCAGGCTGATCAGGTCGGCCTCGGCGAAGAGCTGGTCCTTCTCGACGTACTTCATGCCGAGCTCGACGCAGGCCGGGTTCTGTGCGACGTCCCAGCCGAGCAGGTTCATGCCGAAGCCGTGCGCGATCCGGGTGAACGCCTCGCCGATCTTGCCGGTGCCGAGCACCCCGGCCGTGCGGCCCCGCAGGTCGCGGCCCATCAGGCCGTCGAGCCTGAAGTCGAAGTCGCGGGTGCGGTTGGAGGCCCGGACGATGCGGCGGTTGACGGCCATCGCGAGGGTCCAGGCGAACTCGGCCACGGAGTACGGCGAGTAGTACGAGACACGGGCGACGGTCAGGCCGAGGCGCTCGGCGACCTGGAGGTCGATGTTGTTGAAGCCCGTGGAGCGCTGGGCGATCATCTGCGTGCCGCCGGCCGCGAGGGTCTGGAGCACGCGGTTGTTGAGCGTGGCGTTGACGCTGGACGAGATGATCTCGTAGCCCGCGGCGATCGGGGCGGTGTCCTCGTTCAGGAAGACGTCCAGGCAGCGGACGTCGTGGTGGCCCGCGAAGGCCCTCTCCATCAGCGGCTTCTCGTCGGACTGCACGCCGAACGCGAGGATCTCCATGGGCGTGAGTCTAGGTACTGGCCCCTGGGACGGCACCCGGAGCCGGGGGGCGGGTGCCGTCCCTTCGGGGCTCAGCCGAAGAAGACGCCGACCTCCGTGTACAGCTCCGGGTCCACCGTCTTCAGCTTGGCCGTGGCCTGGGCGATCGGGACGCGGACGACGTCCGTGCCCTGGAGGGCCACCATCTTTCCGAAGTCGCCGTCCTTGACGGCCTCGATCGCGTGCAGGCCGAAACGGGTGGCCAGCCAGCGGTCGAAGGCGCTGGGGGTGCCGCCGCGCTGGACGTGGCCGAGAACCGTGGTGCGCGCCTCCTTGCCGGTGCGCCCCTCGATCTCCTTGGCCAGCCACTCGCCGACGCCGGAGAGCCTGACGTGCCCGAAGGAGTCCTGCGTGCCGTCCTTGAGGACCATCTCGCCGTCCTTGGGCATCGCCCCTTCGGCGACGACGACGATCGGGGCGTACGACGCCTTGAACCGCGAGGTCACCCAGGCGCAGACCTGGTCGAGGTCGAAGCGCTGCTCGGGGATGAGGATGACGTTCGCGCCGCCCGCGAGGCCGGAGTGCAGCGCGATCCAGCCCGCGTGGCGGCCCATGACCTCGACGACCAGGACCCGCATGTGGGACTCGGCGGTGGTGTGCAGGCGGTCGATCGCCTCGGTCGCGATGCCGACCGCCGTGTCGAAGCCGAAGGTGTAGTCGGTGGCGGAGAGGTCGTTGTCGATGGTCTTGGGCACGCCGACGACGGGGACGCCGTACTCGTCGGTGAGCCGGGCGGCGACGCCGAGGGTGTCCTCGCCGCCGATCGCGATGAGGGAGTCGACCTCGTACTTGGCGAGGTTCTCCTTGATGCGGCGGACGCCGTTCTCCGCCTTGAAGGGGTTGGTGCGCGACGAACCGAGGATGGTGCCCCCGCGCGGCAGGATGCCGCGGACCGCGGGGATGTCGAGCTGGACGGTGTCGCCTTCGAGTGGACCGCGCCAGCCGTCCCGGAAGCCGACGAAGTCATAGCCGTACTCCTGCACGCCCTTGCGGACGACGCCCCGGATGACGGCATTGAGCCCGGGGCAGTCGCCGCCTCCGGTCAGTACTCCGACCCGCATGGAAAAGTCCCTTCGCCTCAGTGACCTGATGCGAGTCACGCTAATGGTGAGCCAGGTCACTCCGGGACGGTGCGAACGGTCAATTCCTTTGCGGTGCAGGGGAGTTGATCATGTGTGTTCACCCTTATGAGGGTCACGCGTCGTCGAGGCCCCGCTCGATCGCGTACCGCACGAGCTCCACCCTGTTGTGCAGCTGGAGCTTGCCCAGGGTGTTCTGCACGTGGTTCTGCACGGTGCGGTGCGAGATGACCAGGCGCTCGGCGATCTGCTTGTAGCTCAGGCCCTTGGCGACCAGGCGCAGCACCTCCGTCTCCCGGTCGGTGAGCTGCGGGGCCTTCTGCTCGTCCGGGGTGCCGGGCGCGGAGTCCGAGGCCAGCCTGCGGTACTCGCCCAGGACCAGGCCCGCGAGGCCGGGGGTGAAGACCGCGTCACCGACGGCCGTGCGGCGCACCGCGTCTATCAGCTCTTCCGTGGACGCCGACTTCAGGAGATAGCCGGTGGCGCCGGACTTGACCGCCTCCAGGACGTCGGCGTGCTCGCCGCTCGCCGAGAGGACGAGGACGCGCAGCGCCGGATTGGCGCCGACGAGTTCCTTGCAGACCTGGACGCCCGGCTTCAGCGGCAGATTCAGGTCGAGGACCAGGACGTCGGGGGCGGCGGCCTGCGCGCGGCGGACCGCCTGCTCGCCGTCGCCGGCCGTCGCGACGACGTCCAGGCCCGCCTCCGCCAGGTCGCGGGCGACCGCGTCGCGCCACATCGGGTGGTCGTCGACGACCATGACCTTGATCGGCGCGGCGTCCTCGGTGCCGCCCGCCCCCTGTGCCTGCTCCACGGACCGTTCCCGCTCTCGCTCGCTCATCGTGTCTTCTCCGCCTTCCCCCGTGTGTCCCGCGCCGCGCGCGGGACCTGCAATTCCACTTCCGTGCCCTGGCCCGGCACCGAGATCAGCTCGGCCGTTCCCCCGATGTCCCGCAGCCGCCCCCTGATCGACAGGGCGACCCCGAGGCGCCCCTCCCCCTCGGCCTCGGCGAGCCGCCCCTCCGGGATGCCGGGGCCGTCGTCGCGCACCGTCACGATCACCGCGTCCGGCTCGTCCTCGACCAGGATCCAGGCGTGCGCGTCCGCTCCCACGTGTCTGCGGACATTGTCCAGTGCGGCACTGACAGCGGCCGCAAGCTCCTTGGCCGCCCGCGGCGCGAGGAGGACCGGCGCCCCCGGTTCCGAGAGGGTCACCTTCGACCCGGCGTGCGGGAAGAGCAGCGACCGCAGATCGCAGGGCGTCGCCTCGTCCGGCTCCTCGTCCGGTTCCTCCACGGCGCGTACGAGGGCGCCCTGCGAGGCGTCCTCCGACGCGTGCGAGGTGCGCACCAGGCCCCCGGCGACCAGGCTGCGCAGCGCGACCTCCTGCTCCCCCGCGAGGCGGCCCAGTTCCGCGGCCTCGCCGCCGATGGCGGTGCCGCGCCGCTGCACCATGGCGAGGACCTGCAGGACGCTGTCGTGGATGTCGCGGGCGAGCCGCTCGCGTTCACGGGTCGCGGCCTCGATCTCCAGGGCGCGGGCGAGGGTGCGCTCGGAGGCGCGGGCGACCTCGACGACGTAGCCGATGGCGATGGAGGCGATGCAGACGAGCAGGACGTTGTGCACGGTGGACTGGGTGAGCTCGCCGCGCTGCACGATGTTGGCGACGCCGACGAGCGCGGACGCGCAGGCCGCCCACCGCCAGCCGCCCTTGATCGCGTACGCCAGGACGGCGCCCGCGGTCCATATGGAGGGCAGCGTCGGGCCCTCGCCGACGACCTGCTGGCGGGAGTCGGCGAGCGGGGTGAGCAGGATGCCGGTCAGCGCGACGGCCAGGTCCACGACGAGGAACCGCTTGGTGCAGCTCGCCGCGTTCGCGACCCGGGGCAGCGTGGCCAGGGTCCAGACGGCGAGCACCGAGAAGAACGCGATGGCCACCCAGGGGCGGTCGAACTTGTCGTACGCCCGCACGAACAGCGCGATCGCGTACAGCATCGTCAGCACGCGGTAGCCGGTGAGCGCACGCCACAGCGGCTGCTCGACCGACATCCTCATGACTCTTTCGCGCTTGGCCATGTCCCCCACCCCTGAACGGACGCGGCTAGGAGCCGGACCGTTCCTTGTCCCCGGCGTCCCCGGCACCCTCGGCGCCCTCGGCCTTCCCTGCCGCCTTCACGGCCTCGGCCTTCTCCGCCGCCTTGGCGGCCTTGGCCGCCTCGGTGATCTGGCGCTTCGCGGCCGTCGCGTACATGTCGACGTACTCCTGGCCGGAGAGCTTCATGATCTCGTACATGACCTCGTCGGTCAGCGCGCGCAGCACGAAGCGGTCCTGCTCCATGCCCTGGTAGCGCGAGAAGTCCAGCGGCTTGCCGATGCGGATGCCGGGCCGCATCAGCTTCGGCACCACCTTGCCGGGCGGCTGGATCTTCTCGGTGTCGATCATCGCGACGGGGAGCACGGGAGCGCCGGTGGCGAGCGCCACGCGCGCGAGGCCGCCGGGCTTGCCGCGGTAGAGGCGGCCGTCGGGCGAGCGGGTGCCCTCGGGGTAGATGCCGAAGAGCTCGCCGCGCTCCAGGACCTCGATGCCGCTCTTGATCGCCGCCTCGCCCGCGCCGCGCGCGCCGGAGCGGTCCACCGGGAGCTGTCCGACGCCCTTGAAGAAGGCCGCCGTGAGCTTGCCCTTCACACCGGGCGTGGTGAAGTACTCCGCCTTCGCGATGAAGGTGACCTTGCGGTCGAGGACCGCGGGGAGGAAGAAGGAGTCCGAGAAGGACAAGTGGTTGCTCGCCAGAATCGCGGGGCCCTCGGCGGGAACGTTCTCAAGGCCCTCCACCCAGGGTCTGAAGCCGAGCTTCAGGGGCCCTCCGATGGCAACCTTCATTGCGCCGTAGATCAAACCGAGTGCCTCCTGTTTCTGTGGATCAGACCTTAACCCGGGGTGCGGGCAATGGGCCCGACGACCCTGGTCGGTGTCAGTCCGGTCGCGTACGGTGAAGTACTCCTCGAATCGCCTTGAACCCGCTTGTCACCTCTCACGAAGGAGACCGAAGGTGCCGGTCCTCCCCGGAGCCGAGCCGTACCGCCACGAAGGCGGCGAGGTCGGCGTCCTCCTCTGCCACGGCTTCACCGGATCCCCGCAGTCGCTGCGCCCCTGGGCCGAGTATCTGGCGGAGCGCGGCCTCACCGTCTCGCTGCCGCTCCTTCCCGGGCACGGCACGCGCTGGGAGGACATGCAGATCACCGGCTGGCAGGACTGGTACGCGGAGGTGGAGCGCGAGCTGCGCGCCCTCCTCGAGCGGTGCGAGCGGGTCTTCGTCTTCGGGCTCTCCATGGGCGCCGCCCTCGCGCTGCGCCTCGCGGCCAAGCACGGCGACGCGATCACCGGCCTCGTCCTGGTCAACCCGGGGAACAAGGTGCACGGCCTGGCCGCGCACGCGCTGCCGGTCGCGCGGCATTTCGTACGGACGGCGAAGGGCATCGCGAGCGACATCGCCAAGGAGGGCTCCAAGGAGCTGGGCTACGACAGGGTGCCGCTGCACTCCGCGCACTCCCTGCGCCGCTTCTTCCGCCTGGTCGACGCCGAACTGCCGCAGGTGACCCAGCCGTTGGTGGTGCTGCACAGCCCGCAGGACCATGTGGTGCCGCCCGCCGACTCGGCCCGGATCCTCAGCCGCGTCTCGTCCAGGGACGTCAAGGAGATCCTGCTGGAACAGAGCTACCACGTCGCGACGTTGGACCACGACGCGGACCGGATTTTCGAGGAGAGTTACGCGTTCATCGGCCGGCTCGCCCCCAGCGTCGGTAAGGAAGGGACGGCCACCGGTGGCTGAGCACGAGGCGGACCGCGACGAGAGCCGCGAGGACAAGAGCCCCCAGGGCGAGGGCCACGAGGAGCGCGAGGACGCGCGGCGCGAGCCCGAGCAGGGCGCCGAGCAGACCCGGACGCCCGACGACGACGCGCTGCCGCTCGACGAGGACGCCGCCTGGCAGGCGATCGTCGCGGGGTACGGCGAGGAGCCCGCGGACCCGCCGGGCGCGAAGCCCTTCAAGTCGGTCGAGGACCTGGCACTCCTGGAGCCGGAGACGAACGGCTCGGCGGGCGCTCCCGGCAAGCCCGGGCCGGACGCCAAGTCCGGCACCGACAAGCCGCTCGGCAGCTCCGTCTCCTTCGCGCCCGGAGTCGGCGGCCCGCGCGACTACTCCACGCCCGAGCCCTCCGAGGAGGACTTCGACGCGGACGACGAGGGCCACTTCGTGCCGCCGGAGCCGCCGCCGCTGCCCGAGGCCGATGTGACGGCCAAGTTCGCCTGGCTCGCGGTGCTCGGCGGCCCGCTGCTCATCCTGCTCGCCGTGCTGCTCGGCTGGCAGATGACGTGGTGGCTGACCACGCTCGGCATCGGCGGCTTCCTCGGCGGCTTCGCCACGCTCGTGATGCGGATGAACAGCGGGGACGACGAGGACGAGGACGACCCGGGGCGCGGCGCCGTCGTCTGAGCCCCGTACACCGCGAAGGGCCCGTCCGGACACGCTCCGGGCGGGCCCTTCGGCATCCCGCGCCACCTCGATGGAACCCGATCCCGGCGAACGGCGAAGGAGAGGTGAACCACCAGAACGAGCCCAAGCCTTCGAGGCGTTCAGACGAACGAAAGGAGCCCCGATGACCGTCGAACCCGGCGTCCCCCTCCGCGCGGGCAGTCGCGAGCAGAGTGATGCCTGGTCAATCGAGCGGTCCCGGGACGAGCCCGAGCAGTTCGCCGTCCTCTTCGACCGGCACGCCGACTCCGTGTACCGGTACGCGGCGCGGCGGCTCGGTCCCGAGGCGGCGGAGGATCTGATGGCGGACACCTTCGCCACCGCCTTCAAGCAGCGCCACCGCTACGACCTGGCGCGGGCCGACGCCCGCCCCTGGCTGTTCGGCATCGCGACCAATCTCATCGGCAGACACCGCAGGGCCGAGGCCCGCCGCTTCAAGGCGCTGGCCCAGGTGCCCGCGCCGGTGCAGCACGAGGAGCCGGTCGCCGAGCGCGCGGTCGCCCGAGCGGGGGCCCGGGGGATCCGCCACGAGCTGGCGGCGGCCCTGGCCGGACTCTCCGCACACCACCGTGACGTGGTGCTGCTCGTGGCGTGGGCCGACCTCAACTACGAGGAGGCGGCCCAGGCCCTCGGGGTGCCCGTCGGCACCGTCAGATCACGGCTGCACCGGGCCCGCAGCACATTGCGCGAAGCACTGGGCGGATCCGATCCGACAGCTTTCCAGGAGGCACACGCCCATGAATGAGCTCGATGAACTGCGCGGCTGGGACGCGGGGGCTCCCCCGCTCGACGACGACACGCGCCACCGCGCGCGGGTGCGCCTGTTCGCCGCGATGAACGAACCGGCCGCGGCACCGCGTCCACCGCGCCGCCGCCCGGTGCTGCGCATCGCCGTCGCGGGGGCCGTCGCCGCCGCGGTGACGGCCACCGTCCTGGTCGTGGTGCGCGACGGCGACGGGCAGGAGCCCCGCGCCAAGGCGCCCGCCGCCAGCTCCCCCGCCCTGCGCAACGTCAGCGCGCGGGCCGTGCTCAACGGCGCGGCACAGTACGAGCGCACGCACGAGAAGACCGTCGCCCCGCGCGACGACCAGTACATCTACACGAAGGAGATCATCCAGGAGACCGAGAAGGGCACGGGCGAGGTCCAGCGGCACGTCGACGAGAACTGGCGCTCCGTGGACGGCTCCAAGCGCTCCTGGGTCATGGAGATCGGCAAGGGCTGGTGGTCGGAGCCGCTCAAGGAGAACGAGTCCGTCTGGCCGCCGCAGGACTGGGGCACCCTGAAGAAGCTGCCGACCGACCCGGAGAAGCTGATCCTCTCGCTGCTCCACAAGTCGGGCCCGAACGACAAGAACGACTCCCTGGACGAGATCACCGACCAGGAGTGGTCGGACATCCACTTCAGCCTGGCCGGTCTCCTGAGCCTGGTCCCCGTGATGCCGAAGGGCCTGCGCCCCGCCGCGTACGAGGCGCTCGGCATGGTCCCCGGCGTGCAGGCTGTCCCCGGCCAGCAGGACGCGAAGGGCCGCACGGGTGTCGCGATCACCTACGACGACCCGACGGTCGAGGGCACTCCGTACGGCGGGTTCTTCATCTTCAACCCGAAGACGTACGAGTTCCTCGGCTTCCGCGACACGCGCACCTCGGGCGAGGGCAAGAGCATGAAGACGTACACCCAGCTCTCGTACCTCGACAGCTGGGCGATCACCGACAAGGTGAAGCAGCGCCCCTGAGCCCCACCGCACGCCCACGAAGCCTCACCGAAGAGGGGGAACCCTGAGGGCGGCCAGGACCGGAAGGTGGTCCGTGGCCGCCCTCAGGTCTGCCTCCGTCACGCCCGGCAGGCCCAACGGCACGCCGCAGCCCAGGACTTCGACCCCGGAGGTCGCGAAGATCGCGTCGATGCGCTGGTGCGGGTCGCCGGGCGTCGAGGTGTTCTCGCCGCCCCAGGGCGTGGTCTGCCGGCAGTCCTGGAGCGCGGCGGCGAGCCTGCGGAACGTCCGGCCGCCGGGGCGTTCGTTGAGGTCGCCGCCCGCGACCGCGTGCTCCACACCCATCCCGGCGAGCCGGTCGAGCAGCATCCCGCCCTGCTCGTACCGCTCGTCGGTCTGCAGGCTCAAGTGGCAGCTGAGGAAGCCGATTCGGGCCCCGCCGAAGCGGACGACGGCGGTGGCGAAGCCGCGCCGGTGCAGCCCCGGGGTGAGCGGCAGGAGCACGTCCTCGGTGTGCTCGACCGTGGCCCGCAGCGAGCAGAGCAGCGCGGGGCCCGCGGCGCTGCCGCCGCCGGAGAGGATCACCAGGTCGGCCGCGCGCGCGAGACGGGCCAGCTTCTTGCGCCAGCGGAAGAACCGCGGCGCCTCCTGGATCAGGACCAGGTCGGGGGCGCAGGCGGCGATGACCCGGGCGAGCGCGTCGGTGTCGTCGCGCATCGAGCGGATGTTGTAGCTGAGAACACGGATGACCGCCGAACCGTCGGGTTCGGTACGGGAGTTGGGCAGCGTAGAGGTCGGGCTCGTCGGCATGGCGATCAAGATACGCGAACGCCGGACAGGCCGAGGGTATCCGGCCTGTCCGGCGTTTGAGGACGAACGCGCGGCGCGATCGACGGCGCCCCCGTCGCGGGGTCACATGACGGGGTCGGGCTCCCGCGCCAGGTCCGCCGCACCGACGAGCCCCGCCTTGTTGCCCAGCTGGGCGGCGATGACCTGGGCCTCGGGGCGCCAGTTGCTGCCCACGAGCCAGCGCTTGAAGGACTTGCGGATCGGGTCGAGGACCAGCTCGCCCTCGTCCGAGAGGCCGCCGCCGATGATGAACGCGGACGGGTCGAAGAGCGAGGCCAGGTCGGCGAGACCGGCACCGGCCCAGCGGGCCAGCTCGCGGTAGGAGTCGACCGCGACCGCGTCGCCCTGCCGCGCGGCCATCGAGATGTGCTTGCCCTCGATGCCCCCGGGGGTGCCGTCGCCCAGCGAGAGCAGGTACTCGGCGTTCTCGGGGGTGGCGTTGGCGCGCTGCTTCGCGTACCGCACGAGGGCGCGCCCGGATGCGTACTGCTCCCAGCAGCCCTGCGAGCCGCAGCCGCACAGCAGTCCGTCCGGGACCATCCGGATGTGGCCGAACTCGGCGGCCACGCCGAAGTGTCCGCGGCGCAGCTTGTTTCCGATGATGATGCCGCCGCCGAGGCCTGTGCCGAGCGTGATGCAGATGACGTTGCGGTGACCCTTGCCGCCGCCGAAGCGGTACTCGCCCCACGCGGCCGCGTTGGCGTCGTTCTCGACGACCACCGGCAGGCCGACGCGCTTCTCGACCTCGTCCTTGAGCGGCTCCTGCCGCCAGTCGATGTTCGGCGCGAAGTAGACGGTGGAGCGCTGGCGGTTGACGTATCCGGCGGCGCCGATGCCGACACCGACGATCTCGTGACCGGCCCGTGCGCCCTCCACGGCGGAGGCGATCGCGTCGACGATGGCCTCGGATGTACCGGGGGTCGGCACCTTGAAGGTCGAGAGGATGTTGCCGTCCTCGTCGACCACGCCGGCCGCGATCTTCGTGCCGCCGATGTCGACGCCGATGGTGAGTCCCATGAATCCCTCAGTTCGATCGAGCCCCGCTACGGCCCACCGTACCCGAGGGGGGTCAGTCCAGATCGATGTGTTCGCCGGACGGCGGCCCCTCGTCGGGGCGGTCCTCACCTCGCGCGCCGCCGGGTGCGCCGCCGCTCGCTTCGTCGCCGCGCGTCCAGCGGCCCTCCTGCCCCGTGACCGCCGAGCGGTAGGCGGCGAGCAGCTCGGAACCGGCCGCCGCGAGGTGGTCGAAGACGTCGGGATTGCGCTCGATGACCGGCTCGACGACGGCCTTCGCCTCTCTGACGACCTGCTTCAGGGTCTGCTCGACGGCGCCTTGCGCGACCGCGCCGAGCAGCGGCGCCTGGAGCCCGGAGAGCTTGTCGGAGACGGCGTCGACGAGCTTGCGCAGCTCCTCGGCCGCCGACCCGGGCGGCGGGCCGTACTGCGCGCGGCGGCGGGCCTTCTCCGCCGCGAGGTCCTCGGCGCACGCCTTCTCCCAGGCGTCGGCGTCGACTTCGGGGGCTTCCCGCTCGGTGGCATCGCTCATGTCTCTCGACGTTACCCGAATGGCGGTATCACGTTCACCGGGTGCGCGGCCACAGGTCGGGGTCGGGGGTGAACCGCACCCGCAGCTCGCCCTCGCGCAGCCCCGCACCCGCGACGGTGCAGCGGCGCAGCGCGGACGGCAGGGCGACGATGCGGCGGAAGGGGCCCGCGGTGACGACGAGTTCGTCGCCGCGCCTGATCAGACCGAGCTCCTCGCGTACGACACCGGGGAGCGGGATGTGCCACACATAGATGCGCTCGCCGCTCCCGTCGTCGGCACGCTCCTCGGTGACGGGCCACTCCACCGGGCCCGGGGCGGTGTCCGGCGCGGGCAGGCCGAGGGCGGCGAGCTCGTCGGCGCCGCGCGGGTCACGGCCCAGGTGCGGGACGCGGACGACCCGGTCGTACGCCGTCTCCCACTCCGCGAGCGTCTTGTGCTGCTGGGCCGAGAGCGCGGCGAGCCAGGTGTCGGCGGAGGCGTCGGGCAGCAGCCGGTTGGCGATCACGAGGTCGGTGCGCAGGCCGTGCAGGGCGAGGCCCGCGACGGCGGAGCGCACGGCGTCGGCGCCGCCGGGGCCCGGCTCGGCGACCAGGTGGACGGTGGTGCCCGGCGCCTCGACCAGGGCCTGGGCGGCGGCGAGTTCGTCCTCCCAGCGGGCCGCGGTCTCGTACAGCCAGGCGGCCGGCATCGGGACGCCGGCGAGGCGGCCGAGCATGGGGCGAAGCGCGCGGGCCGCCTGTCGCTCGGGCGGCAGCAGCCTGCGCAGATAGCGGCGCAGCTGCTCGGGCAGGGCGAGGGTGGCGAGGGCCTTCGGGGCGGCGGGCAGGTCGACGACGACGGTGTCGTACGCGTCGTCGCGCGCCGCGTCCCGCAGGGCGCGCAGCAGGGCCAGCTCCTCGCCGCCGGGCAGCGGGGTCAGCTCCTCGCCGTCGAGCCGGTCGGCGCCGAGCAGTTCGAAGGCGGCACCGGCACGCTCCTGCAGGGCGACCAGGTCGTCCCTGAACCGGTCGTCGGGGCCGAGCAGCCGTGCGGTGAGACCGGGGTGCGCGTCCGGGGTGCCGAGCACCGCGCCGAGGGTGTCGGTGCGGTCGGCGGAGATCACCAGGGTCCGGCGTCCGGCACGCGCGGCGGCGAGCGCGGTGGCGGCGGCGACGGTGGTCCGCCCGGCGCCGCCGGGCCCGGTGACGAGGAGGGTGCGCATAAGGGTGAACGGTACGTCAGTGGCGTACGTGACCCGGAAGCGTCACGCCTCCTTGGACTCCACGCGCTTCTTGAGGCCCGCGAGGGCGCGGTCGATGATGACCTTCTCCGCCTTGCGCTTGATCATCCCGAGCATGGGGATCTTGACGTCGACGGTGAGCTGGTAGGTGACCTCGGTGCCGGAGCCCGCGGGCTTCAGGAGGTAGGAACCGTCGAGGGAGCGCAGCATCTGGGACTTGACGAGGGTCCAGCTGACCTCGTTGTCGCCGGTCCAGGTGTAGCCGAGCGTCTGGTCGTCCTTGATCGCGCCCGCGTCCATGACGAGGCGGACCTCCTTGGCGCGGCCCTGCTCGTCGGTGGAGATGACGTCGGCCTCCTTCACCTCGCCCGTCCAGTCCGGGTAGCGCGCGAAGTCGGCGATCACCCCCATGACCTCGGCCGGCGCCGCCTCGATCGTGATGCTCGAGCTGGTGTGTTCGGCCATGGCCGTGGCTCCTCCAGATGCGGTCCGGGATGAGGTGGGTTGTACCGCGTGAAGGCTACCGCGCGCCACGGGGCTCACCACTCCAGGGCCCAGGGCCTGCCCGACCCGGCGAAGTGCCCGACGTTCACGCACTCCGTCGCGCCGACGCGCATGCGCCGGACCAGCGGCTGGTGGACGTGGCCGAAGAGCGCGTACTTCGGACGGGTCCTGCGGATCGCTTCGAGCAGGGCGCGGCTGCCCCGCTCGAAGCGGCGCGCCACGGTGTCGTAGACCAGCTCGGGGATGTCCGGCGGGATGTGCGTGCAGAGCACGTCGACCTCGCCGACGGCCTCGATCTTGGCCGCGTACTCCTCGTCGCTGATCTCGTAGGGCGTCCGCATGGGGGTGCGCAGGCCGCCGCCGACGAAGCCGAAGACGCGGCCGCCGATCTCGACCCGTTCGCCGTCGAGGACGGTGGTGCCGGGCCCGGCGTATTCCGGCCACAGCTTCGGCATGTCGACATTGCCGTAGGTGGCGTACGTCGGGGTGGGGAAGGCCGCGAAGAGTTCGGCGTACTGCTTGCGGACGGCGCTCTCGATCGCGGGCCTGCGGTCGATGCCCGCCCAGAGCCGGGAGCCGAACTCCCTGGCCTCGTCGAAACGGCGGGCGGTGCGCAGCTCCACCAGGCGGCCCGCGTTCTCCGCGCCGAACAGATCGGGGAAGATCCCCCGCGAGTGATCGGCGTAGTCGAGGAAGAGGACGAGGTCACCGAGGCAGACGAGCGCGTCCGCGCCGTCCCCCGCACGGGCGAGATCCGCCGCGTTGCCGTGCACGTCACTGACCACGTTGACCCGGAAAGCTGGCATGCCGATCACCCTAGGACGGCCGTCCGGCGGACGGTAGTGGCTCAGGGCAGCGGCTGGACCTGCGGTTACTTCCGAGTCGGGAAGACGGTGGCGTACTGTGCGATTCAGACCACAACGACGTGTGACGCACCGAACATCTGGCCCTGCCCCCCTACCGAACCAGCCATACCGATGGGTAACGTCCGGGCAGTCCAGTAGTGCTCAGTCCTCCCCCGCTTGAGCACCTGCCCGATCTTGGACCGCACCGTCGCAGCACACAACGTCGTGGCGTCGGTGCCCTATGTAGGAGCAGCAGTCTTGCGCGAGTTCAGCCTTCCGGCCCTGTACGAGGTCCCTGCGGACGGCAATCTGACCGACATCGTCCGCAGAAATGCCGCGCAGCACCCGGATGTCGCCGTCATCGGCCGCAAGGCCGACGGCCGCTGGCAGGACGTCACCGCCAAGACCTTCCTCGCCGAGGTGCGCGCCACCGCCAAAGGCCTGATCGCCGCCGGCGTCCGGCCCGGCGACCGCATCGGCCTGATGTCGCGCACCCGCTACGAGTGGACGCTCCTCGACTTCGCCATCTGGTACGCGGGCGCGGTCACCGTGCCCGTGTACGAGACGAGTTCGGCCGAGCAGATCCAGTGGATCCTCGGCGACTCCGGGGCCGTGGCCTGCTTCGTGGAGCTGGACACGCACGCCGCCGCCGTCGAGTCCGTACGCGACCGGCTGCCCTCCCTGACGGACGTCTGGCAGATCGACAAGGGCGGCGTCGACGAGCTGCACCGCGCGGGCGCCGACGTCACGGACGAGACGGTCGACGAGCGCAGCGCCGTCGCGAGCGCCGACGACCCCGCCACCATCGTCTACACCTCGGGCACCACGGGCCGCCCCAAGGGCTGTGTCCTGACGCACCGCAGCTTCTTCGCGGAGTGCGGCAACGTGGTGGAACGCCTCAAACCCCTGTTCCGCACGGGCGACTGCTCGGTCCTCCTCTTCCTGCCCGTCGCGCACGTCTTCGGACGGCTCGTCGAGGTCGCCGCGCTGATGGCGCCGATCAAGCTCGGCCACGCGCCCGACATCAAGAACCTCACCGACGATCTCGCCTCCTTCCGGCCGACGCTGATCCTCGGTGTGCCGCGCGTCTTCGAGAAGGTCTACAACGCGGCGCGCGCCAAGGCGCAGGCCGACGGCAAGGGCAAGATCTTCGACAAGGCCGCGGACACGGCGATCGCCTACAGCCGCGCGCTCGACGCCCCCGGCGGCCCCTCGCTCGGCCTGAAGATCAAGTACAAGGTCTTCGACAAGCTGGTCTACAGCAAGCTGCGCGCGGTGCTCGGCGGCCGCGGCGAGCACGCGATCTCCGGCGGCGCCCCGCTCGGCGAGCGCCTCGGCCACTTCTTCCGCGGCATCGGCTTCACGGTCCTCGAGGGCTACGGCCTGACCGAGTCCTGCGCCGCCACCGCCTTCAACCCGTGGGACCGCCAGAAGATCGGCACGGTCGGCCAGCCGCTGCCCGGCTCCGTCGTCCGGATCGCCGACGACGGCGAGGTGCTGCTGCACGGCGAGCACCTGTTCAAGGAGTACTGGAACAACGAGGGCGCCACCGAAGAGGCCCTCGCCGACGGCTGGTTCCACACCGGCGACATCGGCACCCTCGACGAGGACGGCTACCTGCGCATCACCGGACGCAAGAAAGAGATCATCGTGACGGCGGGCGGCAAGAACGTCGCCCCCGCCGTGATCGAGGACCGCATCCGCGCGCACGCGCTGGTCGCCGAGTGCATGGTCGTCGGCGACGGCCGCCCCTTCGTGGGCGCGCTCGTCACCGTCGACGACGAGTTCCTCGGCCGCTGGGCCGCTGACCACGGGAAGCCGGCGGGCTCCACAGCGGCGTCGCTCCGGGACGACCCGGATCTCCTCGCCGCGATCCAGAGTGCGGTGGACGACGGGAACGCGGCGGTCTCCAAGGCGGAGTCCGTACGGAAGTTCCGTGTCCTGTCCTCCCAGTTCACGGAGGAGTCCGGACATCTGACGCCTTCGCTGAAATTGAAGCGGAATGTGGTGGCGAAGGACTACGCCGACGAAATCGAAGCGATCTACCGGGGCTGATGTGCCCACTCGCCGTGGCGGCCAGCCCCGTACGGCGGGCTGCCGCCAGCGAAACCCCCGGCGGCAGCCCCTTACGCGCTACAGGAGTTCCTTGAGGCGCTCCGCCAGCAAGTCCCAGCGCCACTTCTCCTCGACCCACTCCCGGCCCCGCTCCCCCATACGGGCACGCAACTCCGCATCGCCGAGCAAGGCGGTAATCCTGTCAGCCGCCTCCTCGGGCACCCCGCCTCGGACGACCCACCCCGTCTCACCGTCGAGCACCGCATCCGGCGCCCCGCCAGAATCCCCGGCGACGACGGGAAGGCCCGTCGCCGATGCCTCCAGGTAGACGATGCCGAGGCCTTCCACGTCGAGGCCCCCGCGCCGGGTCCTGCACGGCATGGCGAAGACGTCGCCCGCGCCGTAGTGCGCGGGGAGTTCCTCCCACGGCACCGCGCCGGTGAAGCGGACGGAGTCGGCGACGCCCGTCTCGGCGGCGAGTTTGCGGAGGTCGTTCTCGTAGGGGCCGCCCCCGACGACGAGGAGCACCGCATCGGGCACCCCCGCCAGAATCCGCGGCATGGCGAGGATCAGTGTGTCCTGTCCCTTGCGGGGCACGAGCCGCGAGACGCAGACGACCACGGGGCGGTCGGTCAGGCCGAGGCGGGCGCGTACCGTGTCGCCGCCGGAGCCGGGGTGGAAGGTCTTCTCGTCGACGCCGGGCGGCAGTTGGACCATGCGGCCTGCCGCGGCGGGGGTGAGCGCGGCGGCGATCCGGGAGCGCGTGTACTCGCCGAGATAGGTGATCGTGTCGGTCGACTCGCCGATCCGCCGCAGGAGTTGGCGGGAGGCGGGCAGCTGGGCCCAGCCCGCCTCGTGGCCGTGCGTGGTGGCGACCAGGCGCGTGGCGCCCGCCTTGCGCAGCGCGGAGCCCATCAGGCCGAGCGGTGCGGCCGCGCCGAACCACACCGACGTACAGCCGTGTTCGCGCAGGAGCGAGACCGCGCGCCGGGTGACCCGTGGGGTGGGGAGCAGCATCGTCGTGGGGTCGCGTACGACCTTGAAGGGCTGCTCGGCGTCGAAGGCCGCGGTGGCCTCCATGCCTTCGCGGCCGCGCTTCCAGGTGGAGGCGTAGACGACGAGCTGTTCGGGGTCCAGGCGCAACGCCATGTTGTGCAGGAACGCCTGGATGCCACCGGGCCTGGGCGGGAAGTCGTTCGTGACGATCAGGGTCTTGTGCATCGCGCCCGACAGTACCGAAAGCCGCCCGCGGGCACCGCACGGCCCGGCCTCTTGGCCCCCGCACGGTCGCCCCCGGCATCATGACTTCACGAATCACAATGAAGTACATGAAAAGGGGCGAGGCACGCATGGCGCGCATCCTGACCGTCTGGGTCCTGACCAGGACCGTCCTGCTGCTCTGCGTCTTCCATGTGCTCATCGCCCCCGGCCCCGACGTGACCAGCGACGTCTCCGTCATCTACCAGGGCTGGTTCGAGGTCCTGCGCACCGGCACCTTCCCGCTCGACGACGTCACCTGGCAGTACCCGCCCGCCGCCGCCCTGGCGATCCTCTCCCCCGCGCTGCTGCCCTTCCTCGGCTACGCGCAGGCCTTCTTCGTGCTCTGCTGCCTCGCCGACGCCGCGGTGTGCGGGCTGCTCCTGTACGCGGGGCGGCGGCCCGGCAAGTCGCCGCGGGGCGCCTGGGTGTGGGTCGTGGGCGTGGCGCTGCTCGGCCCCATCGTGTACGCCCGCTACGACGTCCTGGTGACCGCCGTCGCGGTCGCCGCGCTGCTCGCCGGGGCCCGGCATCCGCGCACGACGGGCGTGCTCGTGGGGTTCGGCGCGCTGCTCAAGGTGTGGCCGGTGCTGCTGCTCGTCGGCACCCCGCGCGGCCGGGCGACCCGACGGTCCTGGAGCGCCGCAGCGGGCACGGCCTGCGGGATCACGCTGGCGTTCCTGGTGGCGATGCCGGGCGCCCTGGCGTTCCTCACCTTCCAGCGGGACCGGGGCACGGAGGTGGAGTCGCTCGGCGCCCTCGTGCTGCATGTCGCCCGGTACTTCGGCTGGCAGGGCGAGGTGCGGCTCAACTACGGCTCGGTGGAATTCCTGGGCCCGTACGTCCCGCTGGTCAGCACCGTGGCGCAGGTCCTCTCGGCGGCGGCCCTCGGCTGGCTCCTGGTGTGGCGCCTGCGCGCGAAGGCCCGGTCGGCGAGCACACTGGCGGACGCGGCGTTCGTGGCCGTGCTCCTCTTCACGACGACGAGCCGGGTGATCAGCCCCCAGTACATGCTGTGGCTGGTCGGGGTTGCCGCCGTGTGCCTGGCCTTCCGCACCAGCCGGATGGAGCTGCCCGCCCGGCTGGTCCTCGTGGCCACGTTCGTGACGTTCCTGGAGTTCCCCGTGTGGTTCTCGCACGTGGTGCTGAGCGATCCGCTGGGCGTCGCCCTGCTCCTCGTACGCAACGGCCTGCTGGTCGCGGCCACGCTGCTGGCCTGCCGGAGCCTGTGGCGGCAGACCGTGTCCGAACCGCGCGCCCGGGAGCGGCAGTCGATGCCGGGACAGGTCAGCCGAGCTCCGAGCGCAGATACGTACGCCAGCGCGCCGTGAAGTCCTGCGCAGTGGTGTCCAGGACGTCCCGCAGCGCGTCCTCGACCGCGCCCGCCCGCTCCTTGTGGGCGCCGACGGCCCGGTAGAAGTCCGTCAGCTTCCGCTCGCCCCACTGCTCGGCGATCATCCGGCAGGCCAGCCATGCGCCTTCGTACGCCTGCGCGAGGCGGTCCGCGTCGCCGCCGAAGCCGAAGTCGTCGTCCTCGGGGAGCGCGCCGGGCACCCGCTCGTCCTGGACCGCGCGCCGCAGCTCCGGCGCGGCCTGCACCGCGGTGCGTCCCGTGCCGCGGTAGCCCACCCAGTCCGCGAAGCCCTCGGAGAGCCAGAGCGGGGTGGCCGCGGAGGTCTGCGCGCGGGTCGCGACGTGGGTCGTCTCATGGGTGAGGACGACCTGCTTGCCGAAGTCGCCGAGGACGCCGTACGCCTCGGGGTTGACGATGATCCGGTCGGCGGGCGCCCGCCCCGAGCCGCCCGACTCGCCGGTGGTGACCGCCGCGATCCCCCGGTACCCGGAGGCGGGCGCGCCCAGGAGGCCCGCCATGCCGTCCAGGGAGCGGGGCACGAGGACGACGACCCGGCCCGGCCAGCTCCCCGGCCAGGCGTCCCGCACCGCGGGCACCGCGCGGTCGGCGACGTCCCGGTGGGCGCGCAGCTCCGCGGCGCTCTGGCCGACGCCGAGGACGAGGCTGCGCGCGCCCCGCTCGGCCGTCACGTGCCCCTGGTCCCAGAGCTGCTCCCCGGACTTCTTCTCGGGCCGCTCCGCGGTGACGTACCACCGCCCGTCGTGCCGCGCCAGGGAGAGCGTGCGCGCGGCGGTGAGCGGGGCGCGGTCGTAGCCCTTGACGCGGTAGCGGAGTTGGGCGTTCGCCGTGGCGCGCGAGCCCGAGCGGTCCAGGCCGGTCAGGCGGTACTCCCAGGAGTCCAGCGGGACGTCGCGGACGTTCTCGAAGAGGTCGGGCGCTCCCGCGGCGGGCCGCTCGGTCCGCGCGTAGGCCCGGGCGTCCCGGTCGAGGACCGCGTGCGCGCGCTGTTCGAGCAGCGTGCGCACCTCGCGGCCCGCGGCGTCCGGGACCGGATCGCCGCCGCATCCGGCGAGCACGGCGAGGCAGAGCACGACGCACAGCGCCACCACCCGGGACCCACGCCTGTGACCAGCCACATTCCGATCGTACGGTGCCCCGCGGCCGGGCCGCTGGTCAGATCCGCGTCACGGACGACACCGGCATCATGCCCACCGGGTCGTAGCGCACCGGCGCCCCGGGGTACGGGGCGTGCACCACCTGGCCGTTGCCCATGTACATCCCGATGTGGCTGGCGTCGTCGCGGTAGGCGACCAGGTCGCCGGGCTGCGCCTCGGCGAGGGACACCTGGCGCCCGGCGTACCGCTGGGCCTGCGAGGTGCGCGGCAGGCCCACCCCTGCCTGGGCGTACGACCACTGGGTGAGGCCCGAACAGTCGAATCCCGAGGGCCCGTTGGCGCCCCACACATAGGGGCGGCCGACCGCGGCCCGCGCCGCCGCGATCGCCGCGGCGGCCCGCGAGGAGGACGGGGCACCGGCTCCCGTCAGGTCCGGCAGCTCGGCGCGTGCGCTGCCGGAGCGCGACGACCTGTCGTACGCCTCGCGCTCCTGGCTCGGCATCGAGTTGAGCAGCCGCCGCGCCTTGGCGAGCTTGTGCTCGACGGTGCGCTTGTGGCGGGCGACGGTGGTGCGGCTCTTCTCCAGCTCGGCCAGCTTGCGGGTGGCCTCGGCGCGCTGCTGCGCGAGCTGCCGCTGGGCCTCCTGGAGGTCCTTGAGCCGGCCCGCCTGCCGGGCGCCGATGCGCTCGAGGGCGGCGGCCTTCTCCAGGTAACCGTCCGGGTCGGAGGAGAGCATCAGGGCCAGCGAGGGGTCGATGCCGCCCGACCGGTACTGCGCCCCGGCCAGCGAACCGAGCGCGCCGCGCATCATGTTGATGCGCTCCTGGCCGCGCGCGACGCTGTCCTTGGTCCGCTCGACCTGCGCGCGCAGCTTGTCCGCGCGTTCGTCGGCCTTGTTGTACGCCTCGGTTGCCTGCTCGGCCTGCTCGTACAGCCGGTCCACCTTGGCCCGGGTGTCGGACGGCTTGTCCTGCGGCGCGGCACCTGCGGGTGCGGCGCCGAAGGCCGCCGCCGCGGTGGCCGCTGCCGCTGAAAGGACGGTCACGCGCGTGCTCCGGTCGGTGCCGGGCTGTGCGGGACGGCGATGGGACCCCACGGGACGCCGCTCTCCCTTCCGCTGACGGACCCCCGTCTTTCCGGGGGAATGCGCGCGACAGTAGCCGTGGGACTACGGAGCGGCCAAAGACCCGACGGCGTACGGAACGTGCGTGGAAAGACCGGCGCCCCGCTTCAGACGCAGGTCATCAACGGGGCGCGGGGTCAGCGGGAGTTGCCGGAATTCGCCCGTTCGGGCGGTGTCGGCAGCGCGTTGACGCGGAGGTCAGGCGACGCGGACGCCGAACTGGAAGGTGCCCAGGTACGCCATCGACTCGTAGCGCACCACGGCGCCCGGCTTGGGGGCGTGCAGGACCTGGCCGTTGCCCGCGTAGAAGCCGACGTGCGCGAGGTTGTTGAAGAACACCAGGTCGCCGGGCTTCAGCTCGTTGCGGCCGATCTTCGTGCCGTCGTTCTGCTGCGTGTACGTGGTCCGGGTTATGGAGACACCGGCCTGCGAGTACGCCCACTGGGTGAGCCCGGAGCAGTCGTAGGAGTTGGGGCCCGAGCCGCCGGAGACGTACGGCTTGCCGAGCTGGGTGGCGGCGGCGGACAGGGCGGCGGCGCCACGGTTCGAGGCGGGGGCCTCCTTGCCGAGGTCCACGCGGTCGCCGGCGGCGCGGCTCGCGCGCTGCTCCTTGGCGGCCAGGTCCCGCTTCTCCTTGGCCGTCAGCGTGTTGAGGAGCTTCTGCGCCTCGCCGAGCTTGCCCTGGACTTCCTTCTTCTTCCTGCCGAGTTCCTTGCGGGTGTCGGCGAGGTCGTCCAGCTTGCCCGCGGCCTCCTTGCGCTGCTGCGCGAGGTCCCGCTGCTTCTCCTGGATCTTCTTGAGCGCCTCGACCTGCTGGCTGCTCAACTGGTCCAGGGTGGACGCCTTGTCGAGGTAGTCGTCCGGGTCGGAGGAGAGGAAGAGCTGCAGGGAGGGGTCGATGCCGCCGGAACGGTACTGCGCGCTGGCCATCGAACCGAGGCCGCCGCGCAGGTCGTTGAGCTCCTCCTGGCCGCGGGCGACCTTGTCCTGGAGCTCGCCGATCTGCTTCTCGAGCTTCTCCTGCTTCTCCTTGGCCCCGTTGTACTTGTCGGTGGCCCTGCCCGCGTCCTCGTAGAGCGCGTCGACCTTGGACTTGACCTCGTCCTTGCTCGGCTTCGGCGCGGCCTGGGCGGCGCCCTGCGAGGTGAGAGCGACGGCAGCGGCGGCGGTTGCGGTGAGCACGGTCACGCGGGTGCGGCTCGGCTGCTTGGGTCGACGGTGGGACGCCACGAAGGCGGCTCCTTCTTCCTCCAGCCGCCTACCGAGACCCGGTGGGCGGGTACCGCCGCCGTCACCCCGGATGGGCGATCAACCGAGCGGAGGTTCGAGGCGAGACATTAGTGACCTTCTTGTGATCAGTTCAAATCCTGATCAGGAAAAATCGCTTCGCCGCAAGCATTCTTTACCGACAACCCACAGGCAGTGATGATCATTTGACGCTACGTCGCGTGAGCTGCGTCTCAATTCGGGCATAGAGACCAGGAGTTACTTGAGCACCCTTAGCCCCGCGAAAGCCGCTTCAGGAGCACCACCGAAGCCACCGGGCGCGCACCCGCCTTCGCGATCCCGTCGGCCACCTCGCGGTCGGTCGAGACGACGACCACGGGCCGCCCCGGCGGCTCCGCGCGCACCAGCTGACGGATCAACTCGTCCGCCGTCACACCGGGCTTGGAGAACAGCACCCGCACCCCGCGCGGCGGCGCGAGCAGCACCGGCGCGGCCAGCTCGGCGCCGTCGAAGACACAGGTGACCTCGGCGCCCGACTGGAGGGCGAGCTGCGAGAGCGAGCCGAGCAGGCGCAGCCGCTGCTTCTCCAGCGGCATCGTGGGATAGCCGGTCTTGGTGACGTTGTAGCCGTCCACGACCAGATGCGCCTGCGGCAGGGCGAGGAGCTGGTCCAGGATCGCCGGGTCGTTCTCGGAGAGCGCGCGGGCCGCGATGTCCTTGGGCGACATCCGGCCGGGCTCGACGGCGTCCACGGTCTCCGCGGGCCGCACCGACACGGGCGGCAGGGCCAGTTCGCGACGGAGTCCCTGGGCGGACTCGAGGACCGTGTCGAGCAGCAGTCGCACCCGCATGTCCTCGACGCTGCGCCCCTCGCGGGCCGCCCTGCGGCTGGCTTCGAGCGCGGCCTCGGTCTCGGCGAGCCGCGCCTTGAGGCGGCGCGTCTCGCTCTCCGCCGCGGACACCTGCGCCTGCCCCTCGGAGCGCACGGCCTCGATCTCGCCGGCCACCTTGCGCAGCGCGGCCTCGCCCCGCTTGACGTCGCTGAGTGCCCCGCGCAGCTTGCGGTGCATCGATTCGGCTTCCCTGCGCGCCGATTCGAGTTCCGTGCGCAGCCGCTCGGTCTCGGCCCTGGTCTGGCCGCGGGCTGCGGCGAGTTCCTCGCGCAGCCGCTCCAGCTCGGCCCTGGTCTCCTCGTCGGCGCGCTCGGCATCGGCCCGCTGGGCCTCCTCGCCCGCCGCGGTCACCAGCTTCACCCAGCCCGTGGGGCGCAGCACATAGGCCGCGGCCGCGACGTCGAGGGGGTCGGCGGCGGGCGGCGGCGAGCCCGCGTCCAGGGCGTTCGCGAGCTCCGGCTGCGCCTCTCTGAGACGTTCGCCGATGCGCTGCCGGAAGAGGGTGTCGCCGTCCAGCGCCGCCGCCATGGCGTTGCCCGCGAACTTCGCGCGCCGGGTGGGCGTGAAGCGGGCGTACTGCCTCAGCTGTGCGGGCAGTTCGGCCAGGGTGAGCCCGCCGAAGCCGTCCGACGCGATCTGCACGACCCGCCGGCGCACTCCGTCGGGCAGCGGACGGTCGAGCACCTCAGCGGTGCCGTCGTCCGGCTCCCCGCCTGCGCTCTCCACCATCCGTCACCCCACTTGCCGTGCGGGCCCCGCTCCCTCAGGAGTCGGTGCCCGGCCTGTCCACGAGTTCCACCTGATCCACGGCGTTGCACCAGCGGCAGCGCACCGACTCGATGGTCTCACTGACCACCTCGCGTTCCTCGACGTTCGACTCACCGGCCAGGTCGAGATGGACATACTCGACGACCTTCGACGTGCGGGTCACGTCGAAACGCGTGAGATTGCCGCACAGCGTGCAGCGCCACCGGGTGGTGTCGGTCGGCAGGGGAACCGTCATCGTGGCTGTTCGCTTTCATCGGGTGCGTATTGCCCGTAACCCTAAGGCCTGTAAGGGGCGCCATGCGGCGGCCTCCGCTGCGGCATGGCGGTCTGTGCAGGTAGCGCCCATTACGTCATGCTCTGTTCATGATCAGCACATGGGGTTCGAAGGCCGGCCGGATGCTCCGGGGGCAGTCCGCCCCGGTGACGTACGGACTGATCGTCGTCTGCTGCGTGGTCTTCCTGATCTCCCCGGTGTCCGGGTTCAACCCCGGGTACGGCGGCGGCGACCGGCTGCTCGCCGCGCAGCAGGCGTACTTCGAGCGCTGGGGCGTGGTGCCGGTCGAGCTGTTCAGCGGTGTCCCGCGTGCCGCTCTGGGACCGTTCACCGCTCTGTTCGTGCACGGAAGCTGGCTTCATCTGCTCGGGAACATGCTGTTCTTGTACGTATTCGGGGCGATGGTCGAGGAACGCATGGGGCACCTCCAGTACGCGCTCTTCTATGTCGTCTGCGGATACTTCGCCCTGCTCGCCTACGCGGCCGCGCACGCCGGTTCCGGCCAGACGCTGGTGGGCGCCTCCGGCGCGATCTCCGCCGTCCTCGGCGCCTTCCTCTATCTCTTCCCGAAGGCACGTGTCACCAGCCTCTTCCCGTTCCTCTTCTTCCTGCCGCTGCGCTTTCCCGCATGGGTGGTGCTGCCGTTCTGGGTGGCGCTGCAGTGGCTGGCGGCGGGGCAGGGCGGCCGGGGCACGGGGGTGGCCTATCTGGCGCACCTGGTGGGCTTCTCCCTCGGCTTCTGCTACGCGTGGGGGGTCTATGGATGGAGGGCTAGAGTGAAAGGCACAGCACCGGCCACCGAGGGAGACAGTCAGCCGTGATCACCGCGATCGTGCTCATCAAGACCAGCGTGGACCGGATTCCGGAGATCGCCGAGTCGATCGCCGCGCTCGACTGTGTCAGCGAAGTCTTCTCCGTCACCGGCACGTACGACCTGATCGCCATGGTCCGCGTCACGCGCCACGACGACCTCGCGGACGTCATCCCCGGCCGGATCAGCAAGATCCCGGGCGTGGAGGGCACGGACACGCACGTCGCGTTCCGCACGTACTCGCAGCACGACCTGGAGGCGGCGTTCGCGATCGGCCTCGACTCGTAGGCCACGCCCGCCCCGGACGTCCGCCCGGATGAGGGTTTCTTCATCTGCGGCTCATCCTGACGCGGCGGTACGTCCCCCACCCTCGCTCTCATGGTCTTCTCCCACCGCATGGCGGCCCTGGCCGCCGTCGTCGCCATCCCGCTCGGCATCGCCGCGACCAGCTACGCCCTGACCGACAACCCCGAGCCCCCCAAGGCCCCGCCGAAGGTGGAGCTGGAGAGCGGCTCGCCGTCCTCCAGGCCCACCACTCCCCGGCCGACGCCGAGCGACGAGACCGTGTC
Organism: Streptomyces sp. NPDC059002; assembly: GCF_042740435.1. NCBI lineage: Bacteria > Bacillati > Actinomycetota > Actinomycetes > Kitasatosporales > Streptomycetaceae > Streptomyces > Streptomyces sp. NPDC059002. The sequence goes on along the minus strand of NZ_JBHYJI010000049.1, from coordinate 22,111 downwards.
CCCGCCGCCGGTGAGCGAGAATCCCTCGGGCGATGACAACGACGACGACGCCAACGAAGGAACCGACGGCCGGGGCGACAACGACGACGACGGCCCCGGTGACGACGGCTGACCGCCCGCACCGCCGGATATCCGCCCGTGTCCGCATCCTGCTCTGGCTGCTCGTGGTGATGGCCGTCGCGCTCACCGCGGTCGCCGCCACCACGCGTTCCGTCCTGCTGCGCGACGTCGACCACCGCATCGACGGCCTGCTCGCCCAGGAGACCGGGGAGTTCACCAACCTCGCCCGCGAAGGCGTCGATCCGCACACGGGCGAGAAGTTCACCGACCCCGACCCCCTCCTGCGGCTCTTCCTGTCCCGGCAGTACGCCGACCCCGACGAGGAGCTGCTCGGCCTGGTCGGCCGCCCCGGCAGGGCGCCCGCGAAGAAGGAGCAGTCGCGCGAACCCCGGATCGACCATCCGCTCGCCGAGGACCCCGCCGCGCTGCGGACGGTCTTCGAGTCCCCCGAGGCGACCGGCACGCTGCACCGCGACCGGGGCGAGGTCCGCTGGGCGAAGGTGGAGATCGCCGCGAGCCCCGGCCACCCGGAGGCGGCGTTCGTCGTCGCCTTCCACCCGGCGGGCGAACAGGCCAAGGCGGGCGACGTGTTCACGATGCTGCTCGCCATCTCCGGCGTCGCGCTCCTGATGACGACCGGCATCGGCTGGGCCGTCGCCGGACGCATCCTCAGGCCGGTGCGCCTGGTGCGTACGACGGCCGCGCAGCTCACCGAGCAGGACCTGACCCAGCGCATCCCCGTCCAGGGCCGTGACGACGTCGCAGCGCTCGCCGAGACGTTCAACGGCATGCTGGACCGCCTGGAACGGGCCTTCGCCGCGCAGCGGGAGTTCGTCGACGACGCGGGCCACGAGCTGCGCACCCCCATCACCATCGTCCGCGGCCACCTGGAGCTGATGGGCGACGAACCGGGCGAGCGCGAGGAGACGGTCCGCATCGTGACGGAGGAGCTGGACCGGATGAGCCGCATCGTCGAGGACCTGCTGCTGCTCGCCAAGGCCGAACGCCCCGACTTCGTCACCCCCGAACCGGTGCAGCTCGCCGAACTGACGGCGGACGTCTTCGTCAAGGCGCGGGCGCTCGGCGAACGCGACTGGACGCTCGCCGAAGTCGCCGACACCGAGGCCGGCCTCGACCCCCAGCGGATCACCCAGGCGATGGTGCAGCTGGCCCAGAACGCCGTCCAGCACACCCAGCAGGGACAGCGCGTCAGCATCGGCTCGCGGCTGCACGAGGGGCACATCGAGCTGTACGTCGCCGACACCGGGCCCGGCGTACAGCCCCAGGACGCCGCGGTGATCTTCGAGAGGTTCCGCCGCGGCACCGCGCGGCGCGGCTCCCGTGCCACCGGGGCGGGGCTCGGTCTCGCCATCGTCAAGGCCATCGCCGAGAGCCACGGCGGGCGCGTCGAGCTGCGCCCCACGGACGGCGGCGGCGCCACCTTCGTACTCGTACTGGGACAGCCGGAAGGGGCAGCGCACCAGTGAACCGGATCCTGATCGTGGAGGACGAGGAGCGCATCGCCTCCTTCGTCGAGAAGGGCCTGCGGGCCAACGGCTTCACGACCACCGTGGTCGGCGACGGCGAGAGCGCCCACGACTACGCCCTGACCGGCGGCTTCGACCTGGTCGTCCTGGACATCGGGCTGCCCGGCAAGGACGGCTTCACGGTCCTGCGGCAGCTGCGCGAGGCCCGGGTGACCACCCCGGTCATCGTGCTCACCGCCCGCGACTCGGTGCGGGACACCGTGGCGGGCCTGGAGGGCGGCGCCGACGACTGGATGACCAAGCCGTTCCGCTTCGAGGAGCTGCTCGCCCGGGTCCGGCTACGCCTTCGCACGGCGGCGCGGGCGCCCGAGGTGACGGTGCTGCGCAACGGGGAGCTCACCCTTGACCTGCGCACCCGCAGGGCCCGTGCGGCCGAGCGGACGGTGGATCTGACGGCACGTGAGTTCGTGCTCCTCGAACTGTTCCTGCGCCACCCCGGGCAGGTGCTCTCGCGGGAGCAGATCCTGTCGCACGTCTGGGGGTACGACTTCGATCCCGGCTCCAACATCGTGGACGTGTACGTCCGCGCCCTGCGCAAGAAGCTGGGCGCGCAGCGGGTGGAGACGGTGCGCGGCATGGGGTACCGGCTGCCGGAGTGAGCACGCGGAGCGGCTGGTGGGCCGCCCTCCGCCCACCGCTCACCGCCGCTGGTGAACTTCCTTTCATCTACGGCTCATTGAGGGCTCACGGCGCCGCCCCACGCTGAACGTGTGACCTTGAATCCGCGCCAAGCCGTGACCCTCTGCATCGCGCTCTCCCTCTGCGCCCTGCTCCTGGTCCCCGGGAACTTCCCCGGCCTGAGCGGCGACGCCCGCCTCACCCTCGGCATCTTCGCGCTCGCGACCTGCGCGTGGATCGGCACGCCGATCGACGACACCTACATCGCCCTGGGCGCGGGCCTCGCGCTCACCGCGACCGGGGTGATAAGCAGCGACACCCTCTTCGGCACCCTCGGCGACGAGACGGTCTGGCTGCTGATCTGCGCGTTCGTGCTCGCCGCCGCGGTGGCGCGCAGCGGGCTCTCCGGGCGGGCCGCGGCCTTCCTGGTCAGCGGGGCGCGCAGCGTACGGCAGTTGACGCATCTGACGACCGCGGCCCTGGTGGTGACGGCGTTCGCGGTGCCCGCCACGTCGGGGCGCGCCGCGCTCGCACTGCCCGTCTTCCTCGCCCTCGCCAAGGTCCTCGCCGACCGGAAGCGACTGGTCGTGATGCTCGCGCTGCTCTTCCCGACCGTGATCCTGCTGTCCGCGGTCGCGACCCTGATCGGAGCGGGTGCCCATCTGATCACCGTGTCGGTCCTGTGGGAGGCCACCGGCGAGCGCATCGGCTTCACCCAGTGGCTGCTGCTCGGCCTGCCGCTCGCCGTCGCGTCATCCCATCTGGCGGCGGAGGCCGTCCTGTTGACGACCACGCGCCGCGCGGACCGCAAGGGCCCCGTCCGTATCACCCTCGACCAGCTCCAGGAGCACAGCGAGCAGCCGGTCACCGGACCTTGGAAGCCCGCGGAGACCCGCTGCGCCCTCCTGCTCGCCACGGTCGTCGCGCTCTGGTGCAGCGAGCCCCTGCATCAAGTGCCGCCCGCCGTCGTCGCGTTGATCGGCGCGGTCGTCGCGTCGTCCCCCGCGCTCGGCACCGTACGCCTCAAGGACGCCCTGAAGACCGTCCCCTGGTCGCTGCTCCTGTTCATGGCGGCGACGATGGCGATGGGCGTCGCGCTCGCCGACTCGGGCGCGGCGAAGTGGCTGGTCGGCGGCCTGCCCCTGGATCTGCCCCCGTGGCTGTTCCTCACCGTCGTCGTCGCCGTCAGCACGGCGGCGCACCTGGTCCTCCAGTCCCGCTCGGCACGCTCGTCGGTCCTGGTCCCGCTGGTCGTCGCGGCGGCCGTCGGCGCAGGCGTCAACCCGGTCGCGGCGGCGCTCGCCTCCACCGCGGCCGCGGGCTTCTGCCACACGCTGCCCGCCTCCGCCAAGCCGGTCACGCTCTTCGCGGAGATCCCCGGCGTCCCCACCTACACCTCGCGCGACCTGCTGCGCCTCTCCGCGGTCCTGGCACCGCTGTCCGCCGCGCTCGTCCTGCTCTGCGCCGTCACGCTGTGGCCGCTGCTCGGCGTCCCGGTCCGCTAAGCCCCCCCCTGCAAGCCCTCTTCGTGGAGACCCTCATGCTGACCCGTTTCGCCATCGCCCCCAGCGGCTTCAAGGAGTCCCTGTCCGCAGGCGCCGCGGCCGAGGCCATCGCCGCGGGCGTACGCCGTGTCGTACCGGACGCCGAGACCGATCTGATCCCGCTGGTGGACGGCGGCGAGGGCACGGCACGCGCGCTGGCCGCAGCGGACGGCGGCCGCCTCGTCGCACTGCCCGCCACCGGCCCCGTCGGCCAGCCGATCGGCACGCACTTCGCGCTGCTGCCCGACGGCACCGCGGTCGTCGAGATGGCGGCCGTTGCCGGACTCTCCCTGGTCCCCCGCGATCTGCGCGACCCCGGCGCCACCACCACGTACGGCGTCGGCGAGCTGATCCGCGCCGCCCTGGACGCGGGCGCGCGGCGCATCCTGGTCGGCTGCGGCGACTCGGGCACGTCGGACGGCGGCGCGGGCGCGCTGCAGGCCCTCGGCGCCCGCCTCCTCGACGTGGACGGCTGGGAACTCCCGCGCGGCGGCCGGGAGTTGATCCGCCTGAACCGCATCGACACCAGCGGCATCGACCCGCGCGTCGCGGCCACCGAGATCCAGGTGGCCTGCAACCCCTTCAACGTCCTGTGCGGCGAGCGCGGCGTGGCCCGCGTCTTCGGCCCGCAGAAGGGCGCCACCCCCAGCCAGGTCGAGGAGCTGGCGGCCGCCCTCGAACACTGGGCGTCCCTCCTGACCCGCGACCTGCGCGTCACGTCCGACCTCTGCCTCGGCCCCGGCACGGGCGCCTCCGGCGGGCTCGGCGCGGGACTCGCCGCCCTCGGCGCCGCGCTGCTCCCCCGCTTCGACGTACTGCTCGGCCAGCTGGACCTGGACGCACGCCTGGCCCGCGCCGACCTGGTCGTGACCGCCGAGGGCGCCCTCGACCACCAGACCCCGCGCGGCAAGATCCCCGCCGAAGTGGCCCGCCGCGCCAAGCTGTTCGACCGCCCGGTACTCGTCCTCGCGGGCACCATCGGCCAGGGCGCCCACCATGTGCGGGCCGCCGGTGTCGACGCGTACAGCGCGATCCTGCCCGCCCCCGTCTCCCTGACCGAGGCGCTCGGCCGGGGCGGCGAGTTCCTCACCGACGCGACCGAGCGGGCCCTGCGGATGATCCAGCTCGGTGCACGGCTGCCCGGTCAGGCGGCGACGCTCGTGTCCGGCACGCAACGCCCGTCCTCGGTGCGGTAGTTCCAGCGCGCACCGTCCGCCACCAGTTCCTTGACGGCCCGCACGAAGCGGTCGACGTGCTCGTCGGGGGTGCCCGCACCGAAGCTCACGCGGATCGCGTTCAGCGACTTCTCGCCGGGCGCGGCCTCGGGGGCACCGCACTCGCCGGGCTCGTCGGGCTCGCTGCCGAGCAGGGTGCGCACCAGCGGGTGGGCGCAGAACAGACCGTCCCGTACGCCGATGCCGTACTCGGCGGAGAGCGCGGCGGCGAAGTGCGAGCTGTTCCAGCCGTCCACGACGAAGGAGATGACGCCCACGCGCGGCGCGTCGTCGCCGAAGAGGGAGAGGACCCGCACCTGCGGCACCTCGGCGAGACCCTCGCGGACCTTGGCGATCAGGTGCCGCTCCCGCGCCACGAGTTCGTCGAAGCCCGCCTCGGTGAGCGCCTTGCAGGCGGCCGCGATGGAGTAGACGCCGATGACGTTCGGCGAACCGGCCTCGTGCCGCGCCGCGGTGTCGTGCCACTCGACGTCCACGCCGCCGCCTGCTTCCTTGGGGCGTCGCGCCACCTTCCGCGAGGCGCCGCCGCCCGCGAGGTACGGCTCGGCGGCGCGCAGCCAGTCGGAGCGTCCCGCGAGCACGCCGGAGCCGAACGGCGCGTACAGCTTGTGCCCGGAGAAGGCGACCCAGTCCACGTCCAACTCGTCGATGGAGACGGGGTGATGGGGCGCGAGCTGCGCGGCGTCGAGCACGATGCGGGCACCGTGCGCGTGAGCGGCCGCCGCGAGCTCACGCACCGGCCACAGCTCGCCGGTGACGTTGGAGGCGCCGGTGACACAGACCAGGGCGGGCCCGTAGGGGTCGCGGTCGGCCAGCGCCCGCTCCAGCGTCTGCACGGCCTCGTCGGGCGTGCGCGGCGCGTTCAGGTAGGTCACCCGGGCGTCGCGCCAGGGCAGCAGCGAGGCGTGGTGCTCGGTCTCGAAGACGAAGACCTGGCAGTCGGCGGGCAGCACGGCCGCGAGCAGGTTCAGCGAGTCGGTGGTCGACCGCGTGAAGATCACCTGGTCGCCCTCCCGGCACCCGAGGAACTCGGCGACGGTCGTACGGGAGTTCTCGAAGAGGTCGGTGGAGAGCTGCGAGAGGTACCCGGCCCCGCGGTGCACGCTGCCGTAGTACGGGGCGTAGGCCGCCACGTCGTCCCACACCCGCTGCAGGGCCGGGGCGCTCGCCGCGTAGTCGAGCGCCGCGTACGTCACCTCGCCACCGGTGACCAGCGGCACGGTGACGTCCCGGCCGAGCACCGGCAGCGGCGCGGCACAGCAGGGGTCGGCGGACTCGGTGGCGGAGGTGACCTGGGCGGCGGCGGGGCGTGCGGACATGACGAATTCTCCCTGCGGGCATGAAGGAACAGCTGCGTAAGATCCCGCGCGGCAGCACAACTGCTGCTCGGCATACGGGTGTTGCCTCGACGCGCGGCGCTCTGGGCCGGGCGGAGGGGTACGACAAAAGGGGCCGAAGGCCCTATCGCATTCGCTTGCTCACGAGACTGCTCCCTTGAGGACCAGGACCCCAGGGTTGCGAGGGGTCCGCGCTTGCCATACGCCTTGCTGCGTACGACCTGGTCTTCACCCGGGGCACCCCGCCACGGACGGAGGGTTGCCGGACAGCGGGCCGGGGCCGTAGTCGCTGTCACTCATGACCTGTGCAGCATCCTGCCACACGATCTTCGCCGCGCAAGGCGCAGTCCAGGATCCGGACTGCGCCGTGCGTCACACTCGGGCGGGCGTCAGCGGTTGCTGGCCGCCACCCATCGCTCGAGGGCCTTCTTGGCCGACCCGGAGTCGATCGACTCCGCGGCCCGCGCCATGCCGGCCCGGATCTGCGCCGCGAACGGCTCGTCGGTCGGCTTCAGGGCCACCAGCGCCGCGGCCGCGTTCAGCAGCACCGCGTCCCGCACGGGCCCGGTCTCCCCGTCGAGGAGCCGCAGCGCGACCTCCGCGTTGTACGAGGCGTCCGCGCCGCGCAGCGCGGAGATCGGCACCAGGTCGATGCCCACGTCCCGCGGGTCGAAGGACTCCTCCCGTACGACGCCGTCGCGCACCACCCAGACGTGCGAGGTGCCCGTCGTCGTCAGCTCGTCGAGCCCGTCGTCGCCGCGGAAGACGAGGGAGGAGTTCCCGCGCTCGGCGAAGACGCCCGCCACGATGGGCGCCATCCGCGCGTCGGCGACCCCGACGGCCTGGGCCCGCACCTTGGCCGGATTGGTCAGCGGACCGAGCAGGTTGAAGACGGTCCTGATGCCCAACTGACCGCGCGCCGCGCCCGCGTGGCGCAGCGCCGGGTGGAACTTCACCGCGAAGCAGAAGGTGATCCCCGCCTCCTCCGCGACCTCGACGACCCGGTGCAGCGGCAGCTCCAGGTTGACCCCGAGCTTCTCCAGTACGTCGGAGGAGCCCGACGCGCTGGAGGCGGCGCGGTTGCCGTGCTTGACGACCTTCGCACCTGCGCCCGCGACGACGATCGCGGACATGGTCGAGATGTTGACGGTCTTGGCGCCGTCGCCGCCGGTGCCGACGATGTCGACGGTCTCCCCCGGCACCTCGATCACATTGGCGTGCTCGTACATCGTCCGTACCAGACCGGAGATCTCCTCGACGGTCTCGCCCTTGGCCCGCAGCGCCACCACGAACCCCGCGATCTGCGCGTCGGTGGCCTCGCCGCGCATGATGCGGTCCATCGCCCAGGCGGTGTCGTCGGCGCTCTGGTCACGGCCGTCGAGCAGGCCGTTCAGCACGTCGGGCCAGGAACGGCCCGCCGCGGTAGTGCCTCCTGCGGGGGTCACAGCGCTCATAGCCGCTCCTGGGTTTCTAGACAGGGAAAGAATGCACCCCGCGTACGGGGGTGGGACCACCCTATCCAGCCCCGGGGACGGCAAAGAGCCCCGTCCAGGCACTGGACGGGGCTCTTGCCGTGGCGACCTTGTGGTCAGAGCTTCAGGAGCTCCGGTCGATCAGTGGTGGCCGTGGCCGCTCGTGATCTCCTTGTACTCCTCGACGGTGGGCTTGGGGATCTGGTTGTCCTCCCCGTAGTAGCCCTTGGAGAGCTTGGCCCGAAGCTTCTCGGAACCGGACACCTTGCGCTCGACACCGTTCTCGTCGACCGTCGGGCCGATCTCGACCGGCTTGTACTGCTCGTGCGCGGTGAGCGTGTGCAGCTGCTCCTGGTTGAGCGGCTCGTGGACCTCGATGAACTCACCGTGCGGCAGGCGCTTGATGATGCCGGACTCGCGCCCGTGCAGCACCTTGTCCTTGTCGCGCCGCTGCAGACCCATGCAGATCCGCTTGGTCACGATGAAGGCGATGACCGGTCCGGCGAAGAAGAAGATCCGGACGAACCAGGTGATGGCGTTCAGCGACAGGTGGAAGTGCGTGGCCCACAGGTCGTTGCCACCACCGACCAGCATGATGAAGTACGCCGTGATCCAGGCGACACCGAAGGCCGTACGGGTCGGGGCGTTGCGCGGGCGGTCCAGGATGTGGTGCTCGCGCTTGTCCCCGGTGACCCAGGACTCGATGAACGGGTAGACCGCGATGGCCACCAGGACGATCGGGAAGATCGCCAGCGGGATCATCACGCCCAGGACGAGCGTGTGGCCCCAGGCGTTGATCTCCCAGCCCGGCATCACACGGATCAGACCCTCGGCGAAGCCCATGTACCAGTCGGGCTGGGCGCCGGTGGACACCTGGTCGGGACGGTACGGGCCGAGGGCCCAGATCGGGTTGATCGAGGCGATCGCCGCGATGGCCGCGATGACACCGAAGACCAGGAAGAAGAAGCCTCCGGCCTTGGCCATGTAGACCGGGAGCAGCGGCATGCCGACGACGTTCTTGTTGGTCTTGCCGGGGCCCGCGAACTGCGTGTGCTTGTGGTAGAAGACCAGGATCAGGTGCGCCACCATCAGGCCGAGCATGATGCCCGGCAGCAGCAGGATGTGCACCGAGTAGAACCGCGCCACGAAGTCGCCGCCCGGGAACTCCCCGCCGAACAGGAACATCGACAGATACGTGCCGATGACCGGGACGGACAGGATCGCGCCCTGCATGAAGCGGACGCCGGTGCCGGAGAGCAGGTCGTCCGGGAGCGAGTAACCGGTGAAGCCGGTGAACATGCCGAGGACGAACAGCAGGAAGCCGAACAGCCAGTTGACCTCACGCGGCTTGCGGAACGCACCCGTGAAGAACACGCGCATCATGTGCACGAACATCGCCGCGAGGAAGATCAGCGCCGCCCAGTGGTGGATCTGCCGGATCAGCAGACCACCGCGCACATCGAAGGAGATGTGCATGGTCGAGTTGAACGCCTCGGACATCAGCTGACCCTGCAGCGGGACGTAGCTGCCCGCGTACTCCACCTCGTTCATCGACGGGTGGAAGAACAGCGTCAGATACACACCCGTGAGGATGATGATGATGAAGCTGTACATGCAGATCTCGCCGAGCATGAAGGACCAGTGGTCCGGAAAGATCTTGCGCATGTTGGCCTTGGCCAGGGAGTAGATCCCCAGGCGGCCGTCGGCCCAGTCGGCAACCCGCTCGCCGGCGGGTGCTTTCTTGCGTGTGTCGTTCGAGGTGCTCATCCGCGCTCCCAGAAGGCAGGACCGACGGGCTCTTCGAAGTCGCCGAGCGCCTCGAGGTAGCCCTCCTCGTTCACGCCGATGCGCAGCTGCGGCAGGGCGTGACCGGCCGGGCCGAAGATCACTCGGGCACCGTCGGAGAGGTCGAAGGTGGACTGGTGGCACGGGCAGAGAACGTGGTGCGTCTGCTGCTCGTACAGGGAGATCGGGCAGCCCACGTGGGTGCAGATCTTGGAGTACGCCACGACGCCCTCGTGCGACCACTCGAGCTCGCGCTTGTCCTTGATGTTCTCCGGCTGGATCCGGACGATCATCAGGGCGGCCTTGGCGATCTGGGTCTGGAAGTCGTGGTCGTGCTCCGACATGCCCTCGGGCATCGCGAACGTCAGCGAACCGACCTGCACGTCCGAGGGACGCAGCGGCTCGTGCGTGTTCATGTTCACGAGCATCTTGCCCTTGGCCCACTTGGTGTGCCGGAGCTTGTCCTCGGGCAGCGGACCGAGGTCACGCAGCAGGACGACACCGGACAGCGGGACCAGGGCGAGCGCGCCGAACATCGTGTTGCGGATCAGCTTGCGCCGACCGAACTGCGACTCCTCGGCACCGGCCTTGAAGTCGGCCATGACCTTGGCCTTGACCTCGGGCTCGGCCTCGATCGGGTGCCGCTCGTCGGCGACCTCCACGTCGGACATCAGGGTGCGGGCCCAGTGGACCGCGCCCGCGCCGATGCAGAAGAGGGCCACGCCGAGGGTCAGACCCAGGGCGAAGTTCAGGCCGCTGATGCGCCCGATCGGCCAGACGTAGATGCTCTTGTCCGCCGGGATGGCCACGAACGAGGCGATGAAGCCGACCGTCGCCAGCATCGACAGCGTGAACATGAACGCGATCGCGCGCTCGGAACGCTTGGCGGCCCGCTCGTCGATGTCCTGGATGCGGTGCTCATGGGGCGGGAGGCCCGGGTCGGCGAACGGGTTCTTCTCGTCCGCGACCGCCACCGAGCCGTGCTCGGTGTCCTGCTCGCTGGGCAGGTTCTTCTCTTCTGGAATCTCTTGGCTACTCATGACTTCTTGGCCTTTGCGGTCCGAGCGGCGACCCACACGGCGACCGCGATCAGCGAGCCGAGACCGAAGATCCAGCCGAAGAGGCCTTCACTGACCGGACCCAGACCACCCAGCTTGAGACCGCCAGGGCTCTCGGTCTTCTCACCGTTGACCGCGTCGAGGTACGCGATGATGTCCTTCTTTTCCTTCTCCGGCATCGTCGTGTCGGGGAAGGACGGCATGTTCTGCGGGCCGGTCTGCATGGCCTCGTAGATGTGCTTCGGGGAGACACCCTCGAGCGATGGCGCGAACTTGCCGTGCGTCAACGCGCCACCTTCACCGGTGAAGTTGTGGCACTGGGCGCAGTTGGTGCGGAACAGCTCGCCACCCTTGGCGATGTCCGCCCCGTCCGGGCTGTACTGCTTCTCGGTCGGCACCGAGGGACCGGCGCCCAGCGACGAGATGTACGCCGCGAGCTGGTCGATCTGGGCCTGGTTGTAGATGACCTTCTTCTTGGGCGCCTGGGCGCCCTGCTGCTGGAGCGGCATACGGCCGGTGCCGACCTGGAAGTCGACAGCGGCGGCGCCCACGCCCACCAGGCTCGGACCGTCGGACGAGCCCTGACCGCCGGTTCCGTGGCAGCTGGAGCAGCCCACGGCGTAGAGCTTCTTGCCCTCGTCGATGGCAAGGGACTGGGCGGTGTCATCGGCCTGCGCCTTGTCCGCCGGCGCGAACGCGGCGTACAGCCCCCCGGTGGCCGCCAGCGCGAGGAGTAGGACGACGACCGCCGCCAGCGGATGGCGTCGTCGTGCGGAGAGCTTTTTCACGGATTACCCCGGTGTCAGGATCTTCTGCGTCGATGCTTCTGGAATGTGTCGGTACGTCGCGTGAGCGACGCGCCGTTACTTGATCATGTAGATCGTGGCGAAGAGGCCGATCCAGACCACATCGACGAAGTGCCAGTAGTAGGACACGACGATGGCTGCGGTCGCCTGTTCATGGGTGAACCTCCTGGCCGCGTAGGTGCGGCCGAGGACCAGCAGGAAGGCGATCAGGCCGCCTGTCACGTGCAGTCCGTGGAAGCCGGTGGTCAGGTAGAAGACCGAGCCGTACGGGTCGGACGAGAGCGAGAGGCCCTCGTGCTTGACCAGCTCGGTGTACTCGTACACCTGACCGCCGATGAAGATCGCACCCATGATGAAGGTGACGATGAACCACATCCGGAGCTTCTTCACATCACCGCGCTCGGCGGCGAACACGCCGAGCTGACACGTGAGAGAGGAGAGCACCAGGATGGTGGTGTTCGTCGCCGAGAACGGGAAGTTCAGGGCCGAAGCCATTTCCTTCCAGTGATCAGGACCTGTCACCGATCGCAGGGTGAAGTACATCGCGAAGAGGGCCGCGAAGAACATCAGCTCGGAACTCAACCAGATGATGGTTCCGACGCTGGTGAGGTTCGGTCGATTGACCGGCGGGTGCGCGTGCCCGGTATCTACTGTCGTTGCTGTCGCCACGACCGACATTATGTCGGTCGCTTATCTCGCTCTCACCCCGGGGGGTGCCGTTCGGAGTGTCTGCGGGGTGTGTCCTGCCCGGATGGCCCATCGGAGGGCTGTCCGAACCGGTGTTGACGGGGTGTCGGGAGGAGTAGCATCCGCGCATCGGTTCCCGATTCCATGACGGCACAGCTCAGCTCAGCCCGATGTACTTGGAGGAACAATGCAGCCGACCGCCACGGTGCTGGTCTACAGCGACAACGCGAGCACCCGCGAGCAGGTCCGGTTGGCCACCGGGCGCAGGCCGGCGACGGACGTTCCCGAGGTCGAGTTCATCGAGTGCGCGACGTCGGCCGCGGTGCTCAAGGAGCTGGACCGGGGCGGCATCGACGTCTGTGTGCTCGACGGCGAGGCGAAGCCCGCGGGCGGCATGGGGGTGTGCCGCCAGATCAAGGACGAGATCTTCCGGGCGCCGCCGGTGCTGCTGCTCATCGGGCGCCCCCAGGACGCCTGGCTGGCCACCTGGAGCCGGGCGGAAGCGGCGGTGACCCTTCCGGTCGAGCCGGTGGAGTTCGCGGACGCACTGGCCGCCCTGCTGCGCAGCAGGCTGACCGTCGAGGCCGCACGCCACCACTGCCGGCACGGCAGCGGGCCCCGCGCCTCGGCGCGGGGCCCTCTGTGCTGTTCTGCGCCGTTCTGCGGCGCCGCTAGACCTGCGGCCGCAGTCGGGCCGCGTCGACCGCCGCGGGGCCCTCTCTGGTGCCTGCGAGCAGCGCGCTGCCCTCGCGCCACTTCTTCCAGCTCATGTTCCAGTCGCCGAGGCCGTTGCCGAAGGTCGGCATGTCCTCGCCGTAGCTGTTGATGGTCCGGGTGATGTCGCCCTGGCGCACGGTCTCGAAGAACCAGGCGGCGTTGCCCGTGCTCATGCCCACACAGCCGTGGCTGACGTTGTCGTACCCCTGGGACCCCACGGACCAGGGCGCGGCATGCACGTACTCGCCCGTGTCGGTGAGCCGAGTCGCGTAGTACACCGGAAGGTTGTACGAATCCGAGCTGCCCGTGGGGATGCCGATGCTGGTACCGCGCATCCGTACGAAGTACTCCTTGCCCAGTACGACCTTGACGCCGTTGCGGGTGGAGTAGCCGGGCTTGCCCGTGGTCACCGGGATGGAGTTGATCTCCTCGCCGTTGCGGTAGATCGTCATCCAGTGCGACGAGGCGTCCGTCACGGCCTCGATCCGGTCGCCGGTGGTCAGCTTCAGCGGCTTGGCCTCGCCGCCCCACAGCTTGTCGTTGACCTTGATGCCCTCGAGGTTGCTGGAGACGTTGATGGTCGCGTTGGCGGGCCAGTACTCCTTGGGGCGGTAGTGCAGCGTCTCGCTGTCCACCCAGTACCAGGCGCCCTCCGTCGACGGCATCGACTGGACCCGCAGGGCGCGTTCGACGATCTCCCTGGCCTCCTTGCCCTTCACCGGGACGCTGAGGCTCGCCGTGACGGGCTGGCCGACGCCGTACTTGCCCGCCTCGGGGCCGAAGGTGACCTTCAGCTGCTTCTTCTTGGCGGCCTCGTTGGTGTCGAAGGTCATGACCTTGCGACCCGGCGACCCTTCCTCGTCCTCGGTGCTCACCCGCACCGTGTAGTGAGCGCCCGCCGCCAGCGGCACGGTGCTGTGCCACCGGGCGCCGTCGGCGGAGAGTTCACCCGCCACGTACCGGCCCATCGCGTCGGTGGCCGTCACATCGGTGATGCGCCCGTCCGTGCCCTGGGCGGTGACTTCCAGGGGCTTGTCGGGGTCCGCCTTCTGGCTGCCCACAGGGCCGTTGAAGGCGATCTGGCCGGCCGCGTCGTACGGCTTCGCCGAGAGCGGGTGGCCGTCGGAGCTGCCGCATGCCGTGGCCCCCGCACCGAGGGCGGCCACCAGCATCGTGCAGCTCAGTACCGTGCGGATTCGCGGTGAGTGGCTCATAAAACACACGGTATGAAGATTGATCAGGTCCGGCGCGGCGAGTGACCCGTCCGAGGGGTCCCCCGCGCACGCGAAGGGGCCCGGACGCTCCTCGCGGAGTGTCCGGGCCCCTTCGGCGCGGAAGGAACTACGAACTCACTGGGTCTGGTTCTCGCCGCGGTAGTACTCGAACACCCAGCCCCACAGGCCGATCAGGATGATCGGGGCCGAGAAGTACAGCAGCCACCAGCCGAAGACGACGCCCATGAAGGCGAGCGCGCCACCGACCGCCAGCGAGAGCGGCTGCCAGCTGTGCGGGCTGAAGAAGCCCACCTCGCCGGCCTCGTCCGCGACGTCGGCCTCCGTGTTGTCCTGTGCGGCCGCGTCGACCCGCCGGGCCGTGAAGGCCAGGTAGTAGCCGATCATGATGCACAGACCGAAGGCCAGGAAGAGCGCCGTGGTACCGGCCGGCTCCTTCGACCACACGCCATAGACGATCGCCATGGCGAGGACGAAGACGCTCAGCCAGATGAACATCTTGCCCTGGATCTTCACTTGCCGGCCTCCTTGGTGCCCGCGAGCGCCTTGTCACCGTGACCGGAGTTCTCGAGCTGGTCGAGCGCGGCGATCTCGGGGTGGTGCAGGTCGAATGCCGGGGATTCGCTGCGAATGCGCGGCAGGGTGAGGAAGTTGTGCCGCGGCGGCGGGCAGGACGTCGCCCACTCGAGCGAACGGCCGTAGCCCCACGGGTCGTCGACCTCGACCTTCTTGCCGTACTTCGCCGTCTTCCAGACGTTGTACATGAACGGCAGCATCGACAGGCCGAGCAGGAACGACGAGATCGTCGAGATCGTGTTCAGCGCGGTGAAGCCGTCGGCCGCGAGGTAGTCCGCGTAACGACGCGGCATGCCCTCGGCACCGAGCCAGTGCTGCACCAGGAACGTGCCGTGGAAGCCCACGAACAGCGTCCAGAAGGTGATCTTGCCGAGCCGCTCGTCGAGCATCTTGCCGGTGAACTTCGGCCACCAGAAGTGGAATCCGGAGAACATCGCGAACACCACGGTGCCGAAGATGACGTAGTGGAAGTGCGCGACCACGAAGTACGAGTCCGAGACGTGGAAGTCCATCGGCGGCGAGGCCAGGATGACGCCCGTCAGACCACCGAAGGTGAAGGTGATCAGGAAGCCGACCGCCCACAGCATCGGGGTCTCGAAGGACAAGGACCCCTTCCACATCGTTCCGATCCAGTTGAAGAACTTCACGCCTGTTGGTACGGCGATCAAGAACGTCATGAAGGAGAAGAACGGCAGTAGCACGCCGCCTGTGACGTACATGTGGTGCGCCCACACCGTCACGGACAGACCGGCGATCGCGATGGTCGCGCCGACCAGGCCCATGTAGCCGAACATCGGCTTTCGGGAGAAGACCGGGATGACTTCGGAGATGATGCCGAAGAACGGCAGGGCGATGATGTACACCTCTGGATGGCCGAAGAACCAGAAGAGGTGTTGCCATAGCAAGGCGCCGCCGTTGGCCGCGTCGAAGACATGGGCACCGAACTTGCGGTCCGCCTCCAGGGCGAACAGCGCGGCCGCGAGGACCGGGAAGGCCAGCAGGACCAGCACACCGGTCAGCAGCACGTTCCACACGAAGATCGGCATGCGGAACATCGTCATGCCCGGAGCGCGCATGCAGATGATGGTGGTGATGAAGTTGACCGAGCCGAGGATCGTGCCGAAGCCGGAGAAGGCCAGACCCATGATCCACATGTCCGCGCCGATGCCCGGCGAGCGGACCGCGTCCGACAGCGGGCTGTAGGCGAACCAGCCGAAGTCGGCCGCACCGTTCGGCGTCAGGAAGCCACCGACCGCGATCAGCGAGCCGAACAGGTACAGCCAGTAGGCGAACATGTTCAGTCGCGGGAAGGCGACGTCCGGTGCACCGATCTGCAGCGGCATGATCCAGTTCGCGAAGCCCGCGAACAGCGGCGTCGCGAACATCAGCAGCATGATCGTGCCGTGCATCGTGAACGCCTGGTTGAACTGCTCGTTCGACATGATCTGCGTGCCGGGACGGGCCAGTTCGGCGCGCATGAAGAGCGCCATGACGCCGCCGATGCAGAAGAACACGAACGACGTGACCAGATAGAGCGTGCCGATCGTCTTGTGGTCAGTGGTGGTCAGCCACTTGATGACGACGTTGCCCGGCTGCTTGCGCCTGACCGGCAGCTCGTTCTCGTACGAGTCGTCTGCTGCCGCGGCACCCTGGGGTTCGTTGAGGATGCTCACAGGTTGTTCGTCTCCCGGTTCTTCTCGTGGCCCGTCTGCTCGATGCCGGCCGGGATGTAACCGGTCTGGTTCTTCTTCACGAGGTCTTCCAGGTGCTTCTGGTAGCGCTCGGGAGAGACGACCTTGACGTTGAAGAGCATCCGGGAGTGGTCGACGCCGCAGAGCTCGGCGCACTTGCCCATGAAGGTGCCCTCCTTGTTCGGAGTCACCTCGAAGGCGTTGGTGTGGCCCGGGATGACGTCCTGCTTCATGAGGAACGGCACCACCCAGAAGGAGTGGATGACGTCACGCGAAGACAGTACGAAGCGGACCTTCTCGCCCTTGGGGAGCCACAGGGTCGGGCCGGGGTTGCCGTTCTGAGGGTTCCGCTCGCCGGGCGTGCCGACCTCGTAGACGCCCTCGGCACCCTTCGGGAACTGCTTCAGGAAGCGCTCCGGAATGCTGGAGAGCTCCTTCGGGACGACGTTCGCCTTGGCGAGCTTCTCGTCCTTCTTCTTCTCCTTGTACGTGTAGCCCGTGGCCGGATCGCCGTCCACGTTCTCCACGTAGTTGAAGCCCCAGCTCCACTGGTAGCCGACCACGTTGATCGTGTGGGCCGGCTTGTCCTCGAGGGCGAGGAGCTTCGACTCGTCACGTGCCGTGAAGTAGAACAGCACGGAGACGATGACGAGGGGGACGACCGTGTACAGCGCCTCGATGGGCATGTTGTAACGCGTCTGCAGAGGTACTTCCACCTTGGTGCGGCTGCGCCGGTGGAAGATGACGCTCCACAGGATCAGGCCCCAGACCAGCACGCCCGTGGCGAGCGCTGCCGCCCACGAGCCCTGCCAGAGGGAGAGAATCCGAGGAGCCTCTTCCGTTACCGGGGTGGGCATTCCAAGGCGGGGGAAATCCTTATATGTGCAACCGGTGGCGGTCACCAGGATCAGGCCCGCAGTCAGCACCTGCGGCAGCTTCCGCCGCATCGGGCGCCGCGACGAGCGGTCGGAGCCGTTGGGACTCACGTAGCGCCTTCCCGAGAGTCTCGCCCGCGCGGTCGGCTGCGGCCTTACTCGCTGGTCGGTCGCCGCCCTGCGGCGGGCAGGGGTTTGGATGTTTATGCGGACCAAACCCTACTGGACGCTATTTGGGGTCGCGCGGGGAGGGTGCCTAACGCGCCGCGGGTCACTCCGAAGGGTGGGATGTCCGTCCGTCGGGCGCTTTCTGACGGGGCTTCCGGCGCGGCCTCGGGGCGCCCGGGAGCCCGGCGGAATCTCTGGGTCCGCGGCTGCGGGCCCGCTCTGGCCGATCGCACAGTTCCCCGCGCCCCTTCGGGGCACTCCTCCGTCATAGCGTTGTCCCGTGTCCTACTTCGATGTTGCTTCCTCCGCTCCCCTGCATCCCGTTGCCCGGCAGGCCCTGCAGGCCTCGCTCGACGAGGGGTGGGCCGATCCGGCGCGGCTCTACCGGGAGGGGCGGCGGGCCAGGCTGCTGCTCGACGCGGCGCGTGAGGCGGCCGCCGATGCCGTCGGGTGCAGGCCCGACGAGCTTGTCTTCACGTCGTCGGGGACCCGTGCCGTGCACGCGGGGATCGCGGGGGCGCTGGCCGGGCGGCGGCGCGTCGGAGATCACCTGATCGTGTCCGCCGTCGAACATTCGTCGGTGCTCCATTCGGCCGCGGCCCATGAGGCGGACGGCGGGGCGGTCACCAAGGTGCCGGTGGACCGGGGCGGGGCCGTGGATCCGGAGGCGTACGCCGCGGCGCTGCGCGAGGACACCGCGCTCGCCTGTCTGCAGTCCGCCAACCACGAGGTGGGCACCGTGCAGCCGGTGGCCGAGGTGGCCGCGGCGTGCCGTACGGCAGGGGTGCCGCTGCTCGTGGACGCGGCGCAGTCGCTGCCCTGGGGGCCGGTCGACGGGGACTGGTCGCTGCTCACGGGGAGCGCCCACAAGTGGGGCGGGCCCGCGGGGGTGGGGTTCCTCGTCGTACGCAAGGGAGTGCGGTTCGCCGCTCAAGGGCCCGTCGACGAGCGCGAGTCGGGGCGGGCCGCGGGCTTCGAGAACATTCCTGCGGTCGTCGCGGCGGCGGCCTCGCTGCGGGCGGTGCGGGCCGAGGCGGCCGCGGAGGGTGCGCGGCTGCGGGAGCTGACGGAGCGGATCAGGGCGCGGGTGCCCGGGCTCGTGCCGGACGTGGAGGTGGTGGGCGACCCGGTGCGGCGCCTTCCGCACCTCGTCACCTTCTCCTGTCTCTATGTCGACGGGGAGACCGTGCTGCACGAGCTGGACCGGGCGGGCTTCTCGGTGTCGTCGGGCTCGTCCTGCACCAGCTCGACACTGACGCCGAGCCATGTGCTGCGCGCCATGGGGGTGGTGAGCGAGGGGAACGTACGGGTCTCGCTGCCGATGGGGGCCGAGGAGGCGGAGGTCGAGCGGTTCCTCGATGTGCTGCCCGGGGTCGTGCGGGGCGTGCGGGAGACGCTGGGGGCGCCGGTCGGGGGCGGCGGCGGGGAGGCCGACGCCGTGACCGTGGACGCGCTCGGGATGAGCTGCCCGCTGCCCGTCATCGAACTGGCCAAGGCGATCGGGCGGGTGCGGGTGGGCGGCACCGTCACCGTGCTCGCCGACGACGAGGTCGCGGCGGTGGACATTCCCGCGTGGTGCTGGACGCAGAAACAGGAGTACGTGGGTGAGCGGCCGGCGGACCGCGGAGTCGCCTACGTGGTCCGCCGGAGCTCGTGACTAGGACAGGTGCGCCCTGATCTCGGTCGCGGCCGCGTGGCCGTACGCCTTGGTGAAGCGGTCCATGAAGTTGCTGCGCTGCAGCTCGTACTCCTGGGTGCCGACGGTCTCGATGACCAGGGTGGCGAGCATGCAGCCGACCTGGGCCGCGCGCTCGTGGGAGACGCCCCAGGCCAGGCCGGAGAGGAAGCCCGCGCGGAACGCGTCGCCGACGCCGGTCGGCTCGACCTTCGCCTCCTCCTCCGGCACGCCGACCTCGATCGGGTCCTGGCCGGTGGCCTCGATGCGGACGCCGCGCGAGCCGAGGGTGGTCACGCGGTGGCCGACCTTGGAGAGGATCTCGGCGTCGGTCCAGCCCGTCTTGGACTCGATGAGGCCCTTCTCGTACTCATTGGAGAAGAGGTACGTGGCGCCCTCCAGGAGGATGCGGATCTCCTCCCCCTCCATGCGCGCGATCTGCTGGGAGAAGTCCGCGGCGAAGGGGATCCCGCGCGAGCGGCACTCCTCGGTGTGGCGGAGCATCGCCTCCGGGTCGTCGGCGCCGATCAGGACGAGGTCGAGGCCGCCGACGCGCTCGGCGACGGCGTGCAGCTCGATGAGGCGGGCCTCGCTCATCGCGCCCGTGTAGAAGGAGCCGATCTGGTTGTGGTCGGCGTCCGTGGTGCAGACGAAGCGCGCGGTGTGCAGGGTCTCGGAGATCCGGACGGCGGAGGTGTCCACGCCGTGCCGGTCGAGCCAGGCGCGGTACTCGTCGAAGTCGGAGCCCGCGGCGCCGACCAGGATCGGGCTCGTGCCGAGCTGGCCCATGCCGAAGGTGATGTTCGCGGCCACGCCTCCCCTTCGTACGTCGAGGGCGTCGACCAGGAACGACAGAGAGACCGTGTGCAGCTGATCGGCGACCAGCTGGTCGGCGAAGCGGCCGGGGAAGGTCATCAGGTGGTCGGTGGCGATGGAGCCGGTGACTGCGATACGCACGGCTGGATGCTCCCGAAGAGGAAAGGTGAGGGGTTGACGGTTCACGCTACCGGGTCGGGGCACCGCCGCTGAAGCGGCAAAAACTACCCGATAGTAGGGCTTTCTTCGTGAAGGGCCGGATGCATACGGTTCCGGTATGGCCGCTATCTCGCACATCTCGAAGCATTCCGTCGCACAGCACCCCGTAGAGCTCGCCCCGGAAACCATGGAGACGCTGCGCGGCGACTGCGCCCGCATGGCACCGCACTGGGTGGTGCCCGCCACGTCCGCGGCCGCTCCCGTACCGCCCTCCCTGATCCACGGGATCACCGTCCCGCCGGCCTCCGCGCGACTCCTCGACGGAATGTCCGAATACGGCGACTGAGGGAGACTGATTCCGGACTCCGGCGCGCGTTCAGGGAACCGTGCGCTCCCCTGCCGCGTCCCATCGCCGTCCCCCGTAAAGGGGATGTGAGATACGACGAGGCCCACCTGCAGCTTTCCGTGGGTCTCCAGGGACAGCAGCGCAGTCGAAGGAGCGATGCGGTGAGCACCGAGCGATCCGTTCAAGAGGCGGCCGAGCCGCAGCGGCGGCGTTCCCGTATCGCCGTCGCCTCGGTCGCGGCCACCGTGCTGCTGATCGGCGGCGGTGGCGCGTACTTCGCCGCGACCGCGTCCGGCGGTGGTGACGGCCGGGGCGGCGACGGCGCCCCCGCGGGTGACGGCGGCAGTCCGCCGCCGCTCGCCCTCGACGGGTACACGGACGGCGCGAAGGAGGGCACCGGCGGCACCAACGGCATCGCGCCGGGCGAGCCCGACCCGAACGGCGTCACGTACAAGGCGACCGGCACGCTGCCCAAGGGCCCCGGTTCGGCCCCCGTCTATCACGCCCGCGGCGAGGTCACCCGGGCCGAAGTGACCGCCCTGGCCAAGGCCCTTGGCATCTCCGGGACGCCGACGACGCAGGACGGCGCCTGGAAGGTGAGCCCCGAGAAGGACGGCTCCGGCCCCTCCCTCCAGGTGACCAAGCAGGCGCCCGGCACCTGGACGTACTCCCGTCATGGCATCGGCGGGACCGACAACTGCCCCAAGGGGAAGCCGTGTTCGGGCACCGCCATCGCGCCGAACGGCGACCCGGAGGACGCGGTGGGCGAGCGGGTCGCCAAGGAGGCCGCGGCGCCCGTCCTGAAGGCGCTCGGCCAGGACGACGCGAAGCTCGACGCCCGTCAACTCATGGGTGCCGTACGGGTGGTGAACGCCGACCCCACGATCGGCGGCCTGCCGACGTACGGCTGGGCGACCGGCATCCAGGTCGGCTCCGACGGCCAAGTGGTCGGCGGCAGCGGACAGTTGAAGGCGCCCGACAAGGGCGCGAGCTATCCGGTGCTCGGCGCCCAGGAGACCCTGGACCGGCTGAACTCGACCGCGGGCGACGGCCGCGTCGGCATCGGCGGCTGCGCGACCCCCGTGCCGCACGCCGACGACTTCACGAAGACGGAGGGCGGCGGCTCGAAGCAGGCGCCCTGCAAGCCGGCGTCCACGGCACCGAAGCCGCAGCCGGTCGCGGTCGACGGCGCCGTCTTCGGGCTCGCGACGCACTTCGTGGACGGCAAGCAGACTCTCGTACCGTCCTGGCTGTTCGCGATGAAGCCGCAGGGCGCGCGGGACACCTTCACGGTGACGCACCCGGCGGTCGACCCCAAGTACCTGACGTCGCCGAGCAGTCCGGGCACCCCCACGCCCTCGCCCACCGGGAAGCAGGGCGGGAAGGAGGGCACGAGCCAGGCGCGCGTCGAGTCCTACAGCGCCGACGGCAGGTCCCTGACCCTGCACTTCTGGGGCGGCGTGTGCAGCGACTACGCCGCGTCGGCCAGCGAGGACGGCGACAGCGTGACGGTCTCGGTCACCGAGACCCGGCAGAAGGACAAGGTCTGCATCCTGATGGCCAAGAAGCTCTCCCGGACGGTGACCCTGGACAAGCCGCTGGGCGACCGCGAGGTCGTGAACGGGACGGGCGTGACCGTGCCCCGGAAGTAGCCCGCCCGGGACACCCGGTACGTACGAGGGCGGCGGCCCCCTGAAGGTTCAGGGG
>NZ_JBHYJI010000048.1:63669-73790 GCF_042740435.1 Streptomyces sp. NPDC059002 | reverse complement strand
GCTGGGCGGCACGGGTGGGCACAGCCCACGGTGCAGGGGGCCGCTCACGGAGGCGCAAGGTCGGTGCAGGCGGGCGCAGGCCCGGTGCGGGCGGCTAGGGGAGGAGCGTGGTGGAGAGAGCCGCGAGGAAACGGGTCGAGGTCGCCCGATCGCGGACGGCAAGCCGAATCCAGTCAGGCCCCAGGCCAGGAAACGTGTCGCCGCGCCGCACCGCGAACCCCTCATCCCGCAGCCGCTCGCGGACGAGCGCCGCCCCCGGGACCCGTACGAGCACGAAGGGCCCTTCCGCGGGCTCCACGACCCGCACCCCGGCGGTTGCCAACTCCGCGAGCCCGGCGAGGAGATGGGCCCGGTCCGCGGCCACGCGGTGCGCCGCGTGACCGGCCTCAGCGAGCGCCCGCGGCGACACGCACGCCTGTGCCGCCGCGAGCGCGGGCGTCGACACGGGCCACAGCGGCTGCGCCTGCTCCAGGGAGGCGATGGTTTCCGGCGACGCGATGACGTAGCCGATGCGCAGCCCGGCGAGTCCCCACGTCTTGGTGAGGCTCCGCAGGACCACGAGGCCGGGCACGTCGGTGCGGCCCGCGAGTGCCTCCCGCTCGCCGGGCACCGCGTCCATGAACGCCTCGTCCACGACGAGGTGCCGCCCGGGCCGGGCGAGTGCGGCGACGGTCGCGGCCGGGTGGAGCACGGATGTCGGGTTGGTAGGGTTGCCGACGACCACCAGGTCGGCTTCCTCCGGCACCGCCGACACGTCGAGCCGGAACCCGTCGGCCTCCCGCAGCAGTACCCGCCCGACCTCGTGCCCCGCGTCCCGCAGCGCCGCCTCGGGTTCGGTGAACTGTGGGTGTACGACGTAGGGGTGACGGACCTTCAGGGCCCTGGCGATGAGGACGAACGCCTCCGCCGCACCGGAGGTGAGCAGTACCCGATCGGGAGTCACTCCGTGCCGCTCCGCCACCGCCTGCCGCGCCGCCCGCCCGTCCGGGTACGCCGCGAGTCCGTCGAGGGACGCCTGGATGTGCTCCTTCAGCCACGCCGGGGGAGTGCCCGCCCGCACATTGACCGCCAGATCGACGAGCTCCGCACCGTCGTCCCGCACCTCCGCGTCCCCGTGGTGACGCAGATCGTGCCCCGACTCGGGCGCGTGGGTGAGGGGGAGGGGGAGGGGCGTCTGCATGGGCTCGGAGATCTCCGTGGCGCAGGTTGTGGCGGTGGCGGGGGCGGTGGACACGACTGCGGGCGTGCCGCCGGTCGCGGCGATGGGCGTCCCTCCGGCCGTGGCGGAGGCCATGGCGGTGGGTGTGCCACCAGGCATGGCGGTGGGCGTCGCGGCAGGCGTGCCGCCGGGCGCGGCGGTGGGCGTCGCAGCGGACGCACTTCGGTCCGCGCCGGTGGGCCTCGCAGCAGTCGTGCCACCAGGCCTCGCGGTGGGCGCACTTCCGGTCGCGCCACCGGCCGTGCCGAAGGGCCTCGCAGCGGTCGTGCCAGCAGGCGCGGCGGTGGGCGCGGCGGTGGGCGCCGCGGTGGGCGCACTTCCGGCCGCGCCGGTGGGCGTCGCAGCAGTCGTGCCACCAGGCATCGCAGCAGGCGTGCCACCAGCCGTGCCGGAGGGCCCCGCAGCGGTGGCGCCACCAGGCGCGGCGGTAGGCGCCGCAGCAGGCGTGCCACCGGCGGTGCCGGAGGGCGTCGCAGCAGTCGTGCCGCGAGCCACGGCAGCAGGCACCCCGCCACCCGCAGCGGCGGACGCCCCGCCCCCCAAAGCGACCGACGCCCCGCCACCCCTCGCAGAGGTCGTCGAGCTCACCACAACACCCCCCGACGTATCCGGCCGGCTCGCGATCGCGCACGTTGCCATCGCGGGGCGGTCCCGCGGTGTGGACTTCCGTTTGGGGACGAGGAGTTCGCCGCCGGTGCGCAGTGCCGCCGCCTCCGCGACGGAGGGTGTGCCGACGGTCGCGTGGGACCTCGCGGTGGGGTTGGGGACCCGTACGCGCGCCAGTTCCTCCGCCGGGTACGCGACGAGCGGCACGCCGAGCCGGGCCGCCGCGGCGACGATGCCCGGTTCGGTGGCCTTCGCGTCGACCGTGGCCAGTTCCGCGACGGCGTCGAGCCGCAGGCCCGCGTCGCGCACGGCGTCCCGTACGAGCCCGAGCACCTCCTCCGCGGGAGCGTCCTCGCAGGCGCCCACGCCGACGACGAGAGTGCCCCGCGCGGGCGCGGGCAGGGTGTCGGCGGCGGGCTCGGCGTCGGCCATGAGCGGTCCTCTCGTACGCGGTGGGGGGAGCGGTGACGGATGTGCGGTGCTGCGGGTCAATCGGTTAGCAAGGGGCCATGGCGGTGTTCGTGGCGCTCGGCGCCTTCCTCATGACGCTGGTGGGCGGCTGGACGGCCCAGCGGGTCACCGACCGGCGCCACCTGGTCCTGGGCCTCGCGGGCGGTCTGATGCTCGGAGTGGTCGGGCTCGATCTGCTGCCGGAGGCGCTGGAGGCGGCGGGCGGTCCCGTGTTCGGCGTGCCCGCGGCCCTGCTCCTGTTCGTGGCGGGCTTCCTCGTCGCCCATCTGGTGGAACACCTGCTCGCGGGCCGTCAGGCCGCGCACGGCGCCGACGAGCACGAGAACGGCCGGGTCCCGGAGGTGGGGCTCACGGCGGCCGCCGCGATGGTCGGGCACAGCGTCATGGACGGCGTCGCGATCGGCGCGGCCTTCCAGGTCGGCGGCGGCATGGGCGTGGCCGTGGCGCTCGCCGTCGTCGCCCATGACTTCGCGGACGGCTTCAACACGTACACGATCACCAGTCTGTACGGGAACGCCCGGCGCAAGGCCCTCGCGATGCTGTTCGCGGACGCGGCGGCCCCGGTGGTGGGCGCCGCGTCGACGCTCCTCTTCACCATTCCGGAGCAACTGCTCGGCGGCTATCTCGGATTCTTCGGCGGCGCGCTCCTGTATCTCGCGGCGGCCGAGATCCTGCCGGAGGCGCACCATGACCATCCGGCCCGCTCGACCCTGCTGTGCACGGTGGCGGGCGCGGCGTTCATCTGGCTCGTGGTGGGCCTCGCGGGCTGAGCCGCCCCGCGGCGTCATGGCGTGCATCGCTCGACGAACCGGCGCGCGACGCCCGGCTCCGCCGCCCAGTGCGTGTGCAGATAGCTGGCGTGCACGTTCCCCTGCACGAACCCTTCGACGCGCCGCTCCGGCTTGTGCAGCCCCCAGGCGGGCGTGGGTCCGGCCCCCGGCACGACGGCCGTCCGGTGGAACTCGTGCCCCCGCATCCGCGTCCCGGCCGGCGCGAGCACGCTGTCCGACACGGCGACCGCCTCCCGGTATCCGAGCGTCAGCCGCTCCGACATCCGCGCGTCGGCGTCGAGCACCCCGCACATCGGCTTCCCGTCCAGTTCGCGGGAGAGGTAGAGCAGTCCCGCGCACTCGGCGGCCACGGGCGCCCCGGACGACGCGAGGTCGGCCACGGCCTTCCTGAGCGGCTCGTTGGCGGACAGTTCGGGCGCGTACACCTCGGGAAAGCCCCCACCGATGACCAACCCGGCCGTCCCGTCGGGCAGTTGCTCGTCGTGGAGGGGGTCGAAGGTGACGACCTCGGCTCCGGCGGCGCGCAGCAGCTCCGCGTGCTCGGCGTACGAGAAGGTGAACGCGGCCCCACCGGCGACGGCGACGAGCGGCCTCCCCGGACCTGCGGAATATCCAGCCCGTACGGAGGGATCTTCAGCCCGTCCGGCGCTTGAGGACGAACTCGGCGAAGCCGGTGACGACTCCAACCCCGGGACCCACGCCTCCCCCGGCAGAGCAGGCGCGCTGCGGGCAAGCGCGAGAAGCCCCTCCAGGTCACACCCCTCCCGCACCCGCGAGGCCAACGCGGCGACGGACTCCACCGCGTCCGCCTGCCGCTCGGCGACCGGAACGAGCCCCAAGTGCCGGGAGGGAGCCCGGACTTCACGCACCCGGCGCAACGCGCCGAGCACCGGAACCCCGGCCTCGTCCAGTGCCTCCCGCAGCAGCGCCTCATGCCGGTCGGAGCCGACCTTGTTGAGGATGACGCCCGCGACCCGCACCTCGGGGTCCCAGGAGGCGAAGCCGTGCACGAGCGCCGCCACGGACCGCGACTGCGACGACGCGTCGACGACGAGGACGACCGGGGCCCGCAGCAGCTTGGCCACGTGCGCGGTGGAGGCGAGTTCGCCCTGGCCCGCCGCCCCGTCGTACATCCCCATCACGCCCTCGACCACGGCGAGATCGCACCCGGCGGCCCCGTGCGCGAACAGCGGGGCGATCAGGTCGGGCCCGCACAGGTACGCGTCGAGGTTGCGGCCAGGCCTGCCGGTCGCGAGCGCGTGGTAGCCGGGGTCGATGTAGTCGGGCCCGACCTTGTGCGGGGAGACGGCGAGCCCGGCGGCCGTGAACGCGGCCATCAGGCCCGTCGCGACGGTCGTCTTGCCGCTGCCCGACGACGGCGCCGCGATGACGAGGCGAGCTACCACTCGATGCCCCTCTGGCCCTTCTGTCCGGCGTCCATCGGGTGCTTGACCTTGGACATGTCGGTGACCAGATCGGCGAAGTCGATCAGCGGCTGAGGGGCGTTCCGCCCGGTGATGACCACGTGCTGCGTACCGGGCCGGTTCCGCAGCACCTCCACCACCTCGTCGGTGTCGATCCAGCCCCAGTGCATCGGGTAGGCGAACTCGTCGAGGACGTAGAGCTTGTACGTCTCCTCGGCCAGGTCGCGCTTGACCTGCTCCCAGCCCTCGCGGGCCTTGTCCTCGTTGGTCAGCTCGCCCTCGGCGGGGGCGCGTTGGATCCATGACCAGCCTTCGCCCATCTTGTGCCAGGCGACGGTGCCGCCCTCGCCGGAGGCGCCGAGGACCTTCAGCGCGTTCTCCTCGCCGACCTTCCACTTCGCCGACTTCACGAACTGGAAGACGCCGATCGGCCACCCCTGATTCCAGGCGCGCAGCGCGAGCCCGAACGCGGCCGTCGACTTGCCCTTGCCGATGCCCGTGTGCACGAAGACCAGCGGCCGGTTGCGGCGCTGACGTGTCGTCAGTCCGTCGTCCGGTACGACACTCGGCTGTCCCTGCGGCATTAAGCGGCCCTCCTCGAAGGCGAGTTCATTCCCTGTACGTCCTTGACGAGACCGGCGATCGAGTCCGCCCGCAGCTCGTCGAGCGTCACGGCCGTCCCGCCGAGCTCGCCCGCCAACTGGGCCGCGAGACCCAGGCGTACGTAACCCGACTCGCAGTCGACCACCACGGAGGCGACGCCTTCGGCCGCGAACAGCCGTGCCGCGCGCCCGGCCTGGGTCACTGGCCCACCCGTCTCTCGCCCCCACCCTTCTGAGGAAGCGCTCCGCGCCCTTGAATTTCCGCCCGTGGCGCGCCCATCCGTCACCACGACCACCAGGGGGCGCCGCGCGGCATCCCGCAGCCGCTCCACCCGCAGCACGTCGTGCGCCTTCAGCAGGCCCGCGGCCAGCGGCGTCCGGCCGCCGGTGGGCAGCGATTCGAGCCGGGCCGCCGCCGCGTCCACCGACGACGTCGGCGGCAGCGCCACCTCGGCCTCCGTGCCGCGGAACGTCACGAGCCCCACCTTGTCGCGCCGCTGATAGGCGTCGAGGAGGAGCGAGAGCACGGCGCCCTTGACGGCGCTCATCCGCTGCCGCGCCGCCATCGACCCGGAGGCGTCCACGACGAACAGGACGAGGTTGCCCTCGCGGCCCTCCCGGGTCGCCTGGCGCAGATCGTCACGGCGTACGACGAGTCCGGTGCCGGAGCGTCCGCGCGCCTTCTGGTGCGGGGCCGCCGCCTGCACGGTCGCGGCCAGGTGCAGCTTGGTGAGGGCGCCTTGGGGGCGGCGCGAACCCGTCGTACGGCCGTGTTCGGTACGCGCACGTGAGCGTCGCCCCGCCGCGCCCTCGCCGATGCCGGGCACGCTCAGCATCTTCGTACGGAAAGGCTCCGCGGCCCGCACGGCCTGCTGCTCGCCCGCGCCGCCGGGAGCGGGCGCGGGGGCGGGCTCCTGCGGGGCCGGTGCCTCGTCGGTGCCCGAACCCTGGTTCTGCGACGGCAGTTCGGGGGAGTCGAGGGATTCGGGGGAGTCCGGTCCCTCCCCGGCCGGGGGCTGTCCGCCGCCTCCGCCGGGACCGTCGTCGGGGCCGCCGCCGTCGGGGTCGTCGTCCCCCTCGTCGGTGCGGGACTCCTCCAGCGTCTCGTCGAGCTTGTCCTCGTCGAGCCCCGGCGCGTCGAAGGGGTTGCGGCGCCTGCGGTGCGGCAGCGCGAGCAGCGCGGCCTGGCGCACGTCCTCGCTCTGGACGTCGGTGCGGCCCGCCCACGCGGCGAGCGCCGTCGCGGTGCGCGCCATCACGATGTCCGCGCGCATCCCGTCCACCTCGAACGCCGCGCAGGTCGCCGCGATCTGCCGCAGCGCCCCGTCGCCGAGGACGACCTGGGGGAGCAGCGCGCGCGCCGCCACGACCCGGTCCCGCAGCGCGGCCTCGTCGGCGGCCCAGCGCCCCGCGAAGCCCTCGGGGTCGTCGTCGTAGGCGAGCCGCCGCCGTACGACCTCGACGCGCTGGTCGGTCTCGCGGGACGCGGCCACCTCGACGGTGAGACCGAACCGGTCGAGCAACTGCGGCCGCAGCTCGCCCTCTTCGGGGTTCATCGTGCCGACGAGCAGGAAGCGCGCGGCGTGCCGGACCGAGACACCCTCGCGCTCCACGTACGAGGCGCCCATCGCGGCCGCGTCGAGGAGCAGGTCGACCAGGTGGTCGTGGAGCAGATTGACCTCGTCGACGTAGAGGATCCCGCGGTGCGCGTCGGCGAGCAGCCCGGGCTCGAACGCCTTCACGCCCTCCGCGAGCGCCCGCTCGATGTCGAGGGCGCCGACGAGCCGGTCCTCGGACGCGCCGACGGGCAGCTCCACCATGCGGGCGGGCCGCGCGGTGGCACCGCCCGACTCGTGCGGGCCGTCCGGGCAGTTCGGGTCGGCCGCCGCGGGGTCGCACGAGAAGCGGCACCCGGCGACGACCGGCACCTCCGGGAGCAGCGCCGAAAGGGCGCGTACGGCGGTGGACTTGGCGGTGCCCTTCTCACCCCGGACGAGTACGCCGCCGACGGCGGGCGAGACGGCGTTCAGCAAGAGCGCGAGCCGCAGGTCGTCCTGCCCGACGAGGGCGGTGAACGGGTACGGGGTACTCACAGGGCCTCCTTGGTGCGTGCGGGGTGGTACGGGCCGGGCTCGGCCGCCGCGGTGCGCCCGGGGGCGGCCACGAGGCCGGTGGCGGCGGTCACGACGGTGCTCCCGGCGCGATGAACGGCAGCCCGGCCGGCGTCCCGCTCTCGATCAGGCCCAACAGGGCGTCCGTGTCCGCGTGTTCTTCGATCAGATCGCCGAGCAGGTCGAGCTGCTCCTCGCGCAGCGCGCCGAAGCTGGTGTCGGGCGCGGGCACGAAGCGCCGCCCGGCCGCGCGTGCCACCTCGGTCAGGAACCGGCGCCGGAACGCGTCGCTCTCCAGCGACCCGTGCCAGTGCGTGCCCCACACCTCGCCGACCCGGCAGCCGTCCAAGAAGGCTTCCCCGCCCGCGACGTCGGCCACGCCGTGATGGATCTCGTATCCCTCGACGCGCTCCCCGAGTGCCTCACCCACCGGCCGCGCGAGCGTCTTCTCGCGG
Source organism: Streptomyces sp. NPDC059002 (assembly GCF_042740435.1). NCBI lineage: Bacteria > Bacillati > Actinomycetota > Actinomycetes > Kitasatosporales > Streptomycetaceae > Streptomyces > Streptomyces sp. NPDC059002. The sequence goes on along the minus strand of NZ_JBHYJI010000048.1, from coordinate 66,111 downwards.
GCGAACCGCACCCGCACGGGCAGCAGTCCGAGCCCGTCGACGGATCCGGCCCGCGACTCGACCTCGTCCTCGATGTGCTCCCCGAGGACCTGGAAGCCGCCGCAGATCCCGAGCACGGGCCTGCCCTCGGCCGCCCGGCGTGCCAGGGCGGCCGCGAGTCCGCGCTCGCGCAGCCACTCCAGGGCGCGCACGGTCCCGCGGGTGCCCGGCACGACCACGAGGTCGGCGTCGACGAGCTCCTCGGCCCGGTCCACGAACCGGACCACGACACCCGGCTCGGCGGCCAGCGCGTCCACGTCCGTGAAGTTGGACATCAGCGGTACGGCGCACACGGCGACCCGCAGCACGTCCTCGCCGACCGGCGGCGCGACCACCGACTCCCGCACGGCACCGCGCAGGGACACCCGCAGACCGTCCTCCTCGTCGATGCCGAGCCCGTGCTGGAACGGCAGCACACCGTACGTACGCCGCCCGGTGAGCCCGTGCAGCATGTCGAGCCCGGGTTCGAGGAGCGAGACGTCGCCGCGGAACTTGTTCACCAGATACCCGGCGACCAGCTCCTGATCGGCCGCGCTCAGCAGCGCCGTCGTACCGAAGAAGGACGCGAACACCCCGCCCCTGTCGATGTCCCCGACCACCAGGACGGGGAACCGGGCGGCCCGCGCGATCCCCATGTTCACGATGTCGGTGCGCCGCAGATTGATCTCGGCAGGACTGCCCGCGCCCTCACAGATCACGGCGTCATAGCTGCCCCGGAGTTCCTCAAGGCATCCCACGACGGTGTCGAGCAGCGCCGCCTGACGCCCCCCGTGATAGCCGCGCGCGCTCATCTCGCCCACGGGCTTGCCCATCAGCACGACCTGACTCGACCGGTCGCTGCCCGGCTTGAGCAGTACGGGGTTCATCAGCGCGCTCGGCTCGACGCGGGCGGCCTGCGCCTGCATGGCCTGCGCTCGGCCGATCTCGGCGCCCTCGCGCGTGACGAAGGAGTTCAGGGACATGTTCTGCGCCTTGAAGGGCGCGACGGACACCCCCTTGCGGGTCAGCCACCGGCAGATCCCCGCGGTGACGACGCTCTTCCCCGCGTCGGAGGTGGTCCCGGCAACCAGCAGCCCGCCGCTCATGTCCTTCTCCGTTTCCGCCGAGCGGCCGCCATCGCGACCCCCAGCGCCAGCCAGCTCACGCGCCGGGACAGCTTCACGGCCCGCTCGATGTCCCGCACGCCCACAGCACGCCCGTCCGCGTTCAGGACAGGACGGTGCTCGACCCGCCCCCCGTACGAGAGGGTCCCACCGAGCCGTACGCCCAACGCCCCCGCGAAGGCGGCCTCGACGGGCCCGGCATTGGGACTTGGATGCTTGCGGGCATCTGCCCGCCACGCCCGCACCGCCCCGGAAGGCGAGTCCCCCGCGAGCACGGCAAGGACGGCGGTCAGCCGCGCCCCCGGCCACCCCACGACGTCGTCGAGCCGGGCCGAAGCCCACCCGAATCGCCGGTACTTGGGCGACTTGTGCCCCACCATCGCGTCCAGCGTGTTGACGGCCCGGAACCCGACGAGCCCGGGCACCCCGCCGAGCGCCCCCCACACCAGCGCCCCGACCACCGCGTCGGACGTGTTCTCGGCGACGGACTCGACGACGGCCCGCGCGATGCCGTCGGCGTCGAGCGCCTGCGGATCCCGCCCGCACAGATGCGGCAGCCGCTCCCGCGCCACCTCGATGTCCCCGGCCTCCAGGGCCCCGCCGATGGCGCGTGCCTCGCGCCCGAGGGAGGTCCCGCCGACCACGGACCAGGTCGCGGCCGCGGTCAGCGCGACGGATCCGGCACGTGAACGGCGGGCAAGGGAAGAAGCGAGGGCGGCGGCACCGGCCGCACCCCCGGCACACACCACGGCGTGCAGCGCGCCCCACCCGCGGTGGTCGCGCCACAGCACCCGCTCGACGGCACCCGCCGCACGGCCGAACGCGGCGACCGGATGGCCTCGGCGGGGATCGCCGAGCAGCAGGTCACCGAGGAGGCCGGCGGCGGCGCCGTACGCGAAGTCGCGATCGGCACTCATGGGGTCAGCCGGCCGCTGGGCCGAGGAGGGAACTCGTACTCGGGAAGGGGACCGGCAACGGGCGGCCGCGCATGGCGATATGTCCTCACTCAGGGTGTCCGCGCCCTGGTTCGACGTGATCGGCGGCGCGAGTTCCTGGCTTCCGGGGAGGCGTCTCCCCGGTGACAGTGGCGGGACCGCGCCGGATTCGCACCGGCTTCCTCACTTGCCGCCGTAGTTGGCCCGGGCAGTCCACCACGCCCCGCGAACGCCCGTCAACTCGCTGTTGACCTGCGGCGGGAGAGTGTGCGGAGCCCCACACACGACGGTGGGGTGGGGGGCGGACAAGGGAGGGCCGGCCCCCCCCCCACAGCCCAGACGCCGGCGGCGGTAGTCTTGTTGCC
>NZ_JBHYJI010000048.1:0-63659 GCF_042740435.1 Streptomyces sp. NPDC059002 | reverse complement strand
CCCGCCACCCCCCTAAACCGCGGTGTGGCCCGGGGGGGGGCGTGGGTGCGCCCCCCCCCCCCCGCGGGGGGGGTGGGGGCCTTACACGCACGCCCCGCACCCCACCGAAAACGCTGTCGTCAGGCGACGATCAGATAGATCCCGTACGCCACCGCCGCCGCGCACAGCGCGAAGCAGGCGTACGCGCCGGTGCGCGCCAGGGCCGCGGAGCCGCCGCCCGATGCGGCCGCCGCCTCCTGCTTGGCGAGGCCGACGATGCCGAGGGTGAACAGACCCACCAGGGCCACCGTCACCGCGAGGCTGACTCCGAAGACGGAGCCGAGAGCTGCCCAGTCGATGCTCATGCTGATCTGTCCTTACACCGTCGCGGGCCTGGCGGGATCCGCCATGGCACCGGTCGTGGTCGTGGTCGGGGCCGAGACGGTGGCCTTGACCGGGTCTTCGGAGGCGACGGCCGCGGCGGCCGTGGTGCCCGCGGGGGGCGGCGGGGTGACGGCGGCGATCGCGGTGGTCACGACGCCCGCGGGCTCAGTGTCCGCGCTGTCCGCGCCGATCTCGTCGGCGGTGACGTTCGTGTGGTCGACGGCGTTGCGCCGGGACAGCACCCAGATCACGGACGATCCCGCGACCAGGAGCGCGGCGGTGGCCGTGATGCCCCAGGGGCCCTGCTTGGTGAGGAACTCGGCGCCCGCGCCGACCAGACCGGCGGCCGGCAGCGTCAGGCCCCAGGCGACGAACATCCGGGTCGCGGTCGACCAGCGGACCACGCCGCCCTTGCGGCCGAGGCCCGCGCCCATCACGGCGCCGGAGCAGGACTGGGTGGTGGAGAGCGAGAAGCCCAGGTGCGAGGAGGCGAGGATGACCGTCGCGGCGCTGGTCTGGGCGGCGAAGCCCTGCTGCGGCTGGAGGTCGGTGAGGCCCTTGCCCATGGTGCGGATGATGCGCCAGCCGCCGAGGTACGTGCCGAGCGCGATGGCCACACCGGCCGAGACGATGACCCACAGCGGGGGGTTCGCGCCGGGGTTCAGGACGCCGCCGGTGACCAGGGCGAGCGTGATGATGCCCATGGTCTTCTGCGCGTCGTTCGTGCCGTGTGCCAGCGAGACGAGGCCCGCGGAGGCGATCTGTCCGGCGCGGTAGCCCTTGGCGGTCGCCTTGGTGTCGGTGTTGCGGCCGATGCGGTACGTCAGTCGCGTGGCCAGCATCGCGGCGAGACCCGCCACGAGCGGCGCCGCCAGGGCGGGCAGCAGGACCTTGGTGACGACGGTGCCGCCGTTGATCGACGACCAGCCCATCGACATGACGGCGGCGCCGATGAGGCCGCCGAAGAGGGCGTGCGAGGAGCTGGAGGGCAGGCCCACCAGCCAGGTCAGCAGATTCCAGAGGATCGCGCCGACGAGCGCGGCGAAGATGACCTCTGTTTTGAGGCCGTCCTCATTGACGATGCCGCCGGAGATCGTCTTGGCGACTTCGACGGAGAGGAAGGCGCCGACGAGGTTGAGCACGGCGGACATGGCCACCGCCGTCTTGGGCTTGAGAGCGCCGGTCGAGATGGTCGTCGCCATCGCGTTGGCAGTGTCGTGGAAACCGTTCGTGAAATCGAACACGAGAGCGGTGACGATCACGATCCCGAGGAGAAGCGTGATGTGTTCCATTTACCCAGGCTTCTGTTGGACGTCAGTGGCATGTGGAACGTAGGCAACCTGGGTGAACGGAAAGTGAACTGGGCCGGGCCGTGCGGTGACCCAAAGCGGAGTGCCTCCGCTCCGTATGCATCAGGTGTCTGACGACGATCGTACGGAGCGGTGGCGCGAGGCCCGGAATCTGGGCGGAGTGTCGGCTTCCGCCGCCCTTCGGCTACCCCTTGGCGAACCGCTTCAACTGGGCCGTCGAGCCATTGAAGAGATTCTGATCACCCGGAAGCCCGCCGCGGTTGTCGTACTGCCAGAACGTCCAGTACGCCCAGCCCCTGGGCAGCGACCCGGCCGACGACGACCAGCGCGCGAGCCACAGGGCGTGGTTCGACGCGAAGGCCCGGCTGCCGCCCGTGCAGTCGTTCCACCACTTGGCGGTCGTGTAGATCACCGGGCGGCGTCCCGTCTGGCGCCTGACCTCGTTGCTGAAGGACTGGATCCAGCCGACCATCCTGCCCTTGCTGAGGCCGTAGCACTTCCGTGAGCTGTACGGATTGTGCTCGATGTCGAGCGCGGGCGGCAGCGTCCAGCCGTCCGCGCGCCAGCGCCCGCCGTGGTTCAGGAAGTACCGGGCCTGGGTCGTGCCGGACGACTTGCTCGGCACCGCGAAGTGGTAGGCCCCGCGGATCAGGCCGGCATTGCGCGAGCCGTTGTACTGCTGGGTGAAGTAGGGGTTGCGGTAGGTGTGGGACTCGGTCGCCTTCACATAGACGAACCGGGCGCCCTTGTTCTTCGCCTTCTGCCAGTTCACGTTCTTCTGGTGCGAGGACACATCGTGCCCCCGCGGCTTGCCCGCCGCCGAAACCGGAATCTCGGCAAGGGCGGTCCCGCCGATCGCGAGTGCCGCTACGGATGCCGCGACGAGACGCGCGCGACGACGGGACGGTGTGTGTTCACGAGCCATATTTCCCCCCGGATGGCGACGTGCACGACAAATCTCCCAGAGGGTACTGGAAGATCATCCAATGCCCGTCCGTCACCAGCCAATGATTGTCAGAGGGCGATGTATGCCCATATAAGGCCCCATGGACGCCTGCCCCGCGCCCTATGGCGACCGTCGCCCGGCTGGCAGGATCACCGCATGACTGAGCAGCGACAGGACGCGGTGCGGGACCCCGGACAGGACGCCGTCGAGCGGGCGTGGGCCGAGCTGGTGGAGACCGCCTGCAGGACGGTGCGGGACGGCCTGGTCGTCGGCACATCGGGCAACGTCTCCGTACGGGTCGGCGACACCGTCCTGGTCACCCCGAGCGGCGTGCCCTACGACCGGCTCACCGCCAAGGACGCGGTCGGCGTCGACCTCCAAGGGCGGCAGCTCATCGGCGACCTCTCGCCCACCAGCGAGCTGCCCATGCACCTCGCGATCTACCGCAACACCGCCGCGGGCGCCGTGGTCCACACCCACGCCGTGCACGCCACGGCCGTCTCGATGCTCGTGCCCGAGCTCCCCGCGGTCCACTACATGACGGGCATCCTCGGCGGCCCCGCCCGCGTCGCTCCGTACGCCCTGTACGGAACGGAGGAGTTGGCCGAGAACATGCTGCACGCCCTGCGCGACCGCACAGGATGCCTCCTCCAGAACCACGGAACGGTCACATACGGAGACTCCCTGTCCCAGGCGTACGACCGCACGGCCCAACTGGAATGGATGTCCCGCCTCTGGCTCACCGCAAGCTCCCTGCCGGCCCACACCCCCACACTCTTGTCCCCGGTCCAACTACGTGAAGCGGAGGAGAGGCTGCGGGGGTACGGACAGCGGCGGGACTGAGGGCGCCCCGCCTCGCCGAGTCACCCCGCGGACCCCGCCCACTGGCCGCAAGGCCCCCCGCCCCAGACACTGGACCCGTGCGCCCAGCCAAAGCGACGGCAGCAGCCGTAACCGTAGCCACCGGAGTCACCGCCGCCCTAGGCGCAGCCGCGATCGCCGCGGGCAGGTTCGCCAGCGACGCCGCCCTGAAGGCCCCCGCGGGCCGCCCCCTGCCGACGGAGCCCCGCCTCACGGTGCACGCCACGGCCGCGGGCCAGATCACCCTGACCCGCGCCCTCGCCAGCCTCCGCCCCGGCACCTACGGCCTCAGCGGCGACGGCACGCACGCCGTCGTCGGCCCTGTCCTGGAGTCGGCCCCGCACGAGGCGGACACCGTCGTACGCCGCCTGGAAGCCGTCACCCACGGCTCCCTGGAACCCGGCGCGAAGGTCTGGCTCACCCCGCAGGTCCACATCGGCGACCCGCACGCCGCCCTCGGCATCGACCACGCCGACGTCGACATCCCCGGCGAACTGGGCGGCCTGCCCGCCTGGTTCGTGCCCGGCGCCCGCGACACCTGGGTCATCGCCGTGCACGGCCTCGGCACGACCCGCGAGCACCCCATGGTCGTCATGGACTTCCTGCACCGCCAGCAGTTCCCCGTGCTCGCCCTCGCCTACCGCGGCGACCTCGGCGCGCCCCGCTCGCCGGACGGCCTCGGCCACCTCGGCGAGACGGAGTGGCGCGACCTGGACGCCGCCATCCGCTACGCCGTGCGCTACGGCGCCGAGCGCGTCGTCCTGCACGGCTGGTCCACGGGCGCCGCCATGGCCCTGCACGCCGCGGCCCACTCCGCGCTGCGCGACCGCGTCAGCGGTCTGGTCCTCGACTCCCCGGTACTCAACTGGGAGACCACGCTGCGCGCCCTCGCCGCGGCCCGGCGCACCCCGGGACCGCTCCTTCCGCTTGCGGTCCGTGCGGCCCAGGGCCGCACCGGTCTGCGCGGCGACCGCACCCTGGAGGCCGCCGACCCCGATGTGCTCAAGGTCCCGACCCTGCTCGTGCACGGGCCCGACGACGTCATCGCGCCCTGGTCCCTCTCCCGTCGACTGGCCGAACAGCGCCCGGAACTGGTCACGTTGCACACCGTGCACGACGCGCCCCACGGCGCCATGTGGAACGCCGACCCGGCGGGTTACGAAGAGGCCCTGCGCCGCTTCCTCACCCCGCTGATGTGAGCCCCGACGTGACCGTTCGAACCCCCTGAAGCGACCGTTCGAGACCACCTCCCGAACGCCTCCGTCGCCATTCCGTTTGGGTTTTCCGACCGTCAACAGGAAGACTGCTCCTGTGACGTCCCGTACCCCGCGCGACTCCAGGCTCCGACTTGTCCGCGCTCCCTACCCGAGAGCCGAGAAGCGAGGAGAGACCCCGCGCGACGCAGCGCGCCCCCTTTCCGCCGCCCCGGGCGCGGTGAGCGACCGCCGTGCGCGCCGTCCCGCGCCCCGTCCGCCCGAGGGCACACCCGCGCCCGCGGAGCTTGCCAGCGGAGCCCGCGCCGGCCTCGCCGCCGCCGTACGGGTCGCACGCTGGGCCGACGCGGCCCTGCGCCCCGGCCCCCGCCCTCCGTCGGCCGCGCCCGACGGCCCCGGCAGCGGCACCCTGTCCGACGCCACCGCCGAACGGGCCGCCGCCGAACTGGGACTGACCCCGGATCAGGTCCGGGCCGACTGGGACACCGCACGCCTCGCGGGCCTCGTCGAGGTGCACGGCGACAGCGCCCGCCCCGGCTGGCGGCTGCGCGCCTGGGACCGCGACGACACCGCCGTACTGCGCGGCTGGGTCGCCCTCTTCGACGCCTGGTCGCTGGCCCACCCCGCGCCCCCGCGCCTGGCCCCCGCGGCGGTCGCCGAGGTCGTCGAGGCCATGCCGCAGGTCCTCTCCTTCCTGCAGCTGTCCGCGGGCCCCGTCCCCGTGCCGCAGCTCCTCGACCTCCTGGACCAGCGCGTCACGGAACTGCGCACCGAACGCTGCGAGATTCCGTACGGCCCGCCCGTCTCCCACCACCACCCTTCCAAAGAGGCCCTGCGGGCCGCCCCCCTCGACCAGCCCGACCCCGCCGACTGCCTCGGGGACACCCCGCTGCCGGTCCTCCTGGACTGGGCCCTGTGCGGCCTCGCCGCCGTCGGCGCCCTGACCTACGCCGACGGCCAGGCCACCCTCACCCCGCTCGGCAGCTGGGCGGTCTGGGTCAAGCTGGAGCAGATCTGCGTCGCCGCGCAGAGCCCCGCCGGGCACATCGAGCAGTCCGCGGAGGACATGCTGCGCGGCTGCGCCCGCCTGCGCCCCAACGCGGCCCGCGCCGAATACCGCGCCTGGCTCGCCGCCCGCCCCGTCGGCAGCGCCGTCACCGACCTCCTCACCGCCGCCCGCGGCGAGGACGCCCTCCTTCGCGGCCTCGCCTTCGAGGCCCTGCGGGTGGTCGGCGCCCCGGCCGAGGCGGAGGTCAGGGCCGTCGTCGACGAGGCGTCGCTGCGTCCCTACGCCCTGCTCTGGCTCGCCGAGCAGGAGGGCGCCGACCCGGAGGACGTCCATCTCGTGCTGACCCGCGAGGAGTCCACCTGGCTGTGGATCGACACCGCGGCGGCCGTCGCGGACCACGGCGAGGCCCAGGTCCTCGTCCGTCACCTGGACTCGGCGGTCCAGCCCACCGTCCCCGCGCTCCTCGACGAGGTGCGCCGCGCGGGCCACCCCCGCACCGTCCAGGTCCTGGTCGCCCTCGCCGCGGCCCACCCCGACCCGACGCTGGCCAAGGCGGTGCGCCGCGCGGCCTTCCAGGTGCACACCGGCGGGGAGTGACCGGAGCGGGGCGGGCCGGGCCGCCGCCCCGCCGCCTCAGGCCCGCGTCTCGGGGGCGTACGTGCCGAAACTCCATACGTTGCCCTCGGTGTCCCGTGCCATGTAGTCCCGGGAGCCGTAGTCCTGGTCGGTCGGGGGCATCAGGATCTCCGCGCCGTGCTCCTTGGCCCGCTGGTGGTGGGCGTCGACGTCGTCCACGACGACGTACACGCCGCACGGCCCCGCGTCCTTCATCGTCCGGTCGAAGAGGCCGCCCCTGCCCTGGGAACCGAGCATCACCGCGCCGTTCCCATAGGTCAGTTCGGCGTGCATGACGCTGCCGTCCTCGCCCTCGTACACACTCGCCTCGGTGAAGCCGAACGCCTCCGTCAGCTGCTGGATCGCGGCCTTCGCGTCCGCGTACAGCAGGGTGGGGAAGATGCTCGGCCGTCCACTGTCGTCGCCTGTCATGCCGATCGCTCCGATCCATGAAAAGTGATCTGCTTCACACGCTTTCCACAGTCTTGCACCCGGCACTGACAACGCCCCGCCGCAGCCCGCGGCCCGCTCAGCGGAAGGTGTTGCACTGCCCCATGTCGCCGGTGCGATAGCCCTGGTAGAACCACTGCTGGCGCTGCTCGGCCGAGCCGTGCGTCCAGGACTCGGGGGTGACCCGGCCCTGGAACCGCTCCTGGATCCGGTCGTCGCCGACCGCGGCCGCCGCGTCCAGGCCGTCGCGGATGTCGTCGTCGGTGAGGCTGCTGATCAGCGGCTTGCCCGTGCGGTCGTCCGGGCTGCGGGTCGCGTGCCGCGCCCACACCCCGGCGTAGCAGTCCGCTTGCAGCTCGACCTTCACCGCGTTGCTGTCGCGGCCCGTGCGCCCGTCCTGCGAGCGCTGCAGCGTCCCCATCAGGTTCTGCACGTGGTGGCCGTACTCGTGGGCCACCACGTACGCCTGCGCGAAGGGCCCGCCGTTGGACCCGAACTTCGTCCGCAGCTCGTTGAAGAAGCCCAGGTCCAGATAGACCTTCCGGTCGCCGGGGCAGTAGAAGGGGCCGACCGCCGACGACGCCGCGCCGCAGGCGGTGCCCACCCGGTTGGTGAACAGGACTGTCTGCGCGGGGGAGTACGTCGCGCGCCTGCGCTGGAACTCCGGGCGCCAGAAGTCCTGGACGCTGTTGACCACCGCGACGATGCGGCAGTCCTCCTTGGCGTTCGCGTCCCGGCCCTTGCGACAGCTCTGCTGCACCTGCGCGATGGACGAGGACGAGGCGGCGGGCTCCTCGTTGCCGGAGGAGAGGCCCAGCTGTTCGGGACCCACTCCGAAGAAGAGCCCCAGGAGCAGCGCGATCAGACCGGCGATGCCACCGCCGACCGTCGCCTTGCCGCCGGGGATCCGACTGCCGCGCACATCCTGGACCTCCGAGGTGTCCAGGTCGGCGTCGTCGTCGAACTGCATGGGCGCACCCCTCTGCCGCGCATCCGGGACGGCACACGTCGCCCCGCACCGAGCTATCGGCCACTTCATCCTGATATGCCCGCTCCCGCCGGGCGCCGGGCGGAGGTCCGAACGGGGGACGCGGACCGCTCCCCGCGCCGTGTCGCGACGGCACGCGGCACCCGCCGCGAACCCCGCGGCTACGCTCTGCGCCTGATCCAAGGGCAGTGGGTCCGGCCTGATCCGAGGCAGTGGGTCCGCAAGGGCAGTGGTTCCGAAGGGGGGCGTCATGTCCGCTCTGCCGGTCGAGGCGACCGACACAACCGCACCGCCGTCCGGGGCCACCGCACCGGCGGCAGGCCTGCCCGCCCAGGCAGGCGCCCCGCACCCCGAGACCCGCACACCCCGCCCCCCGGCGCCCCGCCGCGGCACCCGGTTCGCGCTCCCCGTCGCCCTCGCCCTCCTCGCCGTGCCGCTCATCACCGCCGCCCACCACTCGCGCCCCGCCCCCTACGGAGACCACCTCACCGTCCACGCGCGCGTGGCGGACGCGGAGCGCGCCGCAGTGCCCGCGCTGCGCACGAAGGGGCGGGCCGTCCAGGCGTACGACCCGGAGAGCGGTGGCGTCCGGTGGACGTACACGCGCGAAGGGCAGCGGCCGCTCAGGACGCTCGGTGCGCCCGGGCACGCCTTCACGCTCTGGAGCGACGGCCTGGTCACCGACACCGCGCGGGCCGACGGCGGCTCCGTGCGCTGGCACCGGGCCGTGCCCGGCAGCGCGGGCTGGCTGCGCGGCCCGGCGGCCCGCGGCGGCGCGGGAGTCCTGCAGCCGCTCACCTCGGGCGCCCGCATGCTGGCCGTCGTCACCCCGCACCGCATCGCCGCCTACCGCACCGCGGACGGTGATCTGCGCTGGGTGCTGCCCGCCAGGACCGGCTGCGCCTTCGAACCGTCCCGCTCCGTGCGCACCGGCGGCGCGCTCCTGGTCGCACAGCCCTGCGCGGGCCCGGCCACCTCATGGACGGCCCAGCTCATCGCCGTGGACGACTACGGCAGAATCGTTCCCGGCCGTACACCGCTGGGCAACGGGGACCTCGGGCCGGAAAACTAGTTGCGGGGGCCCGTTAGACTGGCTGCCATGGCAGCTCCTCTCCTCAGTTGGACGGCATAGACACCGGTCCCGAGTACCTCAGTCGTCCCTCTCGCCGTCCACTCTGCTCAGGAGTACCCCCGTGATCACCGCTTCCGGCATCGAGCTGCGCGCCGGCGCCCGCATCCTCATCGAGAACGCCACCTTCCGCATCGCGAAGGGCGACCGCATCGGCCTCGTCGGCCGCAATGGGGCGGGCAAGACCACCCTCACCAAGTGTCTGGCCGGTGAGGGCATCCCGGCCGCCGGCACGATCGCCCGCTCCGGAGAGGTCGGTTACCTCCCGCAGGACCCCCGCACCGGCGACCTCGACGTGCTCGCCCGCGACCGCATCCTCTCCGCGCGCGGACTCGACGTACTGATCCGCAAGATGCGCGAGAACGAACAGCGCATCGCGAACGGTTCGGGCGCCACGCGCGAGAAGGCCCTCAAGCAGTACGAGCGCCAGGAGACGGAGTTCCTCACCAAGGGCGGGTACGCCGCCGAGGCCGAGGCCGCCACCATCGCCGCCGCGCTCAACCTCCCCGACCGCGTGCTCGGCCAGCCCCTGCACACGCTCTCGGGTGGTCAGCGCCGCCGTATCGAGCTGGCCCGCATCCTCTTCTCGGACGCCGACACGCTCCTCCTGGACGAGCCGACCAACCACCTCGACGCCGACTCGATCGTCTGGCTGCGCGACTACCTGAAGACGTACCGCGGCGGCTTCATCGTGATCTCCCACGACGTCGACCTCGTCGAGACGGTCGTCAACAAGGTCTTCTACCTGGACGCCAACCGCTCCGCGATCGACGTCTACAACATGGGCTGGAAGCTCTACCAGCAGCAGCGCGAGTCCGACGAGAAGCGCCGCAAGCGCGAGCGCCAGAACGCCGAGAAGAAGGCCGCGGCGCTGCACTCGCAGGCCGACAAGATGCGCGCCAAGGCCACCAAGACCGTCGCCGCGCAGAACATGGCGCGCCGCGCCGACAAGCTCCTCGCGGGCCTCGAAGAGGTGCGCCAGAGCGACAAGGTCGCCAAGCTGCGCTTCCCGGAGCCCTCGCCGTGCGGCAAGACGCCGCTCATGGCCGAGGGGCTCTCGAAGTCGTACGGCTCCCTGGAGATCTTCACCGACGTCGACCTCGCCATCGACAAGGGCTCGCGCGTCGTCATCCTCGGCCTCAACGGCGCGGGAAAGACCACCCTGTTGAGGCTGCTCGGCGGTGCGGAGAAGCCCGACACCGGCCAGGTCATCGAGGGCCACGGCCTCAAGCTCGGCTACTACGCCCAGGAGCACGAGACGCTCGACCCCGAGCGCACGGTCCTGGAGAACATGCGCTCGGCCGCCCCCGACCTCGACCTCGTCGAGGTGCGCAAGACGCTCGGCTCGTTCCTCTTCTCCGGAGACGACGTCGACAAGCCCGCCGGTGTGCTCTCCGGTGGTGAGAAGACCCGTCTCGCGCTCGCGACCCTCGTCGTCTCGTCCGCGAACGTGCTGCTCCTCGACGAGCCCACCAACAACCTCGACCCGGCGAGCCGCGAGGAGATCCTCGGCGCGCTGCGCACCTACAAGGGCGCGGTCGTCCTCGTCACGCACGACGAGGGCGCGGTGGAGGCCCTCCAGCCGGAGCGGATCATCCTGCTGCCCGACGGTGTCGAGGACCTGTGGGGCCAGGACTACGCGGACCTCGTCGCCCTCGCCTGAGCCCTGTCCCGCGCGTGTGGCGCGGGCGTCCGGCCGGGCCCGGCGGCCCGGCCGGGGGTGTCCACGGCGCTTGATCGAACCACTGATCCACTGGGTATGGATCATTCGGCCGATCCGTGATCCCTCATCTGTGTGAGCTGTCCTCGTACCGAGGTGTGCCCTACACGGATTTCGTCGCCTTCCTGGCAGGGGAGTCGTTCCTTCTCCTGCCACGTCGCTGACCTGGCTCTTCGTCCCGCAACCCGTTCGGCCGTATCGAATCAGGCACGCGGAATCGTTAATTCCGCTCGTGGTGGCCGCTTCTGGAGCGGCAAACCTTGTCGTACGGACCTTGCCGAATGGGTGGCCAGGAAGCCCGGGAGGGGTGATCATGAGAAGTCCAGAGCGCACTTCCCATGAGGAGGCACGGGTGGCCGAGACTCTGAAGAAGGGCAGCCGGGTAACCGGCGCCGCGCGCGACAAGCTCGCGGCAGACCTGAAGAAGAAGTACGACGGCGGTGCGAGCATCCGGGCGTTGGCCGAAGAGACCGGCCGCTCGTACGGTTTTGTGCACCGGATGCTCAGCGAGTCCGGCGTCACGCTGCGGGGACGCGGCGGGGCGACGCGAGGCAAGAAGGCCGCCGCCGGCTGAACAGCAGGCGGCACGCTGTCCAGTGGTCCGATGGTGACCACCCGGTCGATCCGCTGATCGGTCGGGTGGTTACTGTGCAGTCACTTACGGGCGCTCCCTGTGCGCCCGGTCCGACTGCATCCCATCGGAGGCACCCATGGCTTCGTCCGACAGCGAGCTCGCACCGGTTCTCGACAAGGACGGCGTACGCCTCACCATCGACGAGGCCGTCGCCACGGTGACACTGGCCAACCCGGCCAAGCGCAACGCCCAATCTCCCGCGCTGTGGAGGGCGTTGGCGGAGGCCGGCCAGCTGCTGCCGGGCAGCGTCCGCGTCGTGGTGCTGCGCGGCGAGGGCAAGTCCTTCTCCGCGGGCCTCGACCGGCAGGCGTTCACGCCCGAGGGCTTCGACGGCGAGCCGTCCTTCGTCGATCTGGCACGCGGCGACGACGACGTCCTGGACGCCACCATCGCCGAGTACCAAGAGGCGTTCACCTGGTGGCGGCGGAGCGACATCGTGTCCATCGCCGCCGTCCAGGGGCATGCCATCGGCGCGGGCTTCCAGCTGGCGCTCGCCTGCGATCTGCGGATCGCGGCGGACGACGTGCAGTTCGCCATGCGCGAGACCAGCCTGGGCCTGGTCCCCGACCTCACCGGCACGCATCCGCTGGTGGGGCTCGTCGGCTATGCCCGCGCGCTGGAGATCTGCGCGACCGGACGCTTCGTGCACGCGGACGAGGCCGAGCGCGTGGGCCTCGCCAATCTCGTCGTGCCCGGCGGTCAACTCGACGCCGCCGCCAAGGACTTGGCCGCCGCGCTCGTCGCCGCGCCGCGGGACGCCGTCATCGAGACCAAGGCGCTGCTGCAGGGTGTCGCGGGCCGTACGTACGAGGAACAGCGCGTCGCCGAGCGTGCCGCGCAGGGCCGCCGACTGCGCGACCTCGCGGGCCTCGGCGACTGACGCAGGTACGCCTCTGCCGGTGCGTTCCTAGTCCACCCCGGTGACCAGGACGGCCACCGAAGGGTGGTCCTGAAGGGCGGCGCCGACCGCCGCGCGGACCGCGAGTGCCACGTCAAGGGCGCGGTGTTCCCGGTCCGTCGCGATCTCCACGCGCACGTGCCGGCGCGGCAGGGCGTCCGGCTCCGTGTGCTCCTCCAGGTGCACGGCCCGGCCGAGCACCTCGGTCAGCCGGGTCACCCCGGGCACCGAGAGGGCGGCCCGCGCGGCCTGTGCCGCCGCGCCGTCGCTCTCGGGTTCCGCCGCCGGGGGCGCTTCCCCGGCCGGTACGTCGCCGGGGGCCGTGCCCTCGTCAAGCAGGGCCGCCACCCGCAGATCGACCTCGTCGACCACCAGGCCGAGCCGGTCCGCCGCCGCCGCGAGGGCCGACCTCAGCCGCGCCGCCGTGGCGGGCAGCGGCTCCGTCGCCGAGGCCGCCACCTCCGCCGTGATCCGCAGCGACCCCGGCGGCAGGGCGCTCGGCGGTGGCGGCACCGCGGCGGCGTACGCCCGGCCGGGATCGGCGCGGGCGATCCGCAGAACGCCCAGGTGAACGCCCGTCACCCCGTGCGCCGCACGGCGCAGCACGGTGCCCGCCGCCGACTCCGTCACCCATGTGCCGTCCGCGGCACCGCCCAGCGGCAGCACCCGGCCCAGACCGAGCCTGCGGCGTACCGCCTGGGCCCACCCGTCACCCGTCATGGCCCCAGCCTGCCGCATCCCCGGCGCGCTGCCGCGCAACCGCACTTAGTGTGGGCAAAGGAGTAGATCCCCTTTCGACATCCCCTTTCGAAACGGACGGGACGGCGATGACCGACACCGGACAGCGGAACACGTCTCAGACGATGGAGAAGGAATCCCCGGACGAGACCACGGGGAAGGCCACGACCAGGCGCGGCGGCGGCGACCCGGCCACCCGCGGGCGCACCACCATCGCGGACGGCGTGGTGGAGAAGATCGCCGGGCTCGCCGCGCGCGACGTGGTCGGCGTGCACGCGATGGGCGGCGGACTCGCCAGGACCTTCGGGGCGGTGCGCGACCGTGTCCCCGGCGGCTCCAAATCGGTCACGCGCGGTGTGAAGGCCGAGGTCGGCGAGGTGCAGACGGCGCTCGACCTGGAGATCGTCGTCGACTACGGCGTGTCGATCGCCGATGTCGCGCACGACGTACGGGAGAACGTGATCGCGGCCGTCGAGCGCATGACGGGACTCGAGGTCGTCGAGGTCAACATCGCGGTGAGCGATGTGAAGCTGCCGGACGAGGACGAAGACGAGCCCCAGGGCCGTCTCCAGTAGGACGTCTCCCTAAGGAGCGCACGATGAGCATGGCCGTGATCGGCATGGTGGCCGGAATGGCCCTCGGCTTCGCCGGATACTTCGGCGGGTTCGGGGCGTTCCTCCTGGTGGCCGCCCTGGGCGCCATCGGGTTCGTGGCGGGACGGTTCCTCGAGGGGGACCTGGAGCCCGGCGAGTTCTTCCGCACCCGCGGCGACCGGCGGCGGTGAGCGGTGGCGGCACAGGTCGTGCCCGGGGAGCGCGGCGCGACCCGGATCGCCGACCGGGTCGTCGCGAAGATCGCCGCGCGCGCGGCGCGTGAGGCGCTGGACGCGGTGCCCGCCGACGGCTCGCCGCCGCACGCCACGGTCTCCGTCAGCCACGACACCGCCCGCGTCCGCATCAGCCTCGAACTGGACTATCCCTGCGACATCGGCGGCCAGTGCGGTGCCGTGCGTCGCCATGTCGCCCAGCGGGTAAAGGCGTTGGCGGGAATGGATGTGCCCGAGGTGGCGGTCCAGGTGGAGCGGCTGCACTCGGCGCAGGTACGCGCCGCGGCACAGGGGAGGACACGATGAGTGAACCCCAAGGGGGCGGCGGCACCCGCCCGCTGCCGGTCATCGAACAGGCCGGGCAGCCCGAGAGCGAGCTGGGCCAGTCGGCATCGGCGGCCGCCTACCGGCCGCTGCCCACCCTGTCGGAGGACGACGAGAGGGCGGGCCGCTTCTGGTCGCCGCGCCGGGTGCCCGCGGCCCTGCTCGCGCTGCTGGTCCTGGGCGGCGCCGGGCTGCTCCTGTACGACGTCGTCGCCGTGCGGGCCGACTATCCCGCGATGCGGTGGCGGCGCGAACTCGCCCGCCAGCTCGGCGAACGGCCCCTGGACGACACCGCGGTGCTCGTCGGCGCCGCCGTCGCCGCGCTCGCCGGGGTGTGGCTGATCGTGCTCGCCGCGACGCCCGGCCAGCGCGCGATCCTGCCGATGCGCCGCACGCACTCCGACGTACGCGCGGGACTGCACCGGGGCGCCGCCGCCATGGTGCTGCGCGACCGGGCCATGGACGTGTCGGGCGTGCAGTCGGTGCGGGTCCGCATGACCCGCTCCAAGGTCGATGTGCGGGCCGTCTCGCACTTCCGTGAACTCGACGACGTACGCGGCGACTTGGACGCCACGCTCGCCGACGGCATCCGCGATCTGGGCCTGGCCCGCGCCCCGGGCCTCGCGGTCCATGTGGCGCGGCCCGGCAGGAAGGCGTGAGGGCGATGCTGCGGACCGTCAACCGCGTACTGCTCGGTCTCGCCGGGCTCGTGCTGCTCGCCGTCGGCGGCTCCGCGCTCGCCGTGGGGCTGGGCGTGCCCCCGCCCTCCTGGTGGATCCACGACGACCGGCACGACGTCCTGGTCAGCGCCGCCGACCGGGCGCGCTGGCGGGACGACGGATGGTTCTGGCCGACGGTGATCGGCGGCCTCGCCGTGGTCGTGCTGCTCGCGCTGTGGTGGCTCTCGGCGCAGCTGCGCAGGCGGCGGCTCGCGGAGGTCCTGGTGGAGACCGGCGACGGCGAGGGCGCGCTGCTGCGCGGGCGCGCCATGGAGAACGTACTGACCGGCGAGGCCGAGACGCTGGAGGGCGTGGCGCGCGCCCAGGTCGTCCTGACCGGGCGGCGCAGCACGCCGTCGGCGCGCGTGGAGCTCGTACTGGAACCGCACGCCACGCCGTCGGACGCGCTGCACCGCCTGTCCGCCGACGCGCTCGCGCACGCCCGTGACTCGGCGGGGCTCGCGAGCCTGCCGGCCACCGTGCGGCTGCGCGGCGTCAAGCACCGTGCCGAACGCGTGAGTTGACGCGGCGGGGCCGGTCCGGCGCGGTCAGAAGCCGTGCCGCGCCCCGCCGTCCACCGGCACCATGACGCCCGTCACGTACGACGCCGCGGGCGACAGCAGGAACGCGGCGGTGCGGCCGAACTCCTCCGGAGTGCCGTAGCGGCGCAGCGGAATGCCCGACTCGTTCGCGGTGCGGGTGGCCTCCGGGTCCGGCGAGAGGCCGTCCAGCTGGCGCATCCGGTCCGTGGCGATGCGGCCGGGCAGGACGCCGACGACGCGGATGCCGCGCGGGCCGAGTTCGTCGGAGAGGGACTTCGCGAACCCGGCGAGACCCGGGCGCAGTCCGTTCGAGATCGTCAGGCCGGGGATCGGCTCGTGCACCGAACCGGACAGCACGAAGCCGATGACGCCGCCGTCGCCGAGCGCCGCCGCCGCGGCGCGCGCGAGGCGCACGGCACCGAGGAAGACGGAATCGAACGCCGACTGCCACTGCTCGTCGGTGTTGTCCGCGACGAAGCCGGGGGCGGGCCCGCCGACGCTGATCAGGACGCCGTCGAGGCGCCCGAAGTGCTCGCGGGCCGCGGCGACCAGACGGTCCGCGACGGCCGGGTCGGCGTTGTCCGCCGCGACGCCCACCGCGTTCGGCCCGAGCTCGGCGGCCGCCTCGGCGACGGTCTTCTCGTCGCGGCCGGTGACGACGACCCGCGCACCGTCGGCGACCAGCTCACGCGCGGTGGCGTTGCCGAGGCCGCGGGTGGCGCCGGTGACTACGTAGACACGGTCTTTCAGTCCAAGATCCATGGCCCCTATCCTCCCGCGCCCCCGCCGAAGAGCGCGAGGGCGGTGCCCACGAGTCCGATATGGCTGAATGCCTGCGGGAAGTTGCCCAGCTGCCGGCGGGCCACCGGGTCGTACTCCTCGGCGAGGAGTCCCACGTCGTTGCCCAGCCCCACCAGCCGTTCGAACAGCTCGCGCGCCTCCCGGGTGCGGCCCGACAGCTGCAGCGCGTCCGCCAGCCAGAAGGAACACACCAGGAAGGTGCCCTCGCGGCCCGGCAGTCCGTCGACGTCCGTGCCGTCCGCGGTGTAGCGGCGCAGCAGGCCGTGGTGGCCCAGCTCGTCGCGGACCGCCTCGATCGTGCCGAGGACGCGCGGATCGTCGGGCGGCAGGAAGCCCACGCGCGGGATGAGCAGCAGGGCGGCGTCCAGCTCGGCGGAGCCGTAGAACTGCGTGAAAGTGTTCCGCTCCGCGTCGTAGCCCCGCTCGCACACCTCCTGGTGCACCTCGTCCCGCAGCTTGCGCCAGCGGGCCGTCTCGCCGCGCAGCCCGGGCTCCTCCTCCAGTGCGCGTACGGTGCGGTCGGCGGCCACCCACACCATCACCTTCGAGTACACGAAGTGGCGGCGCGGGCCGCGCACTTCCCACAGTCCCCGGTCGGGTTCCCGCCACTTCTCCTGCAGCGACTTCAGCAGGCGCAGCTGCAGGTTCCAGGCGTGCGGACGGGTGGGCAGGCCCGAACGGTGCGCGAGGGCAAGGGAGTCGACGACTTCGCCGTACACGTCGAGCTGCAGCTGGTGCGCGGCGTCGTTGCCGATGCGCACCGGCGCGGAGCCCGCGTAGCCGGGCAGCCAGGGCAGTTCGTACTCGGGAAGGCGCCGCTCGCCGGCGAGGCCGTACATGATCTGCAGATCGTCGGGGTTGCCCGCGACCGCGCGCAGCAGCCAGTCGCGCCACGCCTCGGCCTCCTCCGAATAGCCCGCCGAGAGCAGCGCGCCCAGGGTGAGGGTGGCGTCCCGCAGCCAGCAGTAGCGGTAGTCCCAGTTGCGTACGCCGCCGACCTCCTCGGGCAGCGAGGTGGTGGGGGCGGCCACGATGCCGCCGGTCGGCGCGTAGGTGAGGGCCTTGAGGGTGATCAGGGAGCGCATGACGGCGTCGCGGTGCGGCCCGTCGTAGCGGCAGTGCGCGGCCCAGGCCCGCCAGTCCGCGAGGCTGTCGCGCAGCGAGTCGTGCGGATCGACGAGTGCGGGACGCGGCTCGTGCGAGGGATGCCAGGTCAGGACGAACGCGACCTGCTCGCCCTGTTCGACGGTGAACTCGGAGTGGGTGCCGAAGTCCTGGCCCCAGGTGTGTACGGGCGGCTCGCTGCGCAGCCACACGGAGTCGGGCCCCGCGACGGCCACCCGGTGGTTGTCCGTCCTGCGCATCCACGGCACCACCGAGCCGTAGTCGAAGCGGAGCCGCAGCGTGCTGCGGACGGTGACGCGGCCCTTCAGGCCCTCGACGATGCGTACGACATCGGGGGCGCGGTCCCGCTGCGGCATGAAGTCGGTGACGCGGACGGAGCCGTCGTCGGTGTCCCACTCCGAGTCGAGGACGAGGGAGTCGGAGCGGTAGGCGCGCCGGGTGCAGGGACCGGCGCCCTCGGGGGCGATGCGCCAGTGGCCGTTCTCCTCGTCGCCGAGCAGCGCGGCGAAACAGGCGCCGGAATCGAACCGGGGCAGACACAGCCAGTCGACGGAGCCGTCCCGGGAGATCAGGGCGGCGGTCTGGTGGTCGCCGATGAGCGCGTAGTCCTCGATGGGGTGGGGCACGGTGGAACGGGTTCCCGATGCGGGCCCGCGCCAACCGGGACCTTGGGGGCCGCGGGGCGCCTACGCGGGGGTCGGAGTGGCCTCCACGGCGGGCGCGGCGGCCGCCGCCGCGCGATCGCGCCGCTCCCTGCGGACCAGGATCACCCATCCGACGGGGACGCCCGCGGCGAACAGCCACCACTGAACGGCGTACGCCATGTGCGGACCGATCCCGCTGTGGTCGGGCCCGCCGATCAGCTGGGGGGAGCCGTCGCTCGCTCCGGGCGAGGTCAGCTGGATGTACCCGCCGAGCACCTGCTTGCCGAGGGCGTCGGCCTGCTGGCCGCTGCTGATCAGCATGATCTGACGGTCCGGCAGGCCGCGGACGTCCTTGATGCCGCTGGCCGCGGACGTCTCGTCGGCCATCAGACGGCCGGTGACGGTGAGCGTGCCCTTCGGTGCGGCGGGGATCTTCGGGAACGAGGTCTGCGGTCCGTCGGCCGGGATCCAGCCGCGGTTGACCAGCAGGACCTTGCCGTCCTCCAGGACGAAGGGGGTCAGGACGTGGAAGCCGACCTCGTCGTCGGCGTTGGTGCGGCGCCGCACGACGACCTCGTGCTTCGTGTCGAACGTGCCCTTGGCGCTCACCCGGCGGTACAGGTCGGACTTGGGCACCTCGTGGCCGGGCGAGGTGAGCTTCTCGGCGGGGACCGGGTCGGCCGCCAGCGCGTCGGTGACCCGCTGGTTCTGCGCGACGCGGTGTTCGTGCCGGTGCAGCTGCCAGAAGCCGAGCTCAACCATCACCGGGATGAGGACGAGGGCGACGAGGGTGAGGATCACCCACTGCCGGGACAACAGGAAGCGGTACACCCCACGACGGTACAACTACCGGCATGGGGTGCCTGGGGGTGGGGTCGGATGGAGCGGCGGGGGCTCGGGGCGCGGGTCAGACCTTGTCGACGATGCCCACCCGCCCCTCCGCGCGCGAGCAGTGGGCGCCGCAGTACCAGTGGCCGTCGACCTCGACGCCCTGGCCGATGATGCGGCACCGGCAGTGCTCGCAGATGGGCGCCATGCGGTGGATGGCGCAGGAGAAGCAGTCGAAGACGTGCACCGCGCCCTGCGCGTGCACTTCAAAGGACATGCCGTAGTCGTTTCCGCAGACCTCGCAACGTGCCATGCGCCACAGGGTGGGACGCCGGTGCGGTGCCAGGCGAGTGGTCGGCGGGCGAGTCGCCCGGCAATCACCCGTCTGACGCCGCCTCTGCCCGTCACCCCTCCGACGCGGGCGCCACGTCCTGGAGGAGCTGTCCGAAGGCCGCCTCGTCGATCACCGGAGTGCCGAAGGAGCGCGCCTTGGTGGTCTTGGAGGTGCCGGAGTCCGGGTCGTTCGTGACGAGCAGGCTGGTGAGCCGGGACACGCTCGTCGCGATGTGCAGTCCCGCGTCCACGGCACGGTCCTCCAGGAGCTCGCGTTCCACGGAGGTGTCTCCGGAGAAGGCGACCCGCATGCCCTGCTTGAGCGGTTTGCCCGGTTCGTAACGCCCGGGGTTCGGGTACGGGCACGGCGGCCGCTTGCGCGAGGGGCGCCAACTCCCGGGCCGGTACGACGCGGAGGGCGTCGGGCCGGTCGGCTGGCGGACGATCCGGGGCGCGCCGTCGGACCACTCGGTGAGCGGGCGGCACTCCAGGAGCGGCAGGCGGACATTGCCGCCGGCGGCCGCGAGCAGGCTGGGCCGGAACGCCTCGGCGAGCACGCGCGCGTCGTCGAGTGCGTTGTGCGCGTGGCGCTGCTCGACGCCGAAGTGCGCGGCCAGGGACTCCAGCTTGTGGTTGGGCAGCGGGAGCGCCAGCTCCTTGGAGAGCGCGATGGTGCACAGGCGCTGACGCACGGGGGCGGTGCGCTCCGCGCGCGCGTACTCCCTGGCGATCATCGACCAGTCGAAGACCGCGTTGTGCGCGACCAGGACGCGGCCGTCGAGGCGGGCCGCGAACTCCTCGGCGACGTCCTTGAAGAGCGGCGCGTCCTTGAGCATCTCGCTGGTGAGGCCGTGGATCCAGACGGGGCCCGGGTCGCGCTGGGGGTTGACCAGTGTGTACCAGTGGTCCTCGATCTCGCCCCTGGCGTCCACCCGGTAGACGGCGGCCGACACTATGCGGTCGTCGCGGGCAAGGCCTGTGGTCTCGACGTCGACGACCGCGTACCCCGTTGGATACGCGGCCGGCCAGGGGGTGGCGGACGCTGCGGTCGTGCGGTCTTCGAGCATGGTCCATGAGGATACGGGCCGCGACTGACAGTCAGGTCCCCCGGTCCGGCCGCTCCCGGCCGGGAGGTCCGAGAAGCCCCGTCACCAGAGCCTTGACGGACGTGGTGAACAGGGCCTCGGGATCGAGGGGTCCGGCCAGCGCGCGGGCGAGCGCGCCGTCCCGCTCCGCCGTCTCCGTGGTCCACAGTTCGTCCTCGCCGGGGCGCTGGACAGGGGCGCGTTCCCGGTTGCGCTCGACCAGGACGTGGCCGACGACG
This sequence comes from Streptomyces sp. NPDC059002, assembly GCF_042740435.1. Taxonomy (NCBI): domain Bacteria; kingdom Bacillati; phylum Actinomycetota; class Actinomycetes; order Kitasatosporales; family Streptomycetaceae; genus Streptomyces; species Streptomyces sp. NPDC059002. The sequence continues at coordinate 43,318 of NZ_JBHYJI010000048.1, read as the reverse complement.
TGCACCTGGACGGCGCGGACGGCGTCGGCCGCGCGGGCGCCGCGCAGGCCCGCCGCGTGCACCTCGTGGACCAGGGCGCGCTGGGCGGGCAGGAACATCCGTTCCGTGAGGCCCCGTTCGTGGACCATGGCGACGAGGTGCGGATGGTCGCGCAGCTGGCGGCGCAGGGCGCGCGCCACGGAGACGATGCGCCGGTCGGGGGTGGCTCCGGAGGGGCGGATCTCGCCGAGGTCGGCGACGGTGCGTTCGACGAGGGCGTCCAGGAGCGATTCGCGGTTGCCGACGTGCCAGTAGATCGAGGTGACGGCGGTGCCGAGCTCGGCGGCGAGCTTGCGCATGGTCAGGGCGCCCGGGCCGTGCTGCTTCACCAGGTTCGCGGCGGCGGCGAGCACGTCTTCCCGGTTCAGATGTGTACGCGTCTCTTTACCCTTCACGGGTCCTGTTGTAACTGTGTTACAGAACCTCCCGCAAGTCCCCGCAGCGGACCCGAGTCCGCGTCGACGAAGGGCGGTACGACATGACACGCATCCGGTACGGGGCGCGCACCGAGGCGGAGATCGCCGCCGCGCGCGCCGCGAGTTCCAAGCTCCCCGACATCTGGTCCACCGGTGTGGTGGCGGTCTGGGAGAGCGATCCCGACGCGGTCGCGGCGGTCCTGCCGCCGCCGCTGAAGCCCACCGGGCGGCCCCTGGTGCGGGCCGGCATCAGCAAGGTCGACCTGCCCGGCTATCCGCTGGGCGCGGGTTCGGTGGCCGTCGCCGCCGAGCACGGGGGAGTGTCCGGCTGGTACCCGCTGGTGATGCCGATGACCCACGAGCGGGCCCTGACCGGCGGGCGCGAGGTCTTCGGGGAGCCGAAGAAGCTCGGCGAGGTCGAGGTGGAGCGCGACGGCCTGGTGGTGCGGGCCTCGCTCGCCCGGCACGGCATCGCCTTCGTGGAGGTGCGCGGCGCGGTCAGCGGCGCCCTGCCGCTCCCGGAGCCGGCACAGAAGACCGACTTCTACTTCAAGTTCCTTCCCGCGGTGGACGGTTCGGGCTTCGACGGCGAACCGGTGCTCGTGCACTGCGTACGCAACGAGAAGGTCCGCAAGCTGGAGGGCATCACGGGGGACGTCGTCCTGCGCGAGTCGATGTACGACCCGGTGGCCGATCTGCCGGTGCGCGCCGTCGTCGACATCACCATCGGCGAGAAGACCACCGACCAGCAGGGCCGCGTCGTCGAGCGCGTCAGCGCCCAGGCACTGCTGCCCTACATCCACCAGCGCTACGACGACCCCGCGCAGATCCTCGACGGACCGCCCGAGGGGAGCGTCTGAGATGGACCTGCGCGAAGGGCAGGTCGCCGTCGTCACGGGCGCGGCGAGCGGCATCGGGCTCGCCATGGTGCGGCGGTTCGCGGCACAGGGCCTGAAGGTGGTCCTCGCGGACGTCGAGGAGGGTGCCCTGGAGAAGGCGGCCGCCGCCCTGCGCGAGGACGGGGCGACGGTGCACGCGCGCGTGGTCGACGTCGGCGCGCGCGAGCAGGTCTTCGCGCTCGCCGACGAGGCGTACGAGAAGTTCGGCGCCGTCCATGTGCTGTGCAACAACGCGGGCGTCGGCTCGGGCGCCGAAGGCCGGATGTGGGAGCACGAGCCGAACGACTGGAAGTGGGCCTTCGAGGTCAACGTGTGGGGCGTCTTCCACGGCATCCAGGCCTTCGTGCCCCGGATGATCGCGGGCGGCGAGCCAGGGCATGTCGTCAACACCTCCTCCTCCGACGGCGGCATCGCGCCGCTGCCCACCGCCTCCGTGTACGCGGTCACGAAGGCCGCCGTCGTGACGATGACGGAGTCGCTGTACGCGCATCTGAAGGCGGAGCACGCGCGCGTGGGCGCCTCCGTGCTCTTCCCCGGGCCGCACATGCTGCGCACGGGCCTGTGGGAGTCGCACCGCAACCGGCCCGAGCGGTACGCCAAGTCCCGCCCCCGCAGGACCCCTTACCGCAGCCTCGACCAGTGGGAGGCCGCGATGAAGGACGCGGGCCAGGAGGTGGAGTTCACACCCGTCGAGCAGGTCGCGGACTTCGTGGCGGAGGGGATCACGAAGGGCCGCTTCTGGCTGCTGCCCGAGAGCGAGCACAGCGACGGGCAGATCAAGGCCAGGTCCGCCTCGATGCTGGCGCGCGCCAACCCGGCGTACCTGGAGAGCTTCATTCTCGACTAGGGAGTCGCGATGACCGACCCGCACGACCCTTACCTGATCATCTCCTCCGACTGCCACGCCGGGCTCCCCACCGAGGAGTACCGGCCCTACTTGGAGCGCCGCTTCCACCGTGAGTTCGACGAGTTCCTCGGCCAGGCGCAGGCCCGCCGCGAGGAGTCGACGCGCCTCGGCATCCGCAACGACGCGTTCGCCGAGAAGTGGTTCAACGACAACGAAGAGGGGCTGCGCGGCGGCTGGGACGCCGCGCAGCGCGTGAAGGAGCTGGACGGCGACGGGGTGGCCGCCGAGGTCGTCTTCCCCGACGCGGACGCCGTGGACAGCCAGACGGCCGCGCCCTTCGGAGTGGGCCTCGGCCTCTCCGGGGACCAGGACCCCGAGCTCGGCATGGCGGGCGCGCAGGCGCACAACCGCTGGCTCGCCGACTTTGTGTCCGAGCATCCCGAACGGCACTGCGGAGTAGCCCTGTTGCCCATCACCGGCGAGGTCGACCGCGTCGTCGCCGAGGTGCACCGCGCCAAGGATTCGGGGCTCGGCGCGCTGATGATCCCCTCCATGTGGGTCGACAAGGCGCCCTACCACGACCGGCGTTACGACCCCGTGTGGGCCGCGGCGGCCGAGTGCGCGATGCCCGTGGTCACCCACTCCGGAGCGGCACCCCGTCACGAGTACGGCGACCATCTGGGGATCTATGTCTCCGAAGTGACGTGGTGGCCCGCGCGCCCGCTGTGGTTCATGCTCTGGTCGGGCGTCTTCGAGCGGCATCCCGGGCTGAGGTTCGGCGTCGCGGAGTCGGGCTGCTGGTGGCTGCCGAACCTCCTGTGGTTCATGGACCGCCTCTACCTGGGCGCGCACGGCGGCAAGAAGCTCTCCCCGTTCGCGGAGCTGAAGCGCCCGCCGCACGAGTACCTGGACCGCCAGATCTTCGTCTGCGCCACCAACACCAAGCGCCGCGAACTCGCCCAGCGCTACGAGATCGGCGTCGACAACATCCTCTGGGGCAGCGACTTCCCGCACCCCGAGGGCACCTGGCCCGACACGCGCGCGTGGCTGAGGAAGACCTTCCACGACATCCCCGTGGCGGAGACCCGGCGCATGCTGGGCCTCGCGGCCGCCGAGGTCTTCGGCTTCGACACGGAGCAGCTCGCGCCGCTCGCCCGCCGCATCGGCCCCACCCCGGCCGAACTCGGCCAGGACGCCGACCAGACGGCCGTCGAGGCCTCCTGGGCGCGCTCGCGCGAGGTGGGCCGCCACTGGCTGACCGACCACGACTTCCCGACGCTGGGGGTGACCCGATGACCGGGGACCGCTACACCGTCATCTCCGCGGACTGCCACGCGGGCGCCGATCTCCTGGACTACAAGCCCTACTTGGAGTCCCGCCACCACGACGCGTTCGACGCGTGGGCCGCCACCTACGTCAATCCGTACGAGGACCTCCTCGCCGACACCGCCGACCGCAACTGGAACTCGGACCGCCGCGTCGCCGAGCTGGAGGCGGACGGCATCGTCGCCGAGGTCGTCTTCCCGAACACCATCCCGCCGTTCTTCCCCTCGGCGTCGCTGATGGCGCCCGCGCCGACCCGCGAGGAGTACGAGCGGCGCTGGGCGGGACTGCGCGCCCACAACCGCTGGCTCGCCGACTTCTGCGCGGCCGCACCGGGGCGCAGGGCGGGCGTCTTCCAGATCCTCCTGAACGACGTCGACCAGGCCGTCGAGGAGATCCGCAGGTCGGTGAAGGCGGGCCTCACCGGCGGCGTCATGCTGCCCGGCACCCCGCCGGGCTCGGGCCTGCCGGAGCTGTACTCATCGGCGTACGACCCGATCTGGGCGGCCTGCGCCGAGCTCGGCGTGCCGGTCAACCACCATGCGGGCTCGGCATCGCCGCCGCTGGGCGACGAGCCCGCCGCGCGCGCGGTGTTCATGGTCGAGACGACGTGGTTCTCGCACCGGGCGCTCTGGCACCTCGTCTTCGGCGGCGCCTTCCGCCGCCACCCGGAGCTGAAGCTGGTCCTCACCGAGCAGGGTTCGGGGTGGATCCCCGGGGTGCTCGACATGCTGGACTACTACCACTCGCGCCTGGTCGCGGCGGCCACGAAGGCGGATACCGCGGAGTCGAAGTTCGGGGCGGGCCTCGCCGATTCGATGGGCAAGGGGCCCTCCCAGGTGTGGCGCGAGAACTGCTTCGTGGGCGCCAGCTTCATGCGCCCGCACGAGGCGGCCCTGCGCGAGCGCATCGGCCTCGACAAGATCATGTGGGGCAGCGACTACCCGCACGACGAAGGCACCCACCCGTACTCCCGCGAGGGCCTGCGGATCACCTACGCGGGCCTGCCGAGGGACGAGATCGCGGCCATGGTCGGCGGCAACGCCGCCCGTGTCTACGGCTTCGACCTGGAGCGGCTCGGCGAGATCGCCGCGCGCGTGGGACCGACGGTCCAGGAACTGGACGAACCCCTCAAGGAGGCGCCCGCCGACGCGACGAGCCCGGTGTTCGCGCCGGGAGGGTCGGTCCGCATCTGGTGACTCCTGTGGTGCGATGCTCCCTGCGTGACGGAAGCAACGCATGACGAAGCGCACGGCGGAGCCCTCGGCGCACGGCTCAACTGGCTGCGGGCCGCCGTGCTGGGGGCCAACGACGGCATCGTCTCCACCGCGGGCCTCGTCGTCGGCGTCGCGGGTGCCACCGGCGACCGCGGCACCCTGCTCACCGCGGGGCTCGCCGGGCTCCTCGCGGGGTCCATGTCCATGGCCGCGGGCGAGTACGTCTCCGTCTCCACGCAACGCGACTCGGAGAAGGCCGCCCTGGCCATGGAGCGGCGCGAGCTGCGCGAGCAGCCCGAGGCCGAACTGGCCGAGCTGACCGAGCTGTTGGAGGGGCGCGGGCTCAGCGGCGAGGTGGCGCGCGAGGCCGCGGAGCAGCTCACCGAGCGGGACGCGCTGCGGGCCCACGCGCGCGTGGAGCTCGGCATCGACCCGGACGAGCTCACCAATCCCTGGCACGCCGCCTGGGCCAGTTTCGTCGCCTTCACGGTGGGCGCGCTGCTTCCGCTGCTGGCGATCGTGCTGCCGCCCGCCGACTGGCGGCTCGGCGTCACGGTGCTCTCCGTTCTCGCGGCCCTTGCCCTCACGGGCTGGGGCAGCGCCCGCCTGGGCGCGGCGGACGTGCGCCGCGCGGTGCTGCGGAACGTGGCGGGCGGTGCGCTGGCGATGGCGGTCACCTATGGGGCGGGGGCGCTGCTGGGGGCGGTCGGCGTTTGAGGCGCCGCCTTTGGTGAGGATCACCAACAACCGGCCTCGTACCGCCGGTAATACTTGTCGGTAACAACCCCTAGTCGCGGGCAACCAGCCGTTCTACGGTGCACGCATGTCCCCGAACCTGCCCGATGTCGTGCTGTGGTCCATACCTGCCTTCGTGCTGCTCACCGTCGTCGAGATCGTGAGCCACCGGATCCATCCTGCCGCCGACGGGGCCGCCGCCGGGTACGAGACCAAGGACGCCGTCACCAGCATCACCATGGGGCTCGGCAGCATGGTCTTCGACTTCCTGTGGAAGATCCCGATCGTCGCGATCTACTCGGGCGTCTACGCGCTGACACCGCTGCGCGTGGACGTCCTGTGGTGGACGATCCCGCTGATGCTCCTCGCGCAGGACTTCTTCTACTACTGGTCGCACCGGGGCCACCACGTCATCCGCATCCTGTGGGCCTGCCACGTGGTGCACCACTCCAGCCGCAAGTTCAACCTCACGACGGCACTGCGCCAGCCGTGGACGACCCTCACGGTGTGGCCGTTCTATCTGCCGCTCATCGCCTGCGGCGTGCACCCGGCGGCGCTCGCGTTCTGCTCCTCGGCCAACCTGGTCTACCAGTTCTGGATCCACACCGAACGCATCGACAAGCTGCCCCGCCCCTTCGAGTACGTCCTGAACACGCCCTCGCACCACCGCGTGCACCACGCCTCCCAGGGCGGCTATCTGGACCGCAACTTCGGCGGCATCCTGATCATCTGGGACCGCATGTTCGGCTCGTGGGTCGCCGAGACCGACCGCCCCGTGTACGGCCTGACGAAGAACATCAACACATACAACCCGCTGCGCGTCGCCACCCACGAGTACGCCGCCATCGCCAAGGACCTGAAGGCGGCCGCCAGTTGGCGCGAGCGGGCCGGACGGGTCTTCCGCGGCCCCGGATGGCAGCCGCAGGCCCCCGAGGCGCCCACCGCGACCGTACGGGCCTCCCAGGCGACGGTCCCGGAGCGCGCGGCGTGACGCGGCCGCCCTCGCCGAGGCTGCTCGCCGGCGCCTTCGGTCTCGCCGCGGCCGGCGATCTCCTCGCGCTCCTCGCGGACTTCGGGCCCGGCCACGCCGTCTTCAAGCCGCTGCTCATGCCGCTGCTCGCGGCGTACGTCGCGGTGCGGCGCGGCCCCCGGCTGCTGATCGCCGCCCTCCTCTGCGGCTGGGGCGGAGACACCTTCCTGCTCTTCGACGCCGAGCCCGCCTTCCTCGCGGGAATGGGCTCCTTCGCGGCCGGGCACGTCTGCTACCTCGTGCTCTTCAAGCGGTACGGCGACTCCAGGAGGTACGGAAACGGGGGCGGGTCCCCACGCGTGCGTGGTGCCGCGCTCGTCGCCGGGTACGCGCTCGCGCTCGTGGTCACCGTGGCGCTGCTCTGGCCCGATCTGCCCGCCGACATGCGCGGTCCCGTCGCGGGCTACAGCCTGCTGCTCACCGCGATGGCGTTCGGCGCGACCGCCCTCGGTGCCACGGCGGCCGCGGGAGGCGCGCTCTTCCTGCTCTCGGACACCCTCATCGCGACCGGCGTCGCCGAGTGGCCGCAGCTGCCCCGGCCCGACTTCGCGATCATGCTCACGTATCTGGCGGCGCAGTACCTGCTGGCCAAGGGCGTGCTGGCGGCAGCCGACGGGCGGCAGGAGTCCACCCCGGCGTACGGTGAAAGGCGTATGCCGAGCACCACCTCCTGACCAGCACGAAGGACGTGCGTGCTGCGTGCCTGCAGCTGTGGCGGCGATCCGCGGGCCTACCGCGGCGACCTCGTCGTCGCGCCGCCCCCGCGCGTCACCAGCGGATCGGCACCGGCACCGCCGTGAGCAGCGCCGAAAGGGCCACGACCGCGCCGAGCGCGATCACCTCCCCGCGCGCGGGGACGTACGCGCCGACGCGGTCCCCGGTGCCCCGCAGCCGGTGGCGGGCGCACAGGGCGAGCACCGAGACGGCGGTCACGACGAGGACCTTGGCGAGCAGGGTGCGGCCGTAGGCCGTCTCGGTCAGCTGGTCGACGACCGTGCCCGGCGGCATCCGGCGCAGGGTGCTGAAGACGCCCGTCGCCGTGATCGCGGCGAACAGGACGGCGGCCACGCGCGCGTAGAGCCCCAGGACCGCGATGCCCGCCTCCGGAGCGGACGTCCGCCACCTCCGCAGCAGGCGCAGGACGTACAGCAGACCGCCCGCCCACAGCGCGCCGCACGTCAGATGCACCAGCGTGAGACCGCTGCCGACGAGCGCGGAGTTCTCCACCGGAGGGTGGGCCCGCAGCGCCTCGGCGACGATCACCGCGGCCAGCGGAAGCACCGCGGTGGAAGGGCGCCGGGTCCGCGCGCACAGGGCGGCCGCGATGAAGCCGTTGACCTCCAGGAGGGCGAGCCTGCCGTCCCGGGTGTCGTAGAGCCGCCCGATGTCCAGGTCGGCGAGTTCCTGCGGGACGAGGTTGCCGTTCGCCACGATCGCGGCGAGCCCGAGCGCCGCGGCGAACCCCGCCCATGCCGCGTACGCCCCCCAGCCGCGGGGCGCCCGGTCCGGCGGCGCCCCCGGCACCCGGCGGGCGAGGCGCGTCGCGAACACCTCGCCCAACTGCACGCACAGCGCGGCGAACAGGACCGCGCGCAGGACCGTGATGCCGCCGGTGCCGGGCGCCTTCGCCTCGCCGGTGCCGCTGAGCGCGGCCGAGGGGCCGAGCAGCGGGATCAGCGCGGCGAAGGCCACCAGGACGAGCACGGCCACGGCGCGCCCCACGGAGGGGCGGCGGCGCGGCGCGCGGTGCGAGGCGGGGGCGGCGGCCGGTATGCCGGCCGTCGCGTCGCCGCCGGGCTCGGCGGACGGTCGTATGGAACTCACCACAAGATCTTCACCAGGGGTTCCCCCGGCGGGCAAGTCCTGGGGGACAACTGGCGCAAAGGCGTTCCGATCGGACCGTAACGCTCACCACCGCGCGCGTCGGCTCACCGCCAGTCGGGCCGGTCGCCTCCCCAACGGCCCGGCGGGCGCGCCCAGTTGGCGGGTCCTCCGGAGAAGGAGACGGGCGGCAGGGCGTACCGGAGCCGCCCCAGCGGGCTGTCGGTCCCGGCGAGCCAGGGCGCGGGATCGGCGTAGGCCTCTGCGGCGCGCCCGCCGGATCCCGCGGTGTCGAGCGACATCAGCCATGCCGCCGTACGGGCGAGGGCGAGGCGTACGTACCCGGTGCCGCCCCGCGACGCCTGTTCGGTCACCGTCCGCAGCACCGCGGCGGCGAGCAGATATCCGGTGCCGTGGTCCAGGGCCTGCGCGGGCAGCGCGCCGGGCCGCCCGGGGTCGCCCTCGACCGCCGCGATCCCGGTGGCGACCTGCACGAGGCTGTCGAAACCGCGCCGGTCCGCCCAGGGGCCCGCCGCGCCCCACGCCGACAGCTGGGCGACGACGACGCCCGGCCTGCGCGCGGCCAGCTCCTGGGGCGAGAGCCCGAACCGGTCGAGTGCGCCGGGCCGGTAGCCGGTGACGACGACGTCGGCGGCCGACAGCAGGTCGTCGAAGACGCGCCGGTCCGTGCGGTCGCCGAGGTCGAGGGTGGCGGAGCGCTTCCCGAAGCCGGTGTCCGTGTGCTGGTCGGCGAGTTCGGCGGGCCGCGGCGGGTCGACGCGCAGCACGTCCGCGCCGAGCAGTGCGAGCGTGCGGGTCGCGACGGGCCCCGCGATGACCCGGGTGAGGTCCAGTACGCGCAGGCCGTCGGCGGGCCGTGCGGGGGAGCCGGTGAGCGGGGCGAGGTCGCGCGCGGGCGCGGGGCCGAGCCACTCCCGGTGCACCAGGGGCTGGTCCGCCACCGCCGCCCCCTGCGGATGCGCGGCCCACTGTCCGGGCGTGCGCAGCGCGACGGCGAGCCCTCCGGCGGCGTACACCGCGTCCTCGGCCTTGGTTGCGGGCAGCTCCGCGAGGCGCGCGGCGACCGACTCCTCGGCGTCGGCGAGCCCGAGGGCGGACAGCAACGCCTGCCTGTGGTGCGGGTAGTTGGCGTGGGTGCGCACCCAGCCGTCCGCGGTGCGCCAGAACCGGGACAGCGGCGCGAAGGTCACCGGCGCCCTGCCGTCGACCAGGAGGTGCCGCTCGCTGGTGAAGGCCGTGGCCACCGCGCCGTCGTCGACCAGGACCCGCGGCACGTCGCGCCCGGTGCGCCGCGCGGTCAGCTCGGCGGCGGCCAGCGCGCAGACGCCCGTACAGGCCCGGGCGAGCCCGATGACCGGGAGGCGGGCGGGCAGCGCGCCGTCGCGGGTGACGGAGGCGATCCGGGGCAGGAGCGCGGGATCGCCGCCGAGTGCGGTCCAGGCGGAGCGGGTGGCGTCCGGTGATGTGTGCGTCATGCATGCACTATGCCGTGCGCGGAAGGGCCGGGCGACCCTCGGCCGCCCGGCCCAACACGCGCTGACACGGCGCCACTTCCGTACGACCGCCGGGGAAGCGGAGCCGTGCCCCTGCCGCTGCTGCTTCACGCGCTGCTACTTCTTGACGCGCTGCTAGTTCTTGACGCGCTGCTACTTCTTGACGCGCTGCTACTTCTTCACGGCGTCCAGCGCGTCGGCCATGCCCACGCCGTAGAAGCCGTTCTTGTTCGTGTCGCCCTCGCAGACCGCGTCGATCTTGCCGTCACCGTCGATGTCGTACGGATCGGTGCACGCCATCGGGTCCGCCTGGCGGTACATGAGCGCCTTGACCCGGGCCGCCGACGCGTGCGGGTGCGTGGACTTGATCAGCGCGGCGAGGCCCGCGACGTGCGGGGACGCCATCGACGTGCCCGCCTTGTAGCCGAACTTGCCGCCGGGCAGCGTCGACAGGATCCGGCCGTCGGTGGCCGGCGCCTGCGGGGGCTGGAGCTTGGTGGAGTCGCCGCCCGGCGCCGCGATGTCGATGACGCCGTCGCCGTAGTTCGAGTACGACGACTTGAGGCCCTTCGCGCCGGTGGCGGAGACCGTCACGACGCCCGGCAGCTGCGACGGGATGTCGAAGCAGTCCTCGGTCTTGATGGTCCTCGGCACCGGAGTGGTGTCGTCGGGGCTCGAGTCGTCGAGGATCTCGTCCTGGGCCAGGTCGGTCTTGGCGTTGCCCGCGGCCGCGACGTTCACCGCGCCCTTGCGCTCCGCGTACCTGGTGGCCCGGCCGACCGCGTCGACCAGGGCCTTCTGGTCGTCGTCCGTCGTGCAGTTGAACAGCCACGGGTCGGTGTAGTAGCTGCTGTTGGTGACGTCGACGCCGTGGTCGGCCGCCCACATGAAGCCGCAGACCACGGCCTCCGTGTAGTACATGCCGGTCGCGGGCTCCGCCACCTTCAGGCTCGCCACCTTCACGCCGGGCGCGACGCCCGTGACACCGGTGCCGTTCTTCGCGGCGGCGATCGTGCCCGCCACGTGCATGCCGTGGTCGCTCTCCTTGGCCACCGGACGCCACGCACTGTCCTTCTGCACGGGCACCCCGCCCAGGCAGCTCGCGGACGCCTCGCGGTCGAAGTTCGGCGCGATGTCGGGGTGCGTGTCGTCGACCCCGGAGTCGAGGACGCCGACCGTGACCTCCGGGCTGCCGAGCGAGACCTCGTGGGCCTTGTCCGCCTTCATGGCGGGCAGGTCCCACTGCAGCGGTTCCAGCTCGTCCTGCCCCGCCGACGCCTTGCCCGCCGCGGCCTTCGCCTCGGCGGCGGTCAGCGGCCGCTCGGACTCGATCGCGTCGTTCGACTGCGCCGACAGCGGCGCGGTGCGCGTCGCGCCCGCCGACTGCACGCCCTTCACCTTGCGGATCTTCGCCGCGAACCCGGGGTCGGACGCGTGGACGACGATGACGCCTATCTTGTCGTACGCGATGACGACGGTGCCGCCGGCCTTGGCGATGGCCTTCTTCGCCTGCGCCGAACTCCCGTGACCGGGACGGACGTTCACGACGTAGCTCATCGACGTGCCGTCCGGGGCGGGCGCGGCCGCCGGGCTCGCGCCGGGCAGGTCGGCGGGGCGCGCCAAGGCCGTCGTCGGCAGGAAGGCGACGGCCGACGCCACCGCGATGCCGAGCGGAAGGGCCAGCGCGCGACGGGCACGCGTGACCGCTGCGGCACTGGTCAAGGACCTGTTCACGTTCGCTCTCCCCATCACTTCTGCACGGCGTCGAGCGCGTCGACGAGCCCGCTGCCGTAGAAGCCGTTCTTGTCCTTGCCGCCGCTCTGGCAGATCGCGTCGACGTCGCCGTCACCGTCCGGGTCGTAGGGACCTTCCGGGCAGGAGAGCTTGTCGGCCTGCTTCTTGAGCAGCCGCTGCAGCTCGGCGGGGCCCGCCTTGGGGTGCGTGGACTTGATCAGCGCGGCGACGCCCGCGGCGTGCGGCGAGGCCATCGAGGTGCCCTGCAGCCAGCCGTACTCGCCGCCCGGCATGGTGGAGAGGATGCGGCCGTTCTTCGACGGGGTGTCGGCCGGGATCTGGAACTTGTCGCCGCCCGGCGCCGCGACGTCGATGACGCCCTTGCCGTAGCTGGAGTAGATCGACTTCAGGTTCTTGACGCCCGTCGCGCTGACCGTGACGACGCCCGGGAGCTGGGTGGGTACGTCGAAGCACTCGTGCGGGTCGATGGTGCGGGTCACCGGAGTGGAGTCGTCCGGGCTGGAGTCGTCGACGATCGCGTCCGAGTCCAGGTCGTGGTTGGAGTTGCCCGCGGAGGCGAGGTTGAGGGTGCCCTTGCGCTGGGCGTACAGCTGGGCGCGGTTGACCGCGTCGACGATGGCCCGCTGGTCCGGGTCGTCCTTGCAGTTGTACAGCCACGGGTCCACGTAGTAGCTGTTGTTGGTGATCTCCACGCCGTGGTCGGCGGCGAACACGAAGGCGCAGACCACGCTCTCCGGGTAGAACAGCTCGCTGACCGGGTCGGCCACCTTGATGCCGGCGACCTTCACGCCGGGCGCCACGCCCGCGACGCCGACGCCGTTGCGCGCGGCGGCGATCTCACCCGCGACGTGCGTGCCGTGGAAGTGGTCCTTCTTCGCGGGACGCCAGGCGCCCGCCGAGGTGTCGGCCTTGCCGCCGACACAGCTCGCCGACTGCGACGGCGAGAAGTTGGGCGCGAGATCCGGGTGGGTGTCGTCGACGCCGGTGTCGATCACGCCGACGGTGACCTTCGCGCTGCCCGGGTTGATCTTGGCGGCCTTGTCGGCGCCTATCGCGCGCAGGTCCCACTGGTCCGCTTCCAGCGGCTCGTCGCCCGAAGCGGCGGCGGCCTCCAGGGACTTGGCGTCGGCCTTGGAAAGCAGCTTCGGGGCGCCGTCCTCCGTGGTGCCCGCCGGGGTCAGCGGGGCGGTGCGGGTCGCGCCCGCCGTCTGGACTCCGCGGACCTCGCGTATCTGCTTGCCGAAGTCCGGGTTCGAGGAGTGCGCGACGATCACGCCGATCTTCTCGTACGCGACGACGACCGACCCTCCGGCCTTGGCTATCGCCTTCTTCACGTACTCGATGGTCTGGTGATCCGTGCGGGTGTTGACGACGTACGCGAGGGCGGGGGCGTCCTTCGCGGCCTGGGCCGACACCGGGGCGGGCGACTCGTTCGGTGCCGCCGACGCGGCGCCCGGCACGAAGCCGAGCGAGGCGGCCAGGGCGATGCCGAGCGGCAGGGCGAGCGCCGTACGGCGTCTGGAACGCAGATGAGCCATGGGATCTCCACATCATCCGGAGACGGAACCGCACACGGAATCGCATACGGAACTGCCCGAACACAGGTGGTGCTCGGGCAGGTACATGACGGGTCGTTCAGGGTGAAGCTAACCCGGAAACTCCCAGGCCAGCAATGACTTCCCGAAGAAAGCGGGGAGTTGGGCCACGTCGCGCGTGCCGCCTTGGCGTTGAGCAGGCAACGGAAGCAACATCAACCCCCTGTCGGATCACGTCCGGTGGCCTTAGCATCGCCATCCGTGGCTCACGTGATCCGCGTCACGCCGGAGTGAAAGCCAGAGCCCCATGGAACAACTGTCCGTCCCCACCCCACCCGCACCACGAGGAGACTCCGTGGCCACCGACGCACCGCCACCTTCGAAGGGCGGATCAGACCCCACTCCCCACGCGCCCTCCACGGAGGAGTTCATCGAGGTGCAGGAGAGCGCTGAATTCGGCGAACTGCGCCACGCGCACCGCTCGTTCGCCTTCCCGCTCACCGTCGCCTTCATCGCCTGGTACCTGGTGTACGTCCTGCTCTCGAACTACGCCGACGACTTCATGGGCACCAAGCTGTTCGGCAACATCAACGTCGCCCTTGCGCTCGGCCTCGGGCAGTTCCTGACCACGTTCCTCATCGCCTGGTTCTACTCGCGCCACGCCGCGTCGAAGCTCGACCCGAAGGCCGAGGCGATCAAGTCCCGTATGGAGGGCGACGCATGAGCCCCGCGCACACCGCCGTCATCGACCTCGCGGCGGCATCCGACGCCTCCGAGCACCGGCCGCTGATCATCAGCCTCTTCGCGGCCTTCGTCGTCGCGACCCTCGTCATCACCGTCTGGGCGGGCCGCCAGACCAAGAACGCCGCCGACTTCTACGCGGGCGGCCGCCAGTTCACCGGCTTCCAGAACGGCCTCGCGATCTCCGGCGACTACATGTCCGCCGCGTCCTTCCTCGGCATCGCGGGCGCCATCGCCCTCTTCGGGTACGACGGGTTCCTCTACTCCATCGGCTTCCTGGTCGCCTGGCTCGTGGCGCTGCTCCTGGTCGCCGAGCCGCTGCGCAACTCCGGCCGCTACACGATGGGCGACGTCCTCGCCTACCGGATGCGCCAGCGCCCGGTCCGAACGGCGGCGGGCACCTCCACCATCGTCGTGTCGATCTTCTACCTGCTCGCGCAGATGGCGGGCGCGGGCGTGCTCGTCTCCCTGCTGCTCGGCATCACCACCGACACCGGGAAGATCCTCATCGTCGCCCTGGTCGGCGTCCTGATGATCGTCTACGTCACCATCGGCGGCATGAAGGGCACCACCTGGGTGCAGATGGTCAAGGCCGTCCTGCTCATCGCGGGCACCGTGCTCATCACCTTCCTGATCCTGCTGAAGTTCAACTTCAACATCTCCGACCTGCTCGGCACTGCCGCCTCCAACAGCGGCAAGGGCTCGGCGTTCCTGGAGCCCGGCCTCAAGTACGGCGCCACCGGCACCTCGAAGCTGGACTTCATCTCGCTCGGCATCGCTCTGGTCCTCGGCACCGCGGGCCTGCCGCACATCCTGATCCGCTTCTACACGGTGCCCACGGCCAAGGCCGCCCGTAAGTCCGTGAACTGGGCGATCGGCATCATCGGCGCCTTCTACCTGATGACGATCGTCCTCGGCTTCGGCGCCGCGGCCCTGCTCAAGCCCGGCGACATCATCGCCTCGAACAAGGCGGGCAACACCGCGGCGCCGCTCGCCGCCCTGGAGATCGGCGGCGGTGGCGACTCGACCGGCGGCGCCATCCTGCTCGCGGTGATCTCCGCGGTCGCCTTCGCCACCATCCTCGCGGTCGTCGCGGGCCTCACCCTCGCCTCGTCGTCCTCGTTCGCCCACGACATCTACGCGAACGTGATCCGCAAGGGCAAGGCCACCGAGAAGGAGGAGATGAAGGCGGCCCGCTGGTCGACCGTCTTCATCGGCATCGTCTCCATCGCGCTCGGCGCCCTGGCCCGCGACCTGAACGTCGCGGGACTCGTCGCCCTCGCCTTCGCGGTCGCGGCCTCCGCGAACCTGCCGACGATCCTCTACAGCCTGTTCTGGAAGCGGTTCACCACCCAGGGCGCGCTCTGGTCCATCTACGGAGGGCTGATCGCCGCCGTCGGCCTCGTGCTGTTCTCACCGGTCGTCTCCGGCAAGCCCACCTCGATGTTCCCCGACGCGAACTTCGACTTCTTCCCGCTGGAGAACCCTGGCCTGATCTCCATCCCGCTGGGCTTCCTGCTCGGCTGGCTCGGCTCGCTCCTGTCCAAGGAGGAGCCGGACAAGGGCAAGTACGCCGAGCTGGAGGTCAAGTCCCTCACCGGCGTCGGGGCCCACTGACCAGGAACCGTTCACACGCTCGTAGCGGCCGCGTCGTAGAGTCCTACGACGCGGCCGCGCCGTTCCTCGTGCCAAATGGCCCGTGGCGTTGTCAGAGGTCTGACGTAAGGTCGAAAGAAGTCGGAACACCGAGATCGGGACCATCCGCATCCAACCGCCGGGGAGGGGGCCGCAGTGCTCATCGACACCTATGGCCGAGTAGCCACTGACCTGCGCGTATCACTGACCGACCGCTGCAATCTGCGCTGCACGTACTGCATGCCCGAAGAGGGCCTCCAGTGGCTGGCCAAGCCCGACCTGCTCACCGACGACGAGATCGTCCGCCTCGTGCGGATCGCCGTCACGCAGCTCGGCATCACCGAGATCCGCTTCACCGGCGGCGAGCCGCTGCTGCGCCCCGGCCTCGTCGGCATCGTCGAGCGCTGCGCCCAGCTGGAGCCGCGCCCCAAGATGTCCCTGACGACGAACGGCATCGGCCTCAAGCGCACCGCCAAGGCCCTCAAGGCGGCGGGCCTCGACCGCGTCAATGTCTCCCTGGACACCCTGCGCCCCGACGTCTTCAAGACGCTCACCCGCCGTGACCGTCACAAGGACGTCATCGAGGGCCTCGAAGCCGCCCGCGACGCGGGCCTGACCCCGGTCAAGGTCAACACGGTCCTGATGCCGGGCCTGAACGACGACGAGGCCCCCGACCTCCTGGCCTGGGCCGTCGAGAACGACTACGAACTGCGCTTCATCGAGCAGATGCCCCTGGACGCCCAGCACGGCTGGAAGCGCGACGGAATGATCACTGCCGGTGACATATTGCAGTCCCTGCGCACCCGCTTCGAGCTCACCGAGGAGGGCTCGGGCGAGCGCGGCTCCGCCCCCGCCGAGCGCTGGATCGTCGACGGCGGCCCGCACCGCGTCGGCGTCATCGCCTCCGTCACCCGCCCCTTCTGCTCGGCCTGCGACCGCACGCGACTGACGGCCGACGGCCAGGTGCGCACCTGCCTGTTCGCCACCGAGGAGACGGACCTGCGCGGCGCCCTGCGCGCGGCTCCTGAGGACAGCACGGACGGCTCGGACGAGGCGATCGCCCGCATCTGGAAGCTCGCGATGTGGGGCAAGAAGGCGGGCTCGGGCCTGGACGACCCGTCGTTCCTGCAGCCGGATCGGCCCATGTCGGCGATCGGCGGCTGAACCGCCGAGGGGCCCAGGGGCGGGGAGTCGACCGGATCCGCGGGGCGGCGTCAGCGCTATCCGCGGGGCGCCGTCAGCGTTCCGCGGTCGCGCCGTCCGCACCGCCGTCGCGCGACTCCCACTCGGACAGCGTCACGACTTCCTTCAACATGCCGCGCACACCGAGGAATTGAGAGAGGTGCTCGCGGTGTTCCCCACATGCGAGCCACGTCTTGCGGCGCTCCGGGGTGTGGATCTTGGGGTTGTTCCAGGCGAGCACCCAGACCGCGGCCACGCGGCAGCCCTTGGCGGAACAGATGGGGGTTTCGTCACTCACAGTCGCGTCCAAGTGCGTTCAAAACAAGGCGACGCCGAGCAGCCACGGGGGGAGCTGCCCGGCGTCGGTCTGTCGCTCCGACGGGGGATGCGGAGCGCGTACGAAGTATGTCATGGGGGACCCGGTGACTGGCACCGGAACTACATGATTGATCTGAGGTTTATTTGAGCTTGGCGGAACGTCGACGGTCACTTCTGATCACGCGATGAGCCGCGCCGCTGGTCGTGGGCGGGCCCCAGGGGATCTTCCGGGACGGATTCCGCCGGACCCGCGGGAGCGGGCGGCGCGAGCATTGGCCGAGAAGGGGCGGGTACGAACGTCGAGGGGAGCGAGGGATTGCTTTCGCGACCGGCGTTCGCGATGACCACGGAGATGTACGGGAGGAGAACACCGAGTACCAGAGCGACGAGGGCGACATGCCGCTCGACGTTCCACAGCACGGCGGCGGCGACGACCGACACGGTCCTGACCGACATCGAGATCACATACCGGCGCTGCCTGCCGCGGACGTCCTCCGCAAGACCCTGCCGCGCTCCCGTGATCCGGAAGACCTGGCCGCTGCTCTGCTTCCGCATCACGTTCCACCACCTGCCCGTCCGCCGGGCTCTCCCCGGCCCGGACTGCGTTCCACGTTACGCCGGGGCTCCGTCGCCTACGAGACCGGGGGAGGCCTCACCTCGGTGTACTTCCTGCGCCGTGCCACGTATGGGGGTACCCGACATGCGCCGTACGGGGGACGGGCCGACACTGACGGTACTGCTCATGTCGAGCCGTACGAGGAGGCAGTGATGGGCTGGTTGTGGGCGATCATCGTGGGATTCGTGCTGGGGCTGATCGCCAAGGCGATCCTGCCCGGCAAGCAGCACAGTCCGCTCTGGCTGACCACCGTGTTCGGCATCATCGGCGCGGTCGTGGGCAACTGGCTCGCGACGCAGTTCGGCATCAACGAGACCCGGGGCATCGACTGGGGCCGACACGCTCTGCAACTGGCCGCCGCGGTCGTCGTGGTCGGCCTCGGTGACGCCGCGTACAAGATGATCAAGGGCAACAAACAAGCGACGTGATCCGCGCGGACGACGTGTGATCCGTGCGTACGGCGAGGGCCCGGCCCCCCCTGGGGGAACCGGGCCCTCGCCGTCGTACGGGATGTACCGGGCGTCAGCCCGCGGTGACCTCGACCGCGGCCAGGTTCTTCTTGCCGCGGCGCAGCACGAGCCAGCGCCCGTGCAGCAGGTCGTCGCGGGCCGGGACGGCGTCCTCGGCGGCGACCTTGACGTTGTTCACGTAGGCACCGCCCTCCTTGACCGTGCGCCGGGCGGCGGACTTGCTCGCCACCAGGCCGACCTCGGCGAGCAGGTCCACGACCGGGCCGAGCTCGGCGACCTCGACGCGCGGCAGCTCCGAGAGCGCCGCGGCCAGCGTCGCCTCGTCGAGCCCGGCCAGCTCGCCCTGGCCGAAGAGGGCCTTGGACGCGGCGATGACCGCGGCGCACTGGTCGGCGCCGTGCACCAGCGTCGTCAGCTCCTCGGCGAGCGCGCGCTGCGCGGCACGTGCCTGCGGACGCTCCTCGGTCTGCTTCTCGATCTCCTCGAGCTCCTCGCGGGACTTGAAGGAGAGGATCCGCATGTACGTCGAGATGTCCCGGTCATCCACGTTCAGCCAGAACTGGTAGAACGCGTACGGCGTGGTCAGCTCGGGGTCGAGCCAGACGGCGCCGCCCTCGGTCTTGCCGAACTTGGTGCCGTCCGCCTTGACCATCAACGGCGTGCCCATGGCGTGCACCGTCGCGTCCGGCTCCAGGCGGTGGATCAGGTCGATGCCCGCCGTGAGGTTGCCCCACTGGTCGCTGCCGCCGGTCTGCAGCGTGCAGCCGTGCCGCCGGTACAGCTCCAGGAAGTCCATGCCCTGCAGCAGCTGGTAGCTGAACTCCGTGTAGCTGATGCCCTCCTGGGACTCCAGGCGGCGGGCGACCGACTCCTTGGTGAGCATCTTGTTCACCCGGAAGTGCTTGCCAATGTCCCGCAGGAACTCGATGGCGGAAAGGCCCGCCGTCCAGTCCAGGTTGTTGACCATCGTCGCGGCGTTCTCGCCCTCGAAGGACAGGAACGGCTCGATCTGGGTGCGCAGCCTGCCCACCCAGTTCGCGACCGTCTCCGGGTCGTTCAGGGTGCGCTCGGCGGTCGGCCTGGGGTCACCGATCTGGCCCGTCGCGCCGCCGACCAGGGCCAGCGGACGGTGCCCCGCCTGCTGGAGCCGGCGCAGCGTGAGGACCTGCACGAGGTGTCCCACGTGCAGGCTCGCCGCGGTCGGGTCGAAGCCGCAATAGAACGTGACGGGACCGTCCGCGAGCGCCTTGCGCAGTGCGTCTTCATCGGTGGACAGGGCGAAAAGCCCCCGCCACTTCAGCTCGTCGACGATGTCCGTCACGGGTCTCGCGTCTCCTCGGGTGTGCTGATGGGGTGCACTTCGGATGTGCTCGCACGTCGCACGACGTGCACGGTCCGAGGTTATACGCCCTGGCTGACCGAACTCATATTGAAATCCGGGACGCGGAGCGTGGGCATCGCGGCCCGGGTGAAGTAGTCGCCCCACTCGCGCGGCAGCGTCTTCTCCGTGCGGCCCGCCTCGGTGGCCCTGCCGAGCAGGCCGACCGGCGACTCGTTGAACCGGAAGTTGTTCACCTCGCCCACCACCTCGCCGTTCTCCACGAGGTAGACGCCGTCCCTGGTGAGCCCGGTGAGCAGCAGCGTCGCCGGGTCGACCTCGCGGATGTACCAGAGGCAGGTCAGCAGGAGGCCGCGCCCGGTGGCCGCGACCATCTCGTCGAGCGAACGGTCGCCGCCCCCTTCGAGGACGAGGTTGTCGATGGCGGGCGCCACCGGCAGTCCGGTCAGGCCCGCGCTGTGCCTGCTGGTGGCGAGGTGGGCGAGCTCGCCGTCGCGGATCCAGTCGGTGGGGCCGACCGGCAGGCCGTTGTCGAAGACGGAGGAGTCCCCGCCCGAGGCGTGCGCGAGCACGAACGGCGCCGACTCCAGACCCGGCTCGTGCGGGTCGCTGCGCAGCGTCAGCGGCAGCTCCGCGAGGCGTTCGCCCAGGCGCGTGGCGCCGCCCGGCTTGGAGAACACCGTGCGGCCCTCGGCGGCGTCCCGTGCCGACGACGACCAGTACTGGTAGATCAGCAGATCCGCCACGGCGGTCGGCGGCAGCAGCGTCTCGTACCGCCCGGCCGGCAGCTCGATGCGCCGCTGCGCCCACCCGAGGCGCTGCGCGAGCTCCGCGTCGAGCGCCGCCGGGTCGACGTCCTTGAAGTCGCGGGTGGCCCGCCCCGCCCACGCCGACTTGGTGCGGTCCGGCGACTTGGCGTTGAGTTCGAGGGTGCCGTTGGGCTGGTCGTGCCGCAGGCGCAGCCCCGTCGACGTACCGAGATAGCTCGACACGAACTCGTGGTTCGCGAAGCCGTACAGCTCGCGGCCGCCCGCCCTGGCCCGCGCGAACGCCTCGCCGAGCGCGGGGGCGAAGTCCGCGAAGACCGCGGAGGAGGTCTCGACGGGCGCGTCCGTGAAGTCGGGGGACGCGGCGGTGCCGGTCACAAGGGGCTGTGCGTCCTCGGCGGGGCCCGCCGTGCGCGCGGCCTGTTCGGCGGCCCTGACCAGCGGCTCCAGGTCGTCCGCTGTTACGGCCGAGCGGGTCACGACGCCGGAGGCGGTGCCCTCCTTGCCGTCGACGGTCGCGATGACGGTGAGGGTGCGGCCGCGGGTGACGCCGTTGGTGGTGAGGGCGTTGCCCGCCCAGCGCAGGTTCGCCGTCGACTCCTCGTCGGCGATCACCACGCAGCCGTCGGCGGTGGACAGTTCGAGGGCGCGCTCGACGATCTCGTGCGGCTTGGTGGCGCTGCGGCTCATCGACCGGCCTCCTGCGTGGTGTTCAGAATGTTCACGCCCCGGAACAGGGCGGACGGGCAGCCGTGCGAGACCGCGGCGACCTGGCCCGGCTGGGCCTTGCCGCAGTTGAACGCGCCGCCGAGCACATACGTCTGCGGGCCGCCGACCGCGGCCATCGAGCCCCAGAAGTCGGTGGTCGTCGCCTGGTAGGCGACATCGCGCAGCTGCCCGGTGAGCCGCCCGTTCTCGATCTTGTAGAAGCGCTGCCCAGTAAATTGAAAGTTGTACCTTTGCATGTCGATGGACCACGACCGGTCGCCCACGACGTAGATCCCGCGGTCGACGCCCGCGATCAGGTCGTCCGTGGCGAGCCCGCCGGGATCGGGCTGCAGCGACACGTTCGCCATGCGCTGCACCGGCACGTGGCCCGGGGAGTCCGCGTACGCACAGCCGTTGGAGCGCTCGAAACCGGTGAGCTTCGCGATGCGCCGGTCCAGCTGGTAGCCGACGAGCGTGCCGTCCTTGACCAGGTCCCAGGACTGCGCGGCCACGCCCTCGTCGTCGTACCCGATGGTGGCGAGCCCGTGCTCGGCCGTCCTGTCGCCCGTCACGTTCATCAGGGACGAGCCGTACGCGAGCTTGCCGAGCTGGTCGAAGGTGGCGAACGAGGTGCCCGCGTACGCCGCTTCATAGCCGAGCGCGCGGTCCAGCTCGGTGGCGTGGCCGATGGACTCGTGGATGGTCAGCCAGAGGTTCGACGGGTCGACGACCAGGTCGTACGTGCCCGCCTGGACGCTCGGCGCCCGCATCTTCTCGGCCAATTGCTCCGGGATCCTGGCCAGTTCGTCCGCCCAGTCCCAGCCGGTGCCCGTGAGGTACTCCCAGCCCCGGCCGACCGGCGGCGCGATCGTGCGCATCGAGTCGAACTCGCCGCTCGAGTCGTCGACGGCCACCGCGGTGAGCTGGGGGTGCAGCCGCACGCGCTGCTGCGTGGTCACCGTGCCCGCCGTGTCCGCGTAGAACTTGTTCTCGTGCACGGTCAGGAGCGAGGCGTCGACGTGCGCGACCCCGTCGGCCGCCAGCAGCCGCGCGCTCCAGTCGGCGAGCAGCCCCGCCTTCTCCTCGGCCGGTACGGAGAACGGATCGATCTCGTACGAGGAGACCCAGGTCTTGTCCGCGTGCACCGGCTCGGCCGCGAGCTCGACCCTCCCCCACTGCCCCAAAGGCGTGGGAGGTGCCCCCCCGTCGGATCCGGCGGCCTTGATGACCTGCGCGGACAGCTTCGCCATCGCCACGGCCTGGGAGGCGACCCGGGCCGCTGCGTCCATCGTCAGATCCACGCCGGAGGCGAATCCCCAGGTGCCGCCGTGCACCACGCGCACCGCGTATCCCAGGTCCGTGGTGTCCGAGGTGCCGGACGGTTTGGCGTCGCGCAGCCGCCAGGACGCGCTGCGCACCCGCTCCAGGCGGAAGTCCGCATGGTCGGCGCCGAGCGCCCGCGCGCGGGCGAGCGCGGCGTCGGCGAGAGCCCGCAGCGGCAGCGCCGTGAAGGCTTCATCGATGGAATGAGGCACGGATGTCTCCCTGCTGTCGGCACCGGTCAGGTCCGATCATGTCGCGCCGCACGGCCCGGCGGCCAGACCTTTCTGTAGGGATCCGACAGCGAGTCCTGCTAGCCACTGTCGGTCGCCGATTCTCCGTACGAGGGCCGGTACCGATAGGTTTTCGACGTACCCGACCGCTATCGAAAGGGTGATCCGTTGAGCCGCTCGGTTCTCGTCACCGGAGGAAACCGGGGCATCGGCCTCGCCATCGCCCGCGTCTTCGCCGAAGCAGGCGACAAGGTCGCGATCACCTGCCGCTCGGGCGAACCGCCGCAGCAGCTCGCCGAGCTGGGTGTCCTCGCCGTCAAGTGCGACATCACCGACAGCGAGCAGGTGGAGACGGCCTACAAGGAGATTGAGGAGAAGCACGGTCCTGTCGAGGTGCTCGTGGCCAACGCGGGCATCACCAAGGACCAGCTCCTCATGCGCATGACCGAGGAGGACTTCACGTCCGTCCTCGAGACCAACCTCACCGGCACCTTCCGGGTCGTCAAGCGCGCCAACCGCGGCATGCTGCGCGCCAGGAAGGGCCGCGTCGTCCTGATCTCCTCCGTCGTCGGTCTGCTCGGCTCCGCGGGACAGGCGAACTACGCCGCCTCCAAGGCGGGCCTTGTCGGCTTCGCGCGCTCGCTCGCCCGCGAGCTCGGGTCGCGGAACCTCACCTTCAACGTCGTCGCGCCCGGTTTTGTCGACACCGACATGACCCAGGCGCTGACGGAAGAGCAGCGCAAGAGCATCGTCTCCCAGGTGCCGCTCGGCCGTTACGCGCAGCCCGAGGAGATCGCCGCCGCGGTCAAGTTCCTCGCGTCGGACGACGCTTCGTACATCACTGGTGCCGTCATCCCGGTTGACGGCGGATTGGGCATGGGTCACTGATCACCATGAGCGGAATTCTCGACGGCAAGCGCATCCTGATCACCGGTGTGCTGATGGAGTCCTCCATCGCCTTCCACGCGGCCAAGGTCGCCCAGGAGCAGGGCGCGGAGGTCATCCTGACCGCCTTCCCGCGGCCCACCCTCACCGAGCGCATCGCCAAGAAGCTCCCCAAGCCCGCCAAGGTCATCGAGCTCGACGTGACCAACCAGGAGCACCTGGACCGCCTGGCGGGCATCGTCAAGGAGGAGCTCGGCGGCCTCGACGGCATCGTGCACTCCATCGGCTTCGCGCCGCAGGGTGCCTTCAACTTCCTCGAGGCGACCTTCGAGGACGTCTCGACGGCGATGCACGTCTCGGCGTACTCCCTGAAGTCGCTCACGATGGCCTGCCGTCCGCTGTTCGAGGGCGGTGCCTCGGTCGTCGGCCTCACCTTCGACGCGCAGTACGCCTGGCCGAAGTACGACTGGATGGGCCCGGCCAAGGCCGCCCTCGAGGCGACCAACCGCTACCTCGCCCGTGACCTGGGCAAGGAGAACATCCGCTGCAACCTCATCTCCGCGGGCCCGATCGGCTCCATGGCGGCCAAGTCCATCCCCGGCTTCGCCGACCTCGCGGAGGTCTGGAACACCCGCTCCCCGCTGAACTGGGACATGGCCGACCCGGAGCCCGCGGGCCGCGGCATCGTCGCGCTGCTCTCGGACTTCTTCCCGAAGACCACCGGCGAGATCATCCACGTCGACGGCGGCGTGCACATGATGGGTGCCTGACCAGGTACGTCGTACGTCGGTGACGCCCCGTCCCCCGCAGCGCGCGGGAGGCGGGGCGTCGCCCGTTCGGCCCCCTTGCCGGGCGGCGGCGGGGGAGTGCCGCGCACCCTGAAGTGTGCGTCCGTCACCTGCCGCGGTGCTCGCCGCCCTCGCCCTGCTGGTCGTCGCGCCGAGCGGCGTGCCGCAGGAGCGTGCGCACGCGCGCGTGGCGGCGGAGCCCCGGCCCCGGCCCTTCGGTGCGGAGTGCCGCACCGGAGTCGAGGGCTCCCGGGTGGTCGCCGAGTGCCACAACCCGTATCCCGAGACCGACCGGGTGCGCCTCCACGTGGAGTGCGACCGGTGGTGGGACATCGACCTCGACAGCGCCCCGGTCGATGCGGGGCCCGCGCAGACCGTGCGCCTGACGGGACGCTGCTGGAAAGAGGTCCGCTCGGTCTGGGTCAGCCACCAGAAGTGAAGGCGATCGGGCGGTCCCGGGTCAGCTGCCGGACATGACCGTGACCGGGCGGTCCAGGGGCAGCCGCCGGAAGTAGCCGTGACCGGGCGGTCCAGGGTCAGCCGCCGGAAGCGGCCGGGCGGCACATGAACGGGTAGCCCGCCGCCTCGGCCCCGGCCGCCTCCGCGTCCTGCGCGCGGATCGCCTCGACGAGCCGGTCGTGATCCATGTGCGTCTCGGGGGTCAGCTCCTTGCCGATGTCCTCGCGCAGCCAGTCCCGCAGGACCTCGCCGAGGTCGGCGTAGAGCGCCGTCATCACGTCGTTGTGGGAGGCCGCCACCACGGCCATGTGGAACGTCGCGTCGGCCGTCACGAAGGCCTCCGTGTCCCCCGAGGCCCAGATCTCCTCGCGCCGCGCCAGCAGGGCGTCGAGCTGCTTGAGGTCCTTCTCCGTGCGGCGCTCCGCGGCCAGCTTCGCCGCGCTCGACTCCAGCGTGCTGCGCAGCTCGGCGATGTGCCCCGGCTCCGCGTCGGCGAACCTGCGCTGCATCACGCCCGCCAGCTCGCTGGTCGCCACGACATAGGTGCCCGAGCCCTGCCGGATGTCGAGCAGGCCGTTGTGCGCGAGGGCGCGCACGGCCTCCCTGACGGTGTTCCTGGCCACACCGAGCTGCTCGACGAGTTCGGGCTCGGTGGGGATGCGGGAGCCGACCGGCCACTCGCCCGACGAGATCTGATTGCGCAGCTCGGAGATGACCTGCTCGGAGAGTGCCGAACGGCGAGGGGTGGTCAGTGGCATGACGTTCCTTCGTGCGTGGCCGGGGTCTTGTGGCGCAGCGGATGACGAGTCGTGTGACGCAAACGGACTGGACAGCCAATCATCCCATGATTCTATGATGGCTCCATGGCTAGTGAGAAAACCGAGACGATGACACCGACAGAGACACCCTCCATACGCACCGGGGCCGCGGAGAAACAGGCCCCCACGCGCGCGTGGGCCACCCGGCTCGTCATCGTCGGCATCGTCCTCGCGGCCATGAACCTCCGCCCCGCGATCACCAGCCTCGGCGCCCTCCTCGAAGAGGTCCGCGACGGCCTCGGCATGAGCGGCACCCTCGCCGGACTGCTCACCTCCGTGCCGCCGCTCTGCTTCGCGATCTTCGGCGTGATGGCCCCGCGGCTCGCCCGGCGCTTCGGACCGAGCGCCGTGGTGTGCGTCGGCATGGCCGCCATCGCCGCGGGCCTGGTGATCAGGCCCTTCATCGGCGGCACCGCGGGCTTCCTCGCCGCCACCGCGCTCGCCCTCATGGGCATCGCGGTCAGCAACGTCCTGATGCCGGTGATCGTCAAGCGCTGGTTCCCCGACCGGGTCGGCTCGATGACCGGTCTGTACTCGATGGCGCTCGCGCTCGGCACCTCCCTCGCCGCGGCCGTCACGGTCCCCATGACCGACGCCCTCGGCGGCCGCTGGCAGACCGGCCTCGCCGTCTGGGCGGGGCTCGCCGTCGTCGCCGTCCTGCCGTGGATCCCGCTCGTCCGTGACCGGGGCGCGGCATCGGCCGCCGCTCCGGAGCACGTCAGCAGGACCGTCAAGGAGGAGGACGACGGACTGCGCATCACCCACAGCCGTACGGCCTGGGCGCTCGCCGTCTTCTTCGGGCTCCAGGCCACCGCGGCGTACATCACCATGGGCTGGATGCCGCAGATCTTCCGCGACGCGGGCGTGCCCGCGGGCGAGGCGGGCGTGCTGCTCGCCGTCACCATGGCCATGGGCGTACCGCTGGCCTTCGTCATCCCCCGGGTCGCGACCCGGCTGCCGAACCAGGGCCCGGTCGTGATCGTCCTCGGCCTGTGCGGCCTCGCCGGATACGCGGGCCTCTACCTCGCCCCGGCCGGCGGCGCCTGGGCGTGGGCGCTGCTGCTCGGCATCTCCAACTGCGCCTTCCCGCTGGCCCTCACCATGGTCGGGATGCGGGCCAAGAGCAGCGTGGGCGTGGCCAAGCTGTCCGCCTTCGCGCAGAGCACCGGCTATCTGATCTCGATCCCGGGGCCGCTGCTCGTCGGTGTGCTCTACCAGCACAGCGGCGGCTGGGGACTGCCGATCGCGCTGATGGCGGGCCTGATGGTGCCGCAGATCATCATCGGCACCCTGGCGGGCCGCAACCGCACCGTCGAGGACGAGGTGGCGGCCAGGGCCGCGACGGCCTGACCCCACCGACGGGGGTTCGGGCAAAGGGTGCGAGACTGACCGTATGCCCGTCCTCGACCCGAACCCCCAGAACGGCCAGAAGAAGTTGCTCATCGTGCTCGGCGCGATGCTGGCCATCACCGTGATCATCGGCATCGTCGCGTCCGTCGCCTCACCGTGAACCGGCCCCCGCGAGGCGGATGGTGGGGTTAACACCACCATCCCCTAGGGGGCCAGTCTCAGGGTCAAGTGGGTGGATCACCGGATGGGTTGAGGGCCGCCGATCGCCTAACTTCGAGTTGTGCCCGCGAAGACGCGGCACACAGACCTCGAAGACCACGGAGGCGGCATGTCGGCCCGTTCGCACACCCGGCGCGACCCGGCGGACGCCGGAAGTGTCGAGATCCAGCTTCCCTGGTGGGCGATCGCCCTGCCCGCCGTCGCCTTCGCGGCCCTGCTCCTGCTGATCCTGAACCCCGCGGACGCGCACGCCGCGAGCAGCGAGCCGTTCGTCGCCCACCTCCTGGAGCGCATACAGGAGACGGTCCAGCGCATGGCCCCCTGACCCGCCGCCGACCAGTGCCGTCACCCGTGCCGGGTGACCGCGTCAACTCCCTGCGCCCCGTGGCGCGTTTCATGCGAAGCTGGGATGCATGAGCGTCGCAGAACCCCGCAGGATTGTCCTTTTCCGGCATGCGAAGGCCGACTGGCCGCAGGTGTCCGACCACGAGAGGCCGCTCGCCGATCGGGGCCGCAGGGACGCCCCCGTCGCCGGGCGCAGGCTGGCCGACAGCGGCATCCCCTTCGACCTGGCCCTCTGCTCGACCGCGGCCAGGACCCGTGAGACCTGGAAGCTCGCCGTCCAGGAGCTGCCGCAGCGGCCGAAGACCGTCTACGAGGAGCGGCTCTACGAAGCCTCTCCCGGCGAACTGATCGCCGTGCTCAACGAAACCCCGGACGACGTGCAGAACATCGTCCTGATCGGCCACAACCCCGGAGTGCAGGGCCTGACCGACGTCCTCGCGGGCGAGGCCGAGGGCGATGCCCGGACGCGGCTCAACCGCCGCGGCTTCCCGACCGCCACCTTCGCCGTCCTGACCTACGCCGGTTCATGGAAGGCACTTGAGCCCGGCGTGGCCACGCTCGTCGACTACTGGGCGCCGTCCGAGTAGCCCCCTTCCGCCCATGACGACGGGGCCCGGCACCAGAAGCGGTGCCGGGCCCCGTCGACGTACGAGAGAAGTGCGGTGCCGTCAGTCGGCGTGCGTGTCCGCCGCCTCGACCTCTTCGCGGGTGATGCCGAGGAGATAGAGGACGGTGTCCAGGAAGGGCACGTTCACTGCGGTGTGCGCGGCCTCGCGGACCACGGGCTTGGCGTTGAAGGCGACACCGAGACCGGCCGCGTTCAGCATGTCGAGGTCGTTCGCGCCGTCGCCGATCGCGACGGTCTGCTCAAGGGGGACGGCGGCCTCCGTGGCGAAGCGGCGCAGGAGCCGCGCCTTGCCCGCCCGGTCGACGATCTCGCCGGTCACCTTGCCGGTGAGCTTGCCGTCGACGATCTCCAGGGTGTTGGCCTGGGCGAAGTCGAGGCCGAGACGTTCCTTCAGATCATCGGTGACCTGGGTGAACCCGCCCGAGACCACGCCCACTTGGTAGCCGAGGCGCTTGAGCGTACGGATGAGGGTGCGGGCGCCGGGGGTGAGCCGGACCTCGGAGCGGACCTTGTCGACGACCGAGGCGTCCAGGCCCGCGAGGAGCTCCACGCGCGCGTGCAGCGACTGCTCGAAGTCCAGCTCGCCGCGCATCGCGGCCGCGGTCACCTCGGCGACCTTGTCCTCGCACCCCGCGTGCGCGGCGAAGAGTTCGATGACCTCGTCCTGGATGAGCGTCGAGTCGACGTCCATCACGACCAGGCGCTGGGCACGGCGGTGCAGGCCCGCCGCGACGACGGCGACATCCACGCCGAGCTTCGACGCCTCCAGCGCGAGGGCGGTGCGCAGCGACTCCGTATCCGTACCGGAGACCGCGAACTCCACGGCGGTGACCGGGTACTTGGCGAGACGGAAGATACGGTCGATGTTGCCGCCGGTCGCCGTGATGCGGGCGGCGATCGCGGCCGTCGACTCCGAGGTCAGGGGGTGGCCGAGGACGGTCACCAGCGAACGCCCGAGCCCGCGGGGCCGGTTGTCGCCGATGCCGGAGATGATCTCGGCCTGCATCTTCATGGAATCCGCCCAGCTGTGGACGGTGGAACGCAGGTCGCCCTCCAGGCCGGCGGGCGGCTCGGTCACGAGCGCGCACAGCACGATGCGGCCGCGGGTGACGACCTGCTCGATGTCGACGACGTCGACGGAGTAGGCGGCGAGGGTGTCGAAGAGGCCGGCGGTGATGCCGGGGCGGTCCTTGCCGAAGATCTTGACGAGGAGCGTCGGGACGTCGGCAGACTGAGGGGGCTGCGAAGCACTCATGGTGATCCCTACGGTATCCGCCCCCTCCCTGCGGGTGCCTGGGCGGTCCGTCTGCCGGACACCTGGCCTGCCGTTTCGCGGCAGAATTCGCCGGCCCGCCCACCTGTGTGCTCCGTGCTGCAAGGTCGAAGCAGGGGACTGTTCAGCGCGGGCGTCGTGGCCTCCCCGGTGGGGGCGGGCCCTCCTCCGGTGGCGGTGGGGGAGGCGGCGGTGGCGGTGGCCAGTCCGTCGAGCGGGATCGTGGGCGGGGTGGTGGCACGACCGGGCCCACCACGGTCGGGGCCCCGGAGACGTCCCGGGGCGGCCGGGTGGGGGAGTCACCCGGCGGGGGAGCCCCGTCCCCGCGCGGACGCGGTCGCAGATAGGGATTCGTGTCGGGGTTCGGCGGCCGGTGCGGAGTGCCGGGGCGGTACGGTCCCGCCTCGGACGGTCCGGCTTCGGATGCTCCTGCCACGGCCGGTTCCGGCGCCGCGGCACGGGCCGGACCCTCGCCCCCCGCGAGCGCGAGCACCGCAGCGCTGCCTCCCGCCGCCCCCGTGGCCGCCGCGAGCAGCGCCCCCACGAAACCTGCGCCGAACCCCCACGCGGCCCCGAGCAGCACCGCCGTCCCCAGCCGCCCGTGCAACTCGACCCCCGCGTCGAACGCGTCGAAGCCGAACACGGACAGCGAGGCATCGGCGGAGAGACCGGTCAGCCACACAAGGAGCGGAAGCCCGAGCGCCGTCACGACCCCGAGCCGCACGCCGCAGCGCCCCGCGAATCCCAGAGCGCCCACCTCACGCGCGCCCGTCTCCCGCGCGGCCCCGTCCGGTACGCCCTCTTCATGTGCAGAGGAATCCCGTGGAGAGGAATGCCGTCCCGAAGAGCGCCGCCGCAGAGCCCCGGCCCCCGACACCCCCCGCACCCAAGGAGTCCGGACGGCCGTGAGCACCCCCGCGAACAGCATCATCAGCGCCGCAGCGACCCCCAACAGCCAGACCCGGCCGTCGAGTTCCGCGAGGCGGTCGAGGGTGAGCGCCTTGTCGGCAGGTCCGTTCAGGAGGTCGTCCACCGGATCCGGCAGGAACTGGGTGAGCGCCCCCGTCGCCCTGCCGTCCCACGGCACGAAGAGCCCGACGGGGACGCCGAGCCACACGCCGTTCGGTGCCCCGAGCAGCGCGGCACCGGCGATCCGCCGGGGGTGGTCGTCGCCCACCATTGCGTACACGGCGGCCGCGAGACCCGCGACGACCGCCATCACGATCACCGCGACCAGCGCGGACACGGCGGGCCGCACCACCTGGTGCAGCGCGTCGAGGGCGCGCGGCAGCGGTGTGCGGCGCGAGGCGAGCAGCGCGATGAGAAGCACGCCGACCACCCAGAGCGCGCCGCCGAGCAGCGTCGGCGCGGTGTCCACCGTGAACCCGACCGCGGCCTTCGCCGCCGCCAGGTCCCCGAGCCGGTCGGGCAGCAGGCCCCCGATGCCGCCGGGCAGTTTGTCGCCGATGCCGCCCGGCAGTTTGTCGAGCCCTTCCTCGATCCCCTTGTCGATGCCGAGCTGTTCGCCGTCGATCGTGATGATGTCGTGTCCTGCCCAGGCGAGGCCCGCGAGCATCGCGAGGAAGAGGGCGATCACCGCGCCCAGGCGGGCGGCGAGTTCACCGGGCGAGATGGTGACGCCGGCCCCGCGCAGCGAGCGCAGGAAGAAGTGGGCCAGCAGGAGTGCGCCCACCAGGCCCACGCCGAGTGGCGCGATGTCGATGGCCGTGGCCGCTTCCGCACCCTTCAGGCCGAATGCGGAGACGTCGCCGGACGGCGTGACCGATCCGCCCGCGCCGAGCACCACCGTGGCCGCCGTCATCGGTCCGAGTGAGCCCACCGAGTCCGCGTCGAGCAGATGCAGCCCGAGCGCCGCCGTCCCCGCCATGCCGACCAGGGCCCAGCTCACCGCGGCGATCGCGGAGAGCAGCACGTCACCCCACCGCACGCCCCGGCTTTCGCCTTTGTATTCGTCGGTCTGCAACAGAGGACCCCCCGAACCACAGTTCGCCGCCCCAAATGCACGTAATGCTCTCAATGCGCATGATCCGTAGGCACTGATGGGCGCTTACTACTCTCCGGGGCGATATCTGCCCCGTCAACGGGACGGCCGTAGAGGCCCGTACGCAGTCTTCACAAGGCCCGACTTTCGGTCAGAGCCCTCCGCCTGAAATAGTTCCTCCCGATGTTCGACATCCCTAGACTCCCCATCGATGGGGGCTAGCTCGGGGGACAACTCAGTGGGGCATGGAGTGCCGGAACTCGTACTGGAATTGAATGGAAGGACCTGGACGCTCGACCCGTCCAGGCCATACACCCTCGGACGTGATCCGCAGGGAGACATCTCGCTTGACGACGCCAGGGTGTCCTGGCGTCACGCCACGATCAGCTGGAGCGGTCGCAGTTGGGTCATTGAGGACCACGGCAGCACCAATGGCACCTTCGTGCAGGGCCAGCGGATCCACCAGATGGAAATCGGCCCGGGTTCGGCCGTGCACCTCGGCAACGCGACCGACGGTCCGCGGGTGAATGTGTCCGGCAGCGCCTCGGGCGCGGCCGCGGCGGCCGCCGTCTCGGCGCCGCAGCAGCACGCCCAGCAGCAGGCCGCGCCGCAGCACGCGCCTCAGCAGCCCCAGCAGGAGGCTCCCGGCTGGGCCGCGCAGGCCCCTCAGCAGCAGGCCCCGCACCAGCAGGCACCCCAGCAGCAGGCCCCGTACCAGGCGCAGCAGCAGGGCTGGCAGCAACAGCAGCCGCCCCAGCAGCACCAGCCGCCGCAACAGCAGCACCAGCCGCACGTGCCCCCGCAGCAGGGCGGCCCGTCCGGTTCCGGCGGCGTCGCGGGGGCTCCGCCGGTCTACGGTGACCGCAGCCCGACCACGTTCCACCAGCTGGCGCTCGGCCGGAAGATGCGCATCGGTCGTGCCCTGGAGAACGAGCTGGTCGTCTCCGACCTGCAGGTCTCGCGCCACCACGCCGAGTTCACGGCGACGCCCGACGGCCGCTTCGAGATCCACGACCTCGGGTCGCACAACGGCACGTACGTCAACGGCCAGCCGATCGCGAAGTCCTCGACGGTCCTGATCGGCCCGAACGACATCGTCGGCGTCGGCCACTCGACCTTCCGCCTGGTCGGCGGGCAGCTCGAGGAGTTCGTCGACACCGGTGACGTCTCCTTCTCGGCCCGCCACCTCACGGTCACGGTCGACGGCGGCAAGCAGATCCTCAAGGACGTCTCCTTCGGCGTCCCGGAGAAGTCGCTCATCGCGGTCATCGGCCCCTCGGGTTCCGGAAAGTCCACCCTGCTCAAGGCGCTCACCGGCTACCGGCCCGCCAACCAGGGCGACGTCCTCTACGACAACCGGAACCTGTACAAGCAGTTCGCCGAGCTGCGCCAGCGCATCGGCCTGGTCCCGCAGGACGACATCCTGCACAAGGAACTGACCGTCAAGAAGGCCCTCAAGTACGCGGCCAAGCTGCGCTTCCCCGCGGACACCACGGAGCAGGAGCGCGAGGCCCGCATCGACGAGGTGCTGCGCGAGCTCAAGCTGGACATCCACAAGGAGAAGAAGGTCACCTCCCTCTCCGGTGGCCAGCGCAAGCGCGTCTCCGTGGCCCTGGAGCTGCTGACCAAGCCGTCGCTGATCTTCCTGGACGAGCCGACCTCCGGCCTCGACCCGGGCATGGACCGCGACGTCATGCAGCTCCTGCGCGGTCTCGCCGACGACGGCCGCACGGTCCTCGTCGTCACGCACTCGGTCGCCGAGCTGGCGATCTGCGACAAGCTCCTGGTGATGGCGCCGGGCGGTTCGGTGGCGTACTTCGGTCCGCCGGAGGAAGCCCTCAACTTCTTCGGCTACAGCACCTGGGCCGACGTCTTCTCCGCCTTCGAGAACTACCGCGACTACGACTGGGCGGGCCGCTGGAAGGGCTCGCAGCACTACCAGATGTACGCCGCGGACATCGACGCCGTCGCCGCGCAGTCCGTGCAGATGCCGCCGCCCCAGGCGGTCAGGCCGCCGAAACCGCAGGGCTGGGGTTCGCAGCTGTGGACCCTGATCCGCCGCTATGTCTCGGTGATCGCCTCCGACAAGGGCTTCATGGGCCTGATGGTGATCCTGCCCGCGGTCCTCGGCATCGTCAGCGTCGTGATCCCGGCCGACTTCGGCCTCGCCCCGCCGAAACCGCCGGTCAAGTTCAACGGCGACGCGGGCACGATCATGCTGATCCTCGCGGTCGGCATGTGCTTCTCGGGCGCGGCCAACTCCGTACGTGAGCTGATCAAGGAACGGGTCATCTACGAACGGGAACGGGCCACCGGCCTGTCCCGCTCGGCGTACCTGATGTCCAAGGTCATCGTCCTCGGCGTGATCACGGCCATCCAGGGCGTCATCATCTGCGGCATCGGTTTCGCGCCCCGCGACCTCCCGGAAGAGGGCCTGATCATGCCCCCGGCCGTGGAGATCTGCCTGACGATCATCGCGCTCGGCTTCACCTCGATGATGTTCGGCCTGGTCATCTCCTCGCTGGTAAAGACCTCCGAGAAGACCATGCCGCTCCTGGTGATGTTCGCGATCGTCCAGGTCGTCTTCACCGGTGTCCTCTTCCAGATCTACGGTTCGCCGGGCCTGGAGCAGTTCGCCTGGCTGATGCCGTCCCGCTGGGCCATCGCGGGCGCGGGCGCCACGCTCGACCTCGCGCACCTGATGCCGCCGTGGGACCCGAAGAAGCCGGGTGACCTGGACCCGCTGTGGGAGCACTCGGCCGGACAGTGGGGCCTCAACATCACGGTCCTGCTGCTGCTCGGCATCGCCTGTGGCTTCGCGGTCGCGCGCCTGCTGCGCCGGCACGAGCCGGAGGTCATGCGCAAGTGATCACCGTGCCCCCTGGGCACACGAGAAGGGCGGCACCCCGCACGGGGTGCCGCCCTTCGGCGTCTGTGGGCCTCGCTTCGGCTGAAGAGGTCCGTTGATCAGGCGATCAAGGCTCAGTAGGCGCCGTTCACGTTGTCCATCGAGCCGTACTTGTCGGCCGCGTAGTTGGCCGCGGCGACGATGTTGGCGACCGGGTCGTAGATGTTCGTCGAGGTGCCCTCGACGTGGTACGCGTCGAACGTCGGCTGGATGACCTGGAGCAGGCCGATCGACGGGGTGCCGTTCTGGGCGTTGATGTCCCAGCCGTTCATGGCGTTCGGGTTGCCCGTGGACTCGCGCATGATGTTGCGGTGCAGGCCCTCGTAGGAACCGGGGATGCCCTTGGACTTCATGATGTCCAGGGACTGGCGGATCCAGCCGTCGAGGTTGTTGGCGTAGACGGGCTTGCGGGCGGCGGCGCGGCTGGCGGCCTCCTTGGCCTTGCGCTCGTCCTCGGCCTTCTTCTTCGCGGCGGCCTCGTCGGCGGCCTTCTTGTCGGCGGCGGCCTTCGCGGCGGCGTCCTTGGCCTGCTTGTCGGCGTTGGACTGCTGCTTGGTGACGCTGGCGTGGACCGTCTGCTGCGCGTCGGAGGACACGGCGAAGGCCACGGGGGAGACGTCGGCGGCCTGGGTCCCGGCCTCGGAGCTGCCCGGCACGAGGGAGAACGCGAGGGCGGCGGCGCCGAGCGTGGCGACACCGGCGATCGAGAACTTCTGGGCCTTGGTCACGGTGTTGCGACTATGGCCAGGGGTGCTGTGCTTGGACATGCGAGTGGGACCTCTTCGAATAGCGGAGGTCGCTCTGGTCCGGCGGGGACACTTGCTTCTCCGGCACAAACGCCGCGGTGCGGGACCGCGGCGCCGAGCGACGGGAGCAATTCTTAGCGGCAGCAAAATTCTGTGGCAAAGGTGTGACGTACGATCCCGGGTAGTGGATCAGGGGGTGCGCCGATGCCTCAGACGCCCTCACACCCCCCGTACATAAAGGGATTCCTTATCCACTAGGGACCTTCGTACGTGATGTGCGTCCTATGCGCGGGCTCACATCGGACGCGTAACAGTCTCACCATGAGTTGCCTCAGCAACGCTCACAGTGAGGACGCTCCTCCGGGAGGAGGAGGTGGACGTCGCCGAACTCGTGCCACAGGTAGAGACGGCGTACCGCCTCGGCATAACCCCGGTCGACCGCGGCACGCCCCGCGACCGCCTCCAGCATCAGCAGATGCGAGGCCTGCGGCTCGTGCAGCCCCGTGAGCAGCCCGTCCACCACGCGTACGCCGCGCTCGGGGGTCACCACGAGATCGGTGCGCCCCGCCGCCGCGCGGACCACGCCGTCGGCGCCCGCCGCGGACTCGACGGCACGCACGGCCGTCGTCCCCACCGCGACGACCCGGCCCCCGCCCGCCCGCGCGGCGTTGATCAGCCGCGCCGACGACCGCGGCACCTCGAAGAGCTCCGGATACGGCGGCTCGTGCGCCTCCTGCGACGCGACCCCCGTGTGCAGCGTGACGGGCGCGAACTGCACACCCCTGCTCACCAGCTCCGCCACGAGCGCGGCCGTGAACGGCCGCCCGGCGCTCGGCATCTCCGCACTGCCCGCACCGTCCGCCGACGGCAGCGCGAAGACGGTCTGGTGCGCGGAGAGCGGCTGGTCCCTTTCTGTATAGGAGTAACGAATGGGCCGCCCGTGCCGCCGCAGGAGATCCGGCACATCGCCCGACACCCGCACCCACCACAGCCGCCCGCTCCCCGCCGCGAGCCGCTCCTCATATACAAGGCGTACGTCCCCGGGCAGCCGCACCACCGAACCGGCGGGACCACCGGCACGCGCGCGCGTGGTGCCCTTCCCGTCCGGGTCGCGCAGCTCCACCGCCCAGCGCCCGTCCTCGCCCCGCGTGGAGAAATGCACCACCACGCGCGCGTGCCCGATGCGCCCGTCGACCGCCGCGGCCAGCGTCCGCGACGTATTGACGACGAGCAGGTCCCCGGCCCGCAGCAGCGTCGGCAGCTCGGTGAACGCGTGGTGCGTCACCGTGGTGCCGTGCGACACGAGCAGCCGCACCGCGTCCCTGCCGAGCCCGGCACCCCGCTGCTCGGCGGGCACCCGGGCGAAGAGCGCGTCGGGCACGCACAGGGGCGCGCCGAGCACGCTCACCGGGCGCCCGCGAGCAGGTCGGGCGCCGTGTAGCGGCCGCTGGCCGGACGCCGGACGATGATGTCGAGGAAGGCGGGCACCACGGTCTCCGGGAGCGGCCGCTCCGACGGATCATCGGGCACCGCGGCCCGGTACAGATCCGTGCGCATGTCCCCGGGGTCCACGGCCCACACCCGGATCCCGGGCTCCTCCACCCCGAGCACCGCGGAGAGGTGGTCCAGAGCGGCCTTGGAAACGCCGTACCCGCCCCACGTCTCGTAGGGCTCGACGGCCGCGTCGGAACTGACGTTCAGGACCGCGCCCGCGGAGGCCCGCAGCAGCGGCAGTGCCTCCTGGACGAGCCCGAGGGCCGCCACCACGTTCGTCTCAAGGGCGGCCCGCAGCCCGTCGAGCGCGAGACCGTCCAGGCGTACGAGCGGCGCGGCGCCCAGCGCGCTCGCGTTGTTCACCAGCAGATCGAGACCGCCGAACCGGCGCGCCGCCGCCACCAGGTCCGCGCGGTGCCCCGCGTCCCCGACATCCCCGGCCAGCGCCGCCACGCGCGCGCCGCCCTTCGAGAGCTCCCGCGCGGTCTCCTGGAGAACCCCGGCCGTTCTGGCGTCGAGCACCAGATCCCAGCCGCTCTCCGCGAGCGCCGTGCCGAGCGCGCGCCCCAGCCCCTTCGAAGCCCCCGTAATGATCGCCACCGGCATGACATCCATCCCCTCGGGTCGTCCGTCCAGGAGACCCAACGTAGGAACGACCCCCTGCCTCACACCTCGTACGCGGGCCGTAACTCCCCGGGGCCCTTCGGACTAGTCCCGGCCCATGGGCCTAGGCCCCCGGCCCTAGGCGGGGGCCGCCACAGGTCCGATACGCACTGTCACACCCCGCCGGTACGGTGTGGCCATGAGTCAAGGACCCCGATCCGGCCTGAACGCGGTGAGCGCCGCGTTGCTGGCCATGAGCAGGCATCTGGAGGTGCGCGACGTCCTCAAGACGATCGTCGCCTCGGCCCGCGAGCTGCTCGACGCCGAGTACGCGGCGCTCGGAGTCCCCGACGACCACGGAGGGTTCGCCCAGTTCGTCGTCGACGGCGTCAGCGACGAGCAGTGGAAGGCGATCGGACCGCTGCCCCGCCAGCACGGCATCCTCGCCGCGATGCTGCGCAAGGCGGAGCCCGAGCGCCTCGCCGACGTGCGCAAGGACCCGCGCTTCGAGGGCTGGCCCTCGGCGCACCCGGACATGTCCGACTTCCTCGGCCTGCCGATCCGCTACGGAGACGAGACCCTCGGCGCGCTCTTCCTCGCCAACAAGAAGTGCGCCAAGCCCCAGGGCGGCTGCGGCTTCACCGCGGACGACGAGGCACTGCTCTCCATCCTCGCCCAGCACGCGGCGATCGCCCTCACCAACGCCCGTCTCTACGAGCGCAGTCGAGAGCTGACCATCGCCGAGGAGCGCTCGCGCCTGGCCCATGAACTGCACGACGCCGTCAGCCAGAAGCTCTTCTCGCTGCGCCTGACGGCCCAGGCCGCGGCCGCCCTGGTGGACCGCGACCCGTCGCGGGCCAAGGGCGAACTGCAGCAGGTCGCGGCGCTCGCGGCCGAGGCCGCGGACGAACTGCGCGCCGCCGTCGTGGAGTTGCGCCCGGCGGCCCTCGACGAGGACGGCCTGGTGGCCACGCTGCGTACGCACACCCAGGTGCTGCACCGCGCGCACTCCGCCCGGGTCACCTTCGAGAGCAACGGCGTACGGGCGCTGCCCGCGTCCCAGGAAGAAGCCATGCTGCGGGTCGCCCAGGAGGCCCTGCACAACGCGCTGCGCCACTCCGAGGCGGAGCATGTGGCGGTGGTCCTGGAGAAGCGCGGTGCCGGAGCCGTCCTGCGCGTCATCGACGACGGCAGCGGCTTCGACCCCCATGCGATACGGCGCGCGGGGCGGCACTTGGGCCTGGTCTCCATGCGGGACCGGGCCAGCGGGGTCGGCGGACTGCTGACCGTGGAATCGGAGCCCGGCAAGGGCACGACGATCGAGATGGAGGTTCCCGGTGGCTGACTCTGTGCTCAACCCCAAGGCAGGGATCCGGGTGCTGCTGGTCGACGACCACCAAGTGGTCCGTCGCGGTCTGCGTACGTTCCTGGAGATCCAGGAGGACATCGAGGTCGTCGGTGAGGCGTCGGACGGCGCCGAAGGCGTGGCGCAGGCCGAGGAGTTGAAGCCGGACGTCGTCCTGATGGACGTCAAGATGCCCGGCATGGACGGCGTCGAGGCGCTGCGCAAGCTCCGTGAACTGGCCAACCCCGCGCGCGTGCTCATCGTCACCAGCTTCACCGAGCAGCGCACGGTGGTCCCCGCCCTGCGCGCGGGCGCCGCGGGGTATGTCTACAAGGACGTCGACCCGGACGCCCTCGCCGGCGCCATCCGCTCGGTGCACGCGGGACACGTCCTGCTCCAGCCCGAGGTGGCGGGCGCCCTGCTCACCCAGGAAGAGGCCAACGGCACGCAGGGCAGGGGCGGTTCGCTCACCGAGCGCGAGCGCGAGGTCCTCGGCCTGATCGCCGACGGCCGCTCGAACCGCGAGATCGCCCGCGCCCTCGTCCTCTCCGAAAAGACCGTCAAGACACATGTCTCGAACATCCTGATGAAGCTGGACCTGGCCGACCGGACCCAGGCCGCCCTGTGGGCCGTACGACATGGGGTGACCGGCTGATCGGCGGTGCCGGGGCGGCGACGGGGCGGTCAGAGCGGACCGTCCTGTTCCGGGCTGAGATTCATACCGTCGTGTGGATGTCCCCTGTCCGGCGCAACCTGCGCGCCGCCCGGCCGTTCTCCAGTGCATGCTGCGGCGGCTGGCCGTGGCAGTCGCTAGGAGGATCCTGAAGTGAAGAACCTGAAGAAGGCCGCTGCCGTCACGCTCGTCGCGGGTGGCCTCGTCGCCGCTGGTGCCGGTCTCGCCTCCGCCACCGGTGGTGCGGACGCCCACGGCAAGGCCGTCGAGTCGCCGGGCGTCGGCTCGGGCAACCTGGTTCAGGCGCCGGTGCACGTCCCCGTGAACGCCGTCGGCAACACCGCGACCGTCATCGGTGGCCTCAACCCGACCTTCGCGAACGACGGCTTCAACGGCTGACGAACGCCACGGGTCCAGCAGGACCACCGGCCCCCCGGGTACTTCCCGGGGGGCCGGTCCGCGTTTTCGGGCCGGGACCGCGGACCCCGCACCCGGCTCGAAAACGCGGATCTCCGTAACGCCTGGCGCGCCCGCAAGTTCCGCAGATCGTCGGCCTATTGATCCAAACGGGGGCATCGCAACCCCGCCCCGTGTCATCCGGACGGCCCAGGCGTTTCTCAGCGTGCGACCCCGCGGCTGGGGTCGCTACGAAATAGCAGGAGGAACACTTCCCATGAACATCGCCAAGAAGGCCGCCCTGGCCATCGCCGTCGCCGGTCTCGCCGCGGGCGCCTCCGCTGGTTCCGCGTTCGCCGACGCGGACGCCAACGGCAAGGCCGAGAACTCCCCGGGCGTCGGCTCCGGCAACCACGTGCAGGCCCCCGTGCACGTCCCCGTCAACGCCACGGGCAACAGCGCCAACGTCATCGGTGCGCTCAACCCGACCTTCGACAACTCCTCGTCGAACGGCTGACGTACCGCCTGCACCGGCACGGAAGGCCCCGCGGACCACACGGTCCGCGGGGCCTTCCCCGTTGCGGGGCGAGCGCCGCTCAGTGCCGCTCCCGCTCCTCCACGTACGCGTTGTAGGCGGCCACCTGGGCCCGCCTGGCGGTCCGCTCCACCGGACGCAGCGCCTGGCCCCGCGCGGCCATCTCCGAGGCGCTCACGGCGCCGCCGTGGCCGTTCTCGTACGCCAGGGAAATCAGCAGCCCGACCCGCTGCGCCAGCTCCAACACCCGTACCGCACGCGGCGGATACCCGGGCGCGAGCACCTCGCGGCCCCGCTCGGCCCGCGCCCGGTACGCGTCGAGCGCCGCCTCCGCGACCGGACCCGACCCCGCGACATCGAGCCGGGAAAGCACCTCCGTCGCCTCCCGCAGCGCCTCCGCCAGCTCGCGCTCCGCCTCGCCGAGCGAGGGCACGTCGGCGGGCGGCGCCTCGCGCACGGGCAGGCAGTGCCAGACGACCTCGACATGCACGTCGCCGTCCGGCCCCGCCTCGTACACCTCGGGCACCAGGCCGTACGGCGCGCCGAACGCGACGACGGCCTCCTCCGCGTCGAGGGCCCGGGCGTTGAACTCGGGCGGCCCGCTCAGCCCGAGCGGATGCCCCGGCGCGGGCAGCGCCACCCGCAGACCCGTCACGCCGAGTCTGCGCAGGCGTCCCATCGCGAGCGTGAGTCCGACCGGGCCCGACTCACCGGGAAGTCCTTCGACCCGGTGCACCGCGTCCTCGCCGACCATCGCGAGCACCGCGTCATCCGGAGAAACAAGTCCGGCCAAAAGGGCATTTCCCCATGCGGCCAGGCGTCCTGAGCGTGGTTCCGAGAGCATGCACACAGCCTAAGGACCGGGCTCACGACAGGAACGGTCGGCCGGTGGCGTAGGTTTTATCCGGGGGCCGCGTCCACAGGCGCGAGCGACGACCGAGACTGCAATGGGAGACAGCGCGCTCATGAGCGATGTACTGGAGCTTGAGGACGTATCTGTGGTCCGCGAGGGCCGGGCTCTGGTGGACCAGGTCTCCTGGTCGGTCAAGGAAGGGGAGCGCTGGGTCATCCTCGGCCCGAACGGCGCGGGCAAGACCACCCTCCTGAACGTCGCCTCCAGCTACCTCTTCCCGAGCACCGGCACCGCCACCGTCCTCGGCGAGACCCTCGGCAAGCCCGGCACCGACGTCTTCGAGCTGCGCCCGCGCATCGGCATCGCCGGCATCGCGATGGCCGAAAAGCTCCCCAAGCGCCAGACCGTCCTGCAGACGGTCCTCACCGCGGCGTACGGCATGACCGCGGGCTGGCACGAGGACTACGAGGACGTCGACGAACAGCGCGCCCGCGCCTTCCTCGACCGCCTCGGCATGAGCGACTACCTGGACCGCAAGTTCGGCACCCTCTCCGAGGGCGAGCGCAAGCGCACCCTGATCGCCCGCGCCCTGATGACCGACCCCGAGCTGCTGCTCCTGGACGAGCCCGCGGCGGGCCTCGACCTCGGCGGCCGCGAGGACCTCGTGCGCCGCCTCGGCCGCCTCGCCCGCGACCCGATCGCCCCCTCGATGATCATGGTCACGCACCACGTCGAGGAGATCGCCCCCGGCTTCACGCACGTCCTCATGATCCGCCAGGGCAAGGTCCTCGCCGCGGGCCCGCTCGAGCTCGAACTGACCTCGCGCAACCTCTCCCGCTGCTTCGGCCTTCCGCTGGTCGTCGAGCAGAAGAACGACCGCTGGACCGCCACGGGGCTCCCGCTCAGCTGATCCGCGCCCTGTCCCCGAAGGGACCTGCGGTCCTACCATGACCATGTGGACATCGACGCATGGGTGTGGTGGCTGATCGGCGCCGCCGCGCTCGGAATCCCGCTCGTACTGACCGCCATGCCGGAGCTCGGCATGCTGGCCGTGGGCGCCGTCGCGGGCGCCGTGACCGCGGGGCTCGGCGGAGACACGGTCCTCCAGGTCGTGGTCTTCACCGCGGTGTCCGTCGCGCTCATCGGCGTCGTACGGCCGATCGCGGCCAGGCACCGCGCACAGCGCCCGGAACTGGCCACCGGAGTCGAGGCGTTGAAGGGCAGGTCGGCCGTCGTGCTGGAACGGGTCGACGGCTCCGGCGGGCGCATCAAACTGGCGGGCGAGATCTGGTCGGCCCGCGCACTCGACACGGACAGCGCCTACGAGGCGGGCCAGGAGGTCGACGTCGTCGAGATCGACGGAGCGACGGCGATCGTCATGTGATTGCCCCACGGACCGGGCGACGGTCTGACAGACTCGACCAGCAAGATCTTCGCGATGTCGCGGATCTTTCCGGGAACACCGAGGCATGAAGGGTACGGGGAACCACGATGGAACCAATCATCATCGTCCTGATCATTCTGGTGGTGCTGGTCTTCATCGCCCTGATCAAGACCATCCAGGTCATCCCGCAGGCCAGCGCCGCCATCGTCGAGCGCTTCGGCCGCTACACCAGAACGCTGAACGCGGGCCTCAACATCGTCGTCCCGTTCATCGACTCGATCCGCAACCGCATCGACCTCCGTGAACAGGTCGTCCCGTTCCCGCCCCAGCCGGTGATCACCCAGGACAACCTCGTCGTCAACATCGACACCGTCATCTACTACCAGGTGACCGACGCGAGGGCCGCGACCTACGAAGTCGCCAGCTACATCCAGGCGATCGAGCAGCTCACCGTCACCACCCTGCGCAACATCATCGGTGGCATGGACCTGGAGCGGACCCTGACCTCCCGCGAGGAGATCAACGCGGCCCTGCGCGGCGTCCTCGACGAGGCCACCGGCAAGTGGGGCATCCGCGTCAACCGCGTCGAGCTCAAGGCGATCGAGCCGCCGACCTCCATCCAGGACTCGATGGAGAAGCAGATGCGCGCCGACCGCGACAAGCGCGCCGCGATCCTCCAGGCCGAAGGTGTACGGCAGTCGGAGATCCTGCGCGCCGAAGGTGAGAAGCAGTCCGCGATCCTGCGCGCCGAAGGTGAGGCCAAGGCCGCGGCCCTGCGTGCCGAGGGCGAGGCCCAGGCGATCCGTACGGTCTTCGAGTCCATCCACGCCGGAGACCCGGACCAGAAGCTGCTCTCCTACCAGTACCTCCAGATGCTCCCGAAGATTGCCGAGGGCGACGCGAACAAGCTCTGGATCGTCCCCAGCGAGATCGGCGACGCCCTCAAG
Source organism: Streptomyces sp. NPDC059002 (assembly GCF_042740435.1). Lineage (NCBI taxonomy): Bacteria > Bacillati > Actinomycetota > Actinomycetes > Kitasatosporales > Streptomycetaceae > Streptomyces > Streptomyces sp. NPDC059002. The sequence goes on along the minus strand of NZ_JBHYJI010000048.1, from coordinate 207 downwards.
GGCCTGTCCGGCGCGATCGGCAACTTCGGCCCGATGGGCGGCGGTTCCACCCCGTCGCCCACGGAACGCCGCGAACAGCCGCCGATCGACTGATGTGAGCGGCCCCCCCCGTGCCCCGTAGGGGCGCGGGGCTGTGACATTGTGCGGCTCCGCCGCGTGGGCGCGATCAACCCAGAACGGCCCGCAGCCAGGCACCGACCGGTGCCT